>JBDSBU010000201.1:0-9078 GCA_039921445.1 Marmoricola sp. | reverse complement strand
GGGAGCTCCTCGAGCGCGTGGGTGATCACGTGTGCCTGGGCGAGGTTGACCTCCCCAGCACTGAGCGCGGCCGCCACCAGGTGCCAGCGAAGGTCCAGGGCCTGGGCCAGGGCCAAATCCCGGCGGTTGGCACCGGCCTCGGTGCGGGTGTGGTGGGTCACCAGAGCCGCCACGTCACGCGCACCCTCAGCCAACGCGACCTCATCGCACACAGCCATCACGCGCAAACGCACCGCCACCAGACGGGTCTCCAACCGAGCCAGCCGCAACAGCAACGCACCCTTGGCCTCGGCTCCGAGGAACAGCGGATCAGCGCCCGCCATCTCCTCCAGTGCAGCCTCGATCGCCTCCACCCCAGCCAGCAACGGAGAACTCACGGTCTCGACCAACGACTCCACAGCCCACCCCTCCTGCATCGACATGACCAACTCGGCTCACCTGTCGATGCAGCACACCCGTGAGAGGGCGACCCGCAACCTCGCACGGGTCGAGCGGAGGCCCCAGCATCACTATCACCTCACGCTTGCGACGATCGTACACCTGTTCGAGTTCAAAGGCAATGCCCGATCGCAAGCTCTCCCGGCCACCCACCTATTTCTATCTCCGGGGACCGACAGTCGTCCGCCGTGATCCACTGCCAGCCAGGACGGGAGCCAGCAATGCGGATCGGGACATGGAACCTCGCAGGACGGTGGAGCGAGGAGCATCGCAAGACCCTTGACCGGGAGGACTGCGACGTGTGGCTCCTGACCGAAGTCAGCGAAAAGTTGTCCATGGATGGCTACCACCTCCCTCGGAGCGAGCACACGATGGCGTCCAATCAGCGATGGGCGGGGATCCTGAGCCGGGAAGCGCTGACCCCCGCGCCAGACCCCCACCCGGCGAGCGCGATGGCGCGCGTCGGTGACCTCACCGTGTGCAGCTCGATCCTTCCGTGGCGCGGCTCCGGTGCCGACCGAAGGGCTCCCACACCAGATCGACGGACTGCTGAGCATCGACCACATCGCCATGACAGGGGATCTCGCACCTGGCGAAGCGTTCCGCTTCCGCGCGACGGGACCCGAGGGCAGGCACCTCTCCGACCACGACGGCTACGTCGTCCGCTTTCCGGAACCGGATCCTCCGGCGGCTACGTCGAGATTCATGAAGCGGTCACCTGATAGCGCTCCAACCATTTCCGATCGATCCGGCGCTTGAGCCGCAGCGCCGCGGGGCCCAGCCACCACAGCGGACCCCAGGTCGCGAGCGCGGTGCCGTCGCCCAGGTCGAGAATCGCCAAGGCCCGCCGCTGCGGCTGATAGGTGGGCAACGGCTCCGCGCCCAGCCGCGCCAGCAAGCTGGCGACGAGCACCGGGCCCTGCTTCACCCCGTGTACGCCGATCCGCGGCAACGGCTCTGGCAGGAAGTGCGCGCAGTCCCCGACCGCGTAGATCTCGTCGTGATCGACGTGTTGCAGTGTCGCCCGCACCGCGACGCCACGACCGTCACCCAGTCCGAGCTCCTCGACCACGGGCGGGGCGGCGAGACCGGTCGCCAGCACTGCCGCGTCGTGCGCCAGCGTCATCCCGTCCGCGCAGTTCACGTGCCCGGTCCCCAGATGCGCCACCGCACAACCGCGGCGCACCACGACGCCACGTTTCTCGAGCAGTCGCAGCATGCGGCGTCGAGCGCCGGGCGGCAGCTCCGGGCCCAGGACCATCCCGGCCTCCAGGAGGTGCACGCCTGCCACGCCTCGACGTACGGCCAGGTGCGCGGCCAGCTCGAGACCGGTCGCCCCACCGCCGACGACCGTGATCGTGGTTCCGGTGGACTCGGCGTCGAGCCGATCCCCCAGAGAAGCCAGGTCACCCAACGGCTTGACCCTGAGTACTCCGGCCTCGACCGTCATCTCGGGCGGAGCAACAACGCTGCCGATGTTGAGCGAGAACACGTCGTAGTCGATCCGCTCGCCCAGCGAAGTCGTCGCCACCCGATCGGCGAGCTCGAGCGAGGCGAGCGTGTCCTCGTGGAAGGTCACCCCCGACCGTTCCGCCAGCGCGGCCACGTCGATCCGACCCACCTCGGTCGCCATCTCGCCGGCTGCGGTGGCCGAGGCGACGCCGCTGTAGTAGAAGTACCGCGGCGAGAGCAGGTGCACCCGGTAGCCAGCCGCCTGCAGTGCAGCGGCGTTGTTCAAGACGTAGAGGTGGGCGTGGCCGGCGCCGACCAGCAGCAACCCAGTCACTCCCCCACCCTACGGACCCAGCCGCGGACCCACCCAGGACTCAGCCCCAGGGAGCCGGCTTCCGCGCTAGATTGATCACTGCAAATTGTTTCCGACCGCTTCGCATGGGTCGACGTGCCGCCCAGACCCCGCGGCTCAACTTGTTTGGGGCCTTGATGGCGGCACAAAATCGACTCTCGATCGTGCTGAGCGAGTTTGCGCGCACACTGGTCACAAACTTCTCGATCCAAGGCATCCTGGACCACCTGGTCGGACGCATGGTCGACATCTTGCCGATCGACGCCGCCGGCGTCACCCTGATCACGCCCACCACGGGCCCCCACCACGTGGCGGGCTCTGATGAGTCGGCGATCCGCTACGAGCATCTGCAGACCACCCTCGGCGAGGGACCGTGCCTGGCTGCCTATGAGACCGATGGACCGATCTCGATTCCGGACCTGTCCGCAGACGCCCGGTTCCCCAGGTATGCCAAGAGCGCACTGAGAGAAGGACTGGTGGCGGTGTTCACCTTCCCCTTGCGCAACGACGACCGGTGCTTGGGTGCGCTCGATCTCTACCGCACGACATCTGGTGCACTCGATGCAGAAGACATGGTGATCGCGCAGACCCTCGCGGATGTGGCTACGGCGTACCTGCTCAACGCGTAGGCCCGGATGGCCAAGGCCGAGTTCGTCGCCATCGTCAGCCACGAGCTGCGAACTCCCATGACAAGCATCGCGGGGTTCGTGGAGCTGCTCGAGGATCAGTCCGCCGGGCCGCTGACTCCCGCTCAGGCGAAGTTCGTCGAAGCGATCGGCCGCAACAGCGTGCGACTGACTTCTCTGGCCAACGACTTGTTGACGGTCTCGAGCCTGGAAGCCGGAGCGAGCCACCATCACCACGTGAGCGTCGATCTGGGGGCTGCCGTCCTGGCCGCCCACGACGCCCTCGGCCTGGCCATCGCAGCACGAAAGCTCTCGGTCACCTTCAAGGTCCCCGAGGCACCGGTGATGGTGCAAGGCGACCGCACGGAGCTCGAGGCGCTGGTGACCAACCTGGTGAGCAACGCGGTGAAGTTCACCGAGGACGGCGGCTGGGTCAGCTGCACTCTCCATGAAGAGGCGACAACGGCTCGGCTCGTGGTCAGTGACAACGGTCTGGGCATCCCACGGGCCGAGCAACGCGACCTGTTCACCCAGTTCTTCCGGTCCTCGACGGCCCAGGAGCACGCCATCCAGGGCACGGGCCTCGGCCTGAGCATCGTCGACGGGATCGTGCGCAGCCACGGTGGTGACGTCTCGGTTGCCTCTGAACACATGCTGGGGTCCACCTTCACGGTCAACCTCCCCCTGCTGGCTCACACACCAGCCAATTGAGACATCGACACGGCGCAGCACATCGACGCGTGTGAAGATAGATGCATGTCGAACTCCATTCCGGTCGCTCCTCCCGATGCTCGCCCGGACCGGCCCATGGCCGACGACGCGCTCGCCTGCTGCACGCCCCTGGCCCACGAGCCACTGAGCCCCGAGGCCGCGGCCCACGTCGTCGTGATGCTCAAGGCCATCGCCGACCCAACGCGACTGCGACTGCTCTCCCTGGTGCTCTCACACGAGGGCGCCGAGGCGTGCGTGTGCGACCTGCTGCCCTATTTCGACCTGTCGCAGCCCACGATCAGCCACCACCTCAAGGTGCTCCACGAGGCCGGGCTGCTGGACCGTGAGAAGCGCGGCACCTGGGTCTTCTACCTGGCCCGCCCGGCCGCCATGGCCGCCCTTGCGAATCTGTTCACCTCTGTGGAGCTGGTCGGATGAGCGACCTGGTGAACGAGGTTCGCGACCCGAACCGACCTGAGGGCGACGTCCTGCACCAGCTCTCCACGCTGGACCGCTTCCTGCCGGTGTGGATCGGCGTCGCGATGGTCGCCGGACTCCTCCTCGGACGGCTGATCCCCGGCCTCGACGACGCTCTCGCCGCGGTCGAGATCGGGTCGGTGTCCCTGCCCATCGCCGTCGGCCTGCTGATCATGATGTATCCCGTCCTCGCCAAGGTCCGCTACGACGAGCTCGGTCACGTCACCAGCGACCGCCGCCTGCTCGGCACCTCGATCTTCTTGAACTGGGTGCTCGGCCCCGCGCTGATGTTCGCCCTGGCCTGGCTGCTGCTCCCGGACCTGCCTGAGTACCGCACCGGCCTGATCATCGTCGGTCTCGCCCGCTGCATCGCGATGGTGCTGATCTGGAACGACCTGGCCTGCGGTGACCGCGAGGCCGCCGCGATCCTGGTCGCGATCAACGCGATCTTCCAGATCGTGGCCTTCGCTCTCCTCGGCTACTTCTACCTCCAGGTCCTGCCGGGCTGGCTCGGGCTGGAGCAGACCACGCTCGAGGTCTCGGTCTGGGGCATCGCCAAGTCGGTCCTGGTCTTCCTCGGCATCCCCCTGCTCGCGGGCTACCTCACCCGCACCTTCGGCGAACGCGCCAAGGGTCGCGAGTGGTACGAGTCGACCTTCCTCCCCAGGATCGGCCCGGCAGCGCTCTACGGACTGCTGTTCACCATCGTGCTGCTCTTCGCGCTCCAAGGCGACACGATCACCAACCAGCCCCTCGACGTGGCCCGGATCGCCCTGCCGCTGCTCGCCTACTTCGCCCTGATGTGGGGCGGCTCGATGCTGCTCACCAAGGCGCTCGGCTTCGACTACCAGCGCGCGACAGCCGTCTCCTTCACTGCCGCGGGCAACAACTTCGAGCTCGCCATCGCGGTGGCCATCGGGGTCTTCGGCGTCACGTCCGGACAGGCTCTCGCCGGTGTCGTCGGCCCGCTGATCGAGGTGCCCGCCCTGGTCGCTCTGGTCTACGTCAGCCTGTGGGCTCGCAAGTTCTACCGCGAGCGCGCCACCTCCACGTCGAACTCGGGTGCCGACCGATGACGCAGACGGTCGACACGCCGCAGGTGGTGTTCGCCTGCGTTCGCAACGGCGGCCGTTCGGTGATCAGCCGCGTGCTGAGTGAGCACTACGCGCAGGGTCGGGTGATCGCCCTCTCGGCCGGCACCCAGCCCGGCGAGCACATCCACGCCGAGGTCGCCGAGGTCCTCGAGCAGCTCGGCCTCGACACCTCCGCCGAGCGGCCCACGCTGCTCACCCGCGAGACGATCGCCGCCAGCACCATGGCGATCACCCTCGGGTGCGGCGAGCAGTGCCCCTACGTCCCGGGCGTGAAGTACGTCGACTGGCCCGTCGCCGACCCCGGCGGCCAGGACGAGGCCGGCGTGCGCGAAGTGGTCGCCGACCTCGACGCTCGGGTGCGGGCGCTGCTCGTCGAGCTCGTGCCCGACCTCGAGCTGCCTGCCTCGGTGCTCGACCGCCGCACCTAGCCGAGACTCCCAGAGCGTGACGACTGCCGGTCGGGATCGTTGAGCAGCCGTGCGCATCCCCTTCAGACTTCTGCCTCTCGCCCTCGTGCTCGCCGTCTTGTCGGTGCCCACTGTCGCCACCAGCGCCGTCGCGCCGGGGGCGACGTCGGCCGGCATGTCCGCCCCTGGCCCCACGGCACGGAAGGCCAAGCGAGGCCGCTCGCTCGAGGTCAGGGTGCTCTCGAACCGCTCCGACCTGATCTCGGCCGGGGACGCTCTGGTGGAGGTCCGGCTGCCGCGTGGGGTCAAGCCCGGCGCCGTCACGGTGCGCGCCGGCAAGCGCAACGTCACGAAGCGCTTCAAGGTCCGCGGCAACGGTCGCTACCTCGGACTGGTCGAGGGGCTGCGGCTGGGCCGCAACGTCGTCCGAGCCTCTGCGGCAGGCCGCTCGGCCCGGACTGTCATCACCAACCACCCGAACGGTGGCCCGGTCTTCACCGGGCCCCAGCTGGGCAACTACCACTGCCAGACGACCGCGAAGGATGCGCGCTGCAATCAGCCCGCGTCGTACTCCCTGCTCTACAAGTCGCGCAACCCGCTGCAGCCCGACCTGCAGCCGTACGACCCCAACAAGCCGCCGCTCGACCTGGCCACCACCACGACCGACCAGGGCGTCACGGTGCCCTTCATCGTCCGGCGTGAGGACGGCTACCAGGACCGCGACCGCTACTCGATCCTGACGCTCTTCCGCCCGGGCCAGAATTGGAAGCCTTGGGCGCCGCAGGACACCTGGAACCACAAGCTGCTGATCACCCACGGCGGCAACTGCGGGGCGTCGTACACCCCGGGCAAGCCACCGCTGCAGGACTACTCCGGCACCCTCGACGGCGCACCCGGCTATGCCAGCAGCTATACCGACGCCCTCGGTGCCGGCTTCGCAGTGCTCTCGACAGCGCTGGCCCACACCGGCCACAACTGCAACGTGGCCATGGAGGCCGAGTCGTTGATGATGGGCAAGGAGCGCCTCATCGAGCAGTACGGCGAACTCCGCTACACGATCGGCACCGGCTGCTCCGGCGGCTCGATCGCCCAGCACACCATCGCCAACGCCTACCCCGGCATCTATCAGGGTCTGGTCACCACCTGCTCCTACCCGGACACCCTGACCGCCGGCGCCCAGTTCGGCGATGACCACCTGCTGCGCCTGTACTTCGAGAACCCGTCGCGTTGGGAGCCCGGCGTGGTGTGGTCGCCGACCCAGATGGGTCTGGTCGAGGGGCATGCGAGCCACCTGAACGCGGTCACCTCCGACGAGTTGCTCTTCAAGGCGGCCCTCAACCCCGAGTACGCCTGCTCCGGCACCCTCACTCCGGTCGCCGGTGACCCCAAGACCCGCTACGACTCCGAGATCAATCCTGCGGGCGTGCGCTGCTCGGTGCTCGACATGATGGTCAACCTGCTCGGCCCGCGCCCGAAGTCGGTCTGGACCCCGCAGGAGAAGGCCGCCGGTCACGGCTTCGGTGGCATCCCGTTGGCCAACAACGGCATCCAGTACGGCCTGGGCGCGCTCCGTCAGGGCCAGATCACCCCGGCCCAGTTCGTCGACCTCAACGTCAAGCTCGGCGGGCTGGATGTCGACTCCCAGTTCCAGGCGGCGCGCTACACCGGGGATCGGTCGGCGCTCATGCGGGTCTACCGCACCGGTCTGATCAACGAGACCACGAACTTCGACGAGATCGCGATCATCAACCACGGCGGGCCCGACCCGGGCGCTGCGCACGATTTCGCGCACGCCTTCTGGACCAAGGAGCGGATGCTCGCCGACCAGGGACACACCGGCAACCGGGTGATGTGGTTCGGCGTCACGCCCTTGATCGGCGACCCCCGCTGGGCCAGCGAGGCGCTGTTCTCCATGGATCGCTGGCTGACCGCGGTCGAGGCCGACCACTCGGACACCGCACTGGCCAAGAAGATCGTCGCCGACCGCCCCGACGACATCCACGACCGGTGCATCAACGTGCCCGGCCTCGAGATGGTGCCGGGCCCCGATGGCAAGCCCGCCTGCCAGCAGTCGGCTGTGGAGACGGCGGAGACCCGGTTCAGCACCCCCCGCCAGGTGGCCGGTGGCCCGGCGGCGAACGACAACGTCGCCTGCCGCTTGCGCCCCCTGGACAAGGCCGACTACGAGCCCGTGGGTGTCTTCTTCACCGCCGGCCAGTGGGCCACGCTGCAGAAGACCTTCGCAGGTGGCGTCTGTGACTGGACCCGCCCCGGCATCGGTCAGGGCACCACCGTCCAGACCTGGCTGCGCTACGGCAGACGCACCGGACAGGCCCACGGCAAGAACGTGTACGGCGGCCGCAACCTGCCCGCCGCTCCCAGAAGGTCGGCGGGTGGGTGGACCAGCCCGTCCTTCCGCCCGATGCTCTTCCGCTGACCCAGGTGGGCAGAGGTCCATGGTGGCTCCGGCGCTGCCCACAGGGGGCCGATCAGGACGGCCTGCACGCCGGCCCGGCCTCCCCCGCGAGGGGCAGACCGGGCCGGACGTGTGAAGGCTGCTCAGCTGCAGCCGCTGGTGCTTCCGCAGCCCTCGCACACGTAGCAGCTGCCGGCCGGGCGCATCTTCGTACCGCAGGTCATGCACAGCGGGGAGTCGATCGCGGTGCCGGTGATCTTCTCCATCAGCTCCGCAGAGGTGTGCGCCCCCTGGGGTGCGGGCTTCTCCGCAGCCGATGCGGCCGGCTCGACGACCTCGACGGCGTCGACTGCCTCGGCCTCCTCGATGATCCGGTGCACCATCAGCTCCTCGGCGCCACCGGTCTCCTCGAGGGGCTCATAGGAGCCGGTCTCGAGGTGACGCTGACGCTCCATGGCGGTGTGGATGCCGAGCATCGAGCGATCCTCGAACGACATGTAGTCCAGCGCCAACCGGCGGAAGACGTAGTCCATCAGCGACTGCGCCATCCGGACGTCCGGGTCGTCGGTCATGCCCGAGGGCTCGAAGCGCAGGTTGGTGAACTTCGAGACGTAGGTCTCCAGCGGTACGCCGTACTGCAGGCCGATCGAGACTGCGATCGAGAAGGCATCCATCACCCCGGCCAGGGTCGAGCCCTGCTTGCCGAGCTTGAGGAAGACCTCGCCGAGCTCGCCGTCGTCGTGGGCACCAGAGGTCATGTAGCCCTCGGCGCCACCGACGGTGAACGACGTGGTCCGCGAGGCGCGACTCTTCGGCAGCCGCTTGCGGAACGGCTTGTGGATCACCACCGGCTCGACCGTGGCCACCGCGTCGGAGGCCACAGCCTGGCCCTGGTCCCGCTTCGCCGAGTCGGACTTGCCGTCGGAGAGCGGCTGACCGACCTTGCAGTTGTCGCGGTAGACGGCCGTCGCCTTGAGGCCGAGCTTCCAGGACTGCAGGTAGATGTCCTCGATCTCCTCGACCGTGGCGTTCTCCGGCAGGTTCACCGTCTTGGAGATCGCACCGGAGAGGAACGGCTGGCAGGCCGCCATCATCCGCACGTGAC
>JBDSBU010000200.1:0-7512 GCA_039921445.1 Marmoricola sp. | reverse complement strand
TATCGCCGACGACATCGCCGGTGCCCTGATCGCGCTGATCTCCTTCTACCTCGGTGGCATCGCCAGCGGGCAGCGCTTCGACCGCAACGGCCGACACTCGCACCCCACCACGGCGACCAGCGCCGTCCCTGTCGAGTCCGACCACCTCGCCGAGACGTCGCAAAAGTTTCCCTGAACCCCCGCCGAGACGTCACAAATGAAATCTCCGAGCGGGGGGTTCTGGCGTTCCCGGGGATTTCACTTGCGACGTCTCGGTGGTCGGGGGGATTTCATTTGCGACGTCTCGGCGAGGGAACTACATGGGTGTGATTGTCAAGGCGACACGCCAATTACAACGTCGTAGTTATGTGAAAAGTGTTCACAGTGGGACAGATGAGCCCTAACGTTGCGGAAGTCTCGTGCCGTGGGGAAGCGGCACGAGACCCTCTACGAAAGGGATCTCGGTGCGCCCCGCCACCCGAACCGCACTGGCTCTTGCCGCCACCCTCGCGATGGCGCTGCCTCTCACCGGAGCGGCCGTCGCCGATCCTGGACAGCCGCTTCCGAGCCAGGAGCAGGTCGATCAGGCCCAGCAGCAGGTGACCAGCCGCGCGCAGGGCGTGGCCGGCATCCAGGCCGAGTTCGACGCCGCCAACGCGCGACTGGAGTCGGCGAACGTCGCCGCAGAGATGGCGGCCGAGGCCTACAACGGCGCCGTGTGGCGCCTCTCCCAGGCTCGCAAGGAGACCCGGGTCGCCGAGGCGCGGTCGGCGAAGGCCAACCGCCAGGTCGAGGCCCAGCGGATTGCGATCGTCACCCTGGTCACCGAGAGCTACCAGAACGGCACCGAGCTGAACACCGCCACGGCGATGATGAGCAGCGAGGGCCCGGTCGGGATGATGAACCGCTACGCGGTCGTCTCCAGTGCCGGGGACTCGATGGAGGCCCGCCACGAGCTCTTCCGGGTCGCCTCCGCCCGCGCCAAGGCGTACGTCGGGGAGGCCGACCGGGCTCGGGCCAAGCAGGAGCAGCTGACGACCGATGCTCGCGCCATGCGCGACCAGGCCGGTGCGGCCGCCGCCTCGGCCGGCAGCGCGGCAGCGGAGATCGCCAGCCACAAGCAGGTGCTCGTGCGCGCTCTCGCCAAGGCCCAGAACATCTCGGTCGCTCTGGCCACCGAGCGCCAGCAGGGGCTCGAGGAGCTCGCCCAGCAGCGGGCCGCTGCTGCTGCTGCAACCAAGAGCGCAGCTGCCGAGGCGGCCCAGCAGGCAGCCCAGGCAGCCACGCAGAAGCCAGCCACGCAGAAGCCCGCCACGCAGAAGCCGAAGCCGGCCCCGAAACCGGCCCCGAAACCGGCCGAGACGCCGAAGGACCAAGGTGGCAACACCACCCCGCCTCCGGCCGCCGACCCCGCGCCGCCGGTCGACAACAACCCGCCGCCCTCGTCGAGCGGTGTGGACCGCGCGATCGCCTACGCCCGCGCGCAGGTCGGCAAGCCCTACCGTTGGGGCGCCTCAGGACCGAGCAGCTTCGACTGCTCCGGCCTGACGATGATGGCTTGGCGCCAGGGCGGAAAGTCGCTGCCGCACTACTCCGTCGCGCAGCTCGACGCGGGCACCCGGATCCCGGTCAGCTCCGCCAAGGCCGGCGACCTGCTCTTCTGGAGCAGCAACGGCCGGCCGAGCGGCATCCACCACGTGGCCCTCTCCCTGGGCGGTGGACAGTTCATCGAGGCAGCCCGCACCGGAGTCCCGGTCCGCTACAACTCGGTCTCGACCTGGTACCCGGACTTCGCCGTACGCCTGTGACCTGAGCCCGGCATACGGCACAGTTGCCTACATGCCCGACTACACCCAGCCCACTGTCGACGTCCCCGCCCTTCAAGCGCTGCTGGACGGCAAGTACGCCGAGATCCGCGAACTGACCCGCAAGAACCTGGTGGAGCACCGCAGCGTCCTGGACGAGGCGATCGAGATGCCGCAGGCAGAGTTCCGCGACCGCGTCCTCGAGCTGGTCCGGGAGATGGCCACCACCGGCTCCACCGGGCTCGGCTTTCCCACGGAGTACGGCGGCGGCGGAGACATCGGCGCCTCTGTGGCGGCGTTCGAGACGATGGCGTTCGGCGACCTGTCGATCCTGGTCAAGGTCGGCGTCCAGTTCGGCCTCTTCGGAGGCGCGATCCTGCAGCTCGGTTCGAAGCATCACCACGACGCCTACCTCGCGGACCTCGTGCGCGGCGACCTGCTCGGCTGCTTCGCGATGACCGAGACCGGGCACGGGTCCAACGTGCAGGCGCTCGGCACGGTCGCGAGGTACGACGCCGAGGCCGGCGAGTTCGTGATCACGACCCCGGACAACCGCTCGCGCAAGGACTACATCGGCAACGCCGCGGCGCACGCCAGCATGGCGGTGGTCTTCGCGCAGCTGGAGATCGGTGGCGCCTCGGAGGGCGTGCACGCGTTCGTCGTACCGATCCGCGACGCCGAGGGCAACCCGTGTGACGGGGTCCGGATCACCGACGACGGCGCCAAGATCGGGCTCAACGGCGTCGACAACGGTCGATTGTGGTTCGACGAGGTCAGGGTGCCGCGGACGAGCTTGCTCAACCGCTATGCCGACGTCGATGAGGACGGCACCTACTCCTCGGCGATCGAGAACGTGGACCGGCGCTTCTTCACCATGCTCGGGACGCTGGTCCAAGGTCGGGTCTCCGTGGCCGGAGCCGGGATCAACGCCAGCAAGGTCGCGCTGGCAGTGGCGGTGAAGTATGCGAACCTGCGTCGTCAGTTCGGCTCGCCGGACGACGGCCGCGAGGTGCTGCTGCTCGACTACGGGATGCACCAGCGTCGGCTGCTGCCCCTGCTGGCGAAGACCTACGCGCTGCACTTCGCCCAGGAGATCCTGCTCAGCGAGCTGCACAACGTGCTCTCCACCACCACGGCCCCCGATCGGCAGCGCCGGGCGCTCGAGTCGATGGCGGCCGGGATCAAGGCCGTCGGAACCTGGCACGCGAGCCAGACGATCCAGGAGTGCCGTGAGGCCTGCGGCGGTGCGGGCTACCTGATGGCCAACCGGCTGGGCTCGCTGCGCGCCGACACCGACGTGTTCACCACCTTCGAGGGTGACAACCACATCTTGCTGCAGCTCGTTGCGAAGGGCCTGCTCACCGACTACTCCTCCTCCTTCGGCGAGCTCGACCAGCTCGGCATGGTCCGGTTCGTGGCCAACCTCGCCGTCGAGACGGTCGTGGAGCGCACCAGCGTGCACAAGCTGCTCGAGCGGATCAAGGACGTGCTGCCCGGCGGCGACGACCGGTGGGACCAGGAGGCGGGGCTGCTCGACCCGGAGTACCAGCTCGCAATGCTCCGCTGGCGCGAGGAGCACATGCTCTCCGGCGTGGCCCGACGGCTCAAGCGCGGCATGGACGGCGGGATGGACGCCGTCGAGGTGTTCAGCCGCGTACAGGACCACGTGATCGCCGCAGGCCGGGCGCACGTGGACCGGGTGGTGCTCGAGGCCTTCGTCGGCAAGGCCGCGGCCATGGCCGACGGGGAGAACAAGGTCGCCCTCAACCTGCTGGTCGACCTGCACGCGCTCGCCACGATCGAGGCCGACCGGGGCTGGTGGATGGAGCACGGCCGGCTGAGCAGCACGCGCTCCAAGGCGATCAGCAGGGAGGTGTCCTCCCTGTGCCGCAAGCTGCGTCCCCTCGCCGAGGACCTGGTCGACAGCTTCGGCGTACCGGCCGAGATGCTGCATGCCGAGATCCTCGAGGACGCGGACGCCCGCTGATGCTCGAGCGACTGCGGATCCCCGGACTGGGCGGCTGGAGCGATGACCCGTTGTGGGCTGGGGTCTACGACTGGACCGTGGAGCACCCGCAGGCGGGCGGACTCGCCTGGCGCGTCGGTATCGGCAGCGACCTGCGCCGGCTCTACTCGGCAGCAGCCGAGATCGGCCGGGCGCCGGCGGGATCCTCGGTGCTCGACGTGCCGTGCGGGGGTGGCGTCGCCCTGCGCGGACTGCGTCCCGGACAGGGAGTGCGGTACGTCGCTGCGGACATCTCCCAGTCGATGCTGGACAAGACGATGGCCTCCGCCCGCGCGAGGCACGTCGTCGCGCAGGTCGAGCCGGTCCTTGCAGACGTGGAACGGCTGCCGTTCGAGGCGGGGGAGTTCGACCTGGTGGTCTCATTCACCGGCCTGCACTGCTTCCCAGACCCGCACCTCGCCATGAGTGAGATGGGCCGTGTCCTGCACGCGGGCGGCGTCCTCAGCGGCAGTGCTCTGCTCAACGACACGGGCCTGCGCTACCTACCGATGCGAGCGGTGGGCAGGTTCGCCGGCCTGCTCGGTCCGGGAGCGACGTCCGGCCAGGTCCAGGACTGGCTGATCGAAGCAGGTTTCGTCGAGGTCAGCGTGGAGCTGTCCGGCGCGATGGCCTACTTCCGCGGCCTGAAGGCCTGAACTACCAACTGGCCGCAGCGCAGGGACCCGAGCCTCAGTGCTTGCCGGTGTCCTTGGCGCGCTGGAAGGACGCGCGCACCTCGGCCTCGGCCTCCGAGCGACCCACCCAGTTGGCGCCCTCGACGGACTTGCCCGGCTCCAGGTCCTTGTAGACCTCGAAGAAGTGCTGGATCTCGAGGCGGTCGTACTTCGAGACGTGGTTGATGTCGCGGAGGTGCTCCAGGCGGGGGTCGTGGGTGGGCACACACAGGACCTTGTCGTCGCCGCCGGCCTCGTCTGTCATCCGGAACATGCCGATCGCGCGGCAGGCGATCAGGCAGCCGGGGAACGTCGGCTGCTGCAGGATCACGAGGGCGTCGAGCGGGTCGCCGTCCTGGCCGAGGGTGTCCTCGATGTAGCCGTAGTCCGCGGGGTAGGCGGTCGAGGTGAACAGCATCCGGTCCAGGCGGATCCGCCCGGACTCGTGATCAACCTCGTACTTGTTCCGCTCGCCCTTCGGGATCTCCACGAGTACGTCGAACTCCACGGTCACACCTTTCAGCAGGCACCTGCGCGCCCCTAGACGAACGCGTCGGGGTTAGTCTCGCGCACAAGTGCTGAGAACAGCACCCTAAGGGGGCGAAACGAGCGGTGCGTGACCAACACCACTGGTCGCTGCGCTGGGCCGCGGAGATCCTGGTGGTCCTGCTCCTGCTCGTCGGGGGTCTCACCTACCGCTTCGACCTCGCAGACCGACTTCTCGGTCCGGCGGCCGACCCTCGCACCGACCCCGCTGCCGTCGCCGCGCCCGAGGGCCTGGTGCTCCCACCAGCTCGGACGGCCCCGATCGTCGCCAAGACCGGAACGTCGGGCCAGATCGATGCCCAGGCGGTGGCCGCCAAGCTCCGCCCGATGCTGCGCCGCGACCCCCTGGGCGGGCACTACTCGGTGCTGGTGAGCGACCTCGCCACCGGTGCGCCGGTCTTCCGGGCCGGAGCGAGACGGGTGACCCCCGCGTCCACCGCCAAGCTGCTGACCAGCGTTGCCGTGCTGGAGTCGCTGGGCCCGATGGCGCGGTTTCGCACCTCCGTCCGCTTCGACCCGGCTCGTGGACGTCTCGTGCTGGTCGGGGGAGGCGACCCGCTGCTGGGCAGCTCCCCGAGTGCAGGCAACGGCAGCTATCCCGAGCGTGCCGACCTCGAGACCCTCGCGCGCCAGACGGTGCGTCAACTCCGCTCCCAAGGCGTGAAGCGGGCGAAGCTCGTCTACGACGACACCTATTTCAGCGGTCCTGCGGTGAACCCGCACTGGCCGGGGTCCTACGTCCCCGAGGATGTGGTCCCGCCGATCGGCGCCCTGTGGGTCGAGGAGGGGCGGGCGGGGAGCTACGGCTTCGTCGCCGATCCGGCGCAGACGGCGGGGGATGCCTTCGCCGACGCCCTGCGCGCCGCCGGGCTGAAGGTGCAGGGCGCCGCGGCCCGGGCGAGCGGACCCGCGATCGGGACCGAGCTCACCTACGTCTCCAGTGCGCCGTTGGGCGAGATCGTCGAGCGCACCCTGGCCCTGAGCGACAACGAGGCGGCCGAGGTACTGGCTCGTCACGTCGGGCTGGCGCAACGCCAGGAGGGCTCATTCGAGGCGGGCTCGGCTGCGGTGCTCGACGTTGTCGCTCAGCTGGGTGTGGCGACTGCTGGCGATCGGTTGTACGACGGCAGCGGGCTGTCTCGCGAGGACCTGCTGGCCCCCGAGACGTTGGCCGGCGTCCTCCGGGTCGCCTCATCGGCCGAGCATCCCGAGCTGCGTTCGGCGATCACCGGCCTCCCGGTCGCCGGCTTCACCGGCTCGCTGCGTGCGCGCTTCGACAGTGGACCGGCGGCTGCGCTCGGCCGGGTCCGGGCCAAGACCGGCACCCTGACCGGTGTGCACGGCCTGGCCGGCGTCGCCCGCGACGTCTCCGGAGGCGAGATGGTCTTCGTCGTGATCGCCGACCGGGTCGCCGTACCCAAGACACTCGAGGCGCGGCTGCTGATCGACCAGATCGCGGCCGCGCTGGGGGCGTGCAGGTGCGGCGTAGGGTCGTCGCCATGAGCTCGCAGGAACGCCCCGGAATGGTCGACTGGGACCTCGCTGTCAGGGTCGGTTCGCGACTCGTCGGTGAGGGGCCGGTCGTCAGCCGGTCAGAGGCCACCGAGGCTGTGGAGGAGCTGCGCGCCGGCGCCGACCGCTCGACCCCGCTTGTGCGGGAGTTCACCGGACTGGTCGCCACCGAACGCTCGGCCCCGGTCATGGTGATCGACCGGCCGAGCTGGATCCAGGCCAATGCGGACGCCTTCGCCACCATCATCACGCCGCTCATCGACAAGCTTCAGGAGCGCAAGGGTGCGCCGGGGCCGCTGGCCGAGGCGATCGGCTCACGGATCACGGGCGTCGAGCTGGGCGCCATGCTCGGTTTCCTGGGCTCCAAGGTGCTCGGCCAGTTCGACCCGTTCCACGAGGCTCCGGGCGAGCAGGGTCGGCTGCTGCTGGTGGCGCCCAACATCGTGCACACCGAGCGCGAGATCGGCGCGGACCCCCACGACTTCCGGCTCTGGGTGTGCCTGCACGAGGAGACCCACCGGGTGCAGTTCACCGCCGTGCCGTGGATGACCGACCACCTCCGCGGCGAGATGGCCAGCATCATCGGCTCGGTCAATGCCGACCCCTCGGCGATGCTCGGTGACCTCGCCCGCAAGGTGGTCGACCTGGTCACCGGCAAGTCGGAGGGCTCGCTGCTCGAGCTGTTCTCCGGGCCGGAGCAGCGAGCGGTGATCGAACGGGTCACCGGCGTGATGAGCCTGCTGGAGGGTCACGCAGACGTGGTGATGGATGGCGTCGGTCCCGAGGTGATCCCCTCGGTCGCGTCCATCCGCAGCAAGTTCACCGAGCGTCGGCAGGGTGTCGGTGCGCTCGACCGGTTGCTGCGGCGGCTGCTCGGGCTCGACCAGAAGATGGCCCAATATCGCGACGGCGCCGTGTTCGTGCGGGCCGCCATCGACAAGGTCGGCATGGAGGGCTTCAACGCCGTGTGGGCCGAGCCCGCCAACCTGCC
>JBDSBU010000199.1:0-6384 GCA_039921445.1 Marmoricola sp. | reverse complement strand
CACCGTTGGCACCCGTGCGGTGCATCGAGGTCAGCGGTGCGAGTGCGGACGGGTCGATGCCAACACCGAGCTCCTCTAGCGCCTCACGAACGGCGGCAGCCTGCACCGTCTCGCCCGCCTCCACGTGACCGGCTGCGGCGCACGCCCAGAATCCATCCATGTAGCCCGTGCCACGCCGCAGCTGGAGCAGCACCTCGTCCTCGCGCAACAACAGAACGTAGGCGGCTGGCACCACGCGGAAGCGCCTCGGGGCCGTCCCCGAGGCTGCCGACCCTGACGAGGGTGGAGTCATCGCGCAGGCTTCAGCTGCAGGAGCTCTGCGAGGTGCAGTGCTCGCCGACCGGCCAGGTCGTCGAGCTGGGTCCGGCAGGAGAAGCCGTCGGCGAGGACCACGGCACCGGGCCCGGCCGCACGTACGGCGGGCAACAGGTCGTGCTCGGCGATCGCCACGCTCGTCTCGTAGTGCCCGATCTCCACGCCGAAGTTTCCGGCCAGGCCACAGCAACCACCGACCCGCTTGACGCTGGCCCCGGTCTGCGCCAGGAGGGCGGCGTCGGTCTGCCAACCGATCACCGCATGGTGATGACAGTGTGGCTGCGCGACGATCTCCAGGCCGGTCAGGTCGGGCACGGTCCACTCCCCCGCGGCGACCCGCGCGGCGAGGAACTCCGCGAGCGAGGCGATGCCGGCACTGACCTCCGCGACGCGTGGGTCGTCGAGGAGCTGGCCGGCGTCTTCACGGATCGCAGCCAGACAGCTCGGCTCGAGGGCGATCACCGGTGTGCCCGAGGTGACATAGCCGTGCAGGTTCTGCACCGCCTGGCCGACGATCCGCCTGGCGGCGTCGAGCTGGCCGGTGGTGATCCAGGTCAGGCCGCAGCACGCCTTCTCGGGGATGACCGCAGCGCGAAGACCCATCGAGTCGAGCAGGGTGATCGCCGCCCGGCCGGTGTCGGCGGCGAACCTGTCGGTGAAGGAGTCGGCCCAGATCCAGACGTCGACGCTCCCGCCGGCTCGGGTGGTTTCCCCTCGCAGCGGCCGTTCGGAGAACTCCGGCAGGCTCCGGCGCTGGTCGACGCCGGCCGCGGCCTTGGCGATCCGGGCGACGGTCTTGCTGCGCAACATCGTGTTGGCCAGCTTGGGCGGGGTCATCCGTGCCCATCGCGGCAGGGCACCGAGGGCGTAGTGGGAGCGAGGACGCAGCTTGCCGGCGTGCCTCTGCGAAAGCGCCTCGGACTTGTAGGTCGCCATGTCGATCCCGGTCGGGCAGTCGCTGGCGCACCCCTTGCAGGACAGGCACAGGTCGAGTGCGTCCGCAACGGCCGGGTCATCGAACCCGAGAATGCCGTTGGCCACGTCCTGCAGCACGTGGGCTCGGCCGCGTGTGGAGTCCTTCTCGTCACGGGTGGCCAGGTAGGAGGGACACATCACGCCACCGTTGCCGGTGTTGTCCGCGATGCACTTGCCCACGCCGGTGCACCGGTGCACGGCGTCGGCGAACGACCCGTGGTCGTGGGTGAGCTTCAGCGTGGTGCGGATGGGCTTCATGGGGGCAGCCAGGCGCAGGTCGGTGTCGAACGGAGCAGGGTTCACCAGCACCCCGGGGTTGAGCAGGTCGGTGGGGTCGAGGATCCGCTTGGCCTGCTCCATCAGCGCGATCGCCTCGGGCGAGTACATCCGTGGCAGCAGCTCGGAGCGCGCGCGGCCGTCGCCGTGCTCCCCGGACATCGAGCCGCCGTAGGAGGCCACGAGGTCGGCGGCGTCCTCGACGAAGGACCGGAAGCGGTCGCGCCCGCCCGCGTCCTCGAGCTCGAAGTCGATCCGGACGTGCACGCAGCCGTCGCCGAAGTGGCCGTAGGGAACTCCGTCGAGCTGCCTGTCACGCAACAGCGCCTCGAACTCGCGCAGATAGGCGCCGAGCCTGGCGGGCGGGACGGCGGCGTCCTCCCACCCTGCCTGGGCCGGCCGGCTCAGCGAGCGTGCGGCCAGCCCGGCCCCGTCCTCACGGATCCGCCACAGGGCGGCCTGGGCAGCGGGATCGGTCACGATCTGGTGAGGTACGCCGGCTGTGTGGGCGACCGCGCGGGCCAGGGACTCGGCCTCACCCGGCGTCTGGGCGGTCACCTCGGCGAAGAGCCAGCCGCCACCGTCGGGCAGGTCGGGGTGCCCCGGGACCATGTCGACGATGCGCTGGCCCAGTCCCTCGCAGGCCACGATCGGGTGCTCGAGCAGGGCCGGGACCGCGTCCGCCGCCTCGGCCATGTCGGCGTACGCCAGGACCGCGAGAGCGCGGAAGGGCGCGTCCTCGACCAGTCGAACGCTGGCACCCAGGACGATCCCCAGGGTGCCCTCGGTCCCGACCAGGAACCGGTCGAAGCGGCGGTCGCGTTCCGGCAGGAGGTGCTCGAAGGAGTAGCCCGAGACCTGGCGGCCGAAGGTGCCGAACTCGGTACGCACAGCCGCAAGGTGCTGGTCGACGAGGTCGGTCAGCGCCGCCGGAGGCGCCGACCCGGGACCCGTCTCCAGCACAGTGCCGTTGGCCAGCAGCACCGTGAGCGCCTCGACGTTGTCGACGGTTCGGCCGTAGCCGAGCGCACGCGACCCGCAGGCGTTGTTGCCGATCATGCCGCCGATGGTGCAGCGGGTGTGCGTTGAGGGGTCGGGACCGAAGCGCAGGCCGAGCGGCAGGGCCTGCTTCTGCAGCGCGGCGTGCACCACGCCCGGCTGCACCCGCGCCGTGCGGGCGTCGCGGTCGATCCCGAGGATGCGGTGCAGGTGCTTGCTGGTGTCGAGCACGATCCCGGCACCGATCGCGTTCCCCGCGATCGAGGTGCCTGCACCGCGCATCGTGATCGGCACCCCGGTCTCCCTGGCGACGGCCAGCGTCGCCTCGATCTCCTCGGTATTGCGCGGGCGTACGACGACCCGCGGCGCGATCCGGTAGAGCCCGGCATCGCTGGCGTAGAGGGACCTGGCCAACACGGAGTCATCGACGTCGGTCAGGCCGTGTCGGCGAAGAGCGGCCGTGAGATCGAGCTCCTGGCCGCTCGTCACCACAGCTCGAGCGAGCTGCGCAGGATCTGCGCGGCGTCGTCCTCGGTGACCTCGCGAGGAGCCGTGGCGAGCAGTCGCTGCTGCTTCAGGGTGCCCTCGACCAGGTCGTCGACGTCACTCTCGTCATATCCCACTGCGCTGAGGCCGTTCGGGATGGCGATGTCACGCATCAGGTCGGCAAGGACCGACGGCAGGGCATCGGGTCCGGCGTCGTAGGAATGCCCCGGAGCCAGCAGGTCGGCCGCACGCAAGTGCCGCTCCGGTGAGGCCTCGAAGGTCCAGCGGAAGGCCTCGGGCGCGGTCAGCGAGACCGCCATCCCGTGCGGCACCATCGGCTCCTCGGCCGGGTAGCCGTCGGGGTGGAAGGCCTTGACCCGACCCGCGATCGGGTAGGCGTTGGCGTGCGGGATGTGCACGCCTGCGTTGCCGAAACCGAGACCCGCAAACGTCGCGGCCAGGGCCATCTGGTGCCGCGCCCCGGCGTCGCCGCCGTCGCGCACGGCGGTCCGGAAGGCCTTCGAGAGCAGCGACATCGCCTGCTCCGACCACATGTCCGAGATCGGGTTGGCTCCGCAGTAGGGCACCCGCTGCTCCGGCTGCTTGCGGTCGTAGGAGTCGAAGGCTCGCGCGGTGTAGCTCTCCAGTGCGTGGCACAAGATGTCCATGCCCGCTGCGGCGGTCACGCCAGCAGGCTGGCTCATCGTCAGCGCGGGGTCGACGACCGCGAGCGTGGGACGCAGCCGGGCATGGCTGATCCCGGTCTTCACCTTCTGCGCGAGCACGTCGAGCACACAGATGGTGGTCGACTCGGCACCGGTGCCGGTCGTGGTGGGTACGGCGACCAGCGGCTTCAACGCCTGGCGGGGTGCGCGGGCCTTGCCGACCGGTGCGTTGATGTAGTCCATCAGCACGCCCTCGTTGGTGGTCAAGAGGTTGACCGCCTTGGCGGTGTCGATGGCGGACCCGCCACCAACGGCGACGTAGGCATCCCAGGGGCCCGTCTCGCGGGCGTGCGCGATCGCCTCCTCCATGCTGGCGTCGGTCGGCTCGACGTGCACGCCGTCGTAGACGCTGGCCTCGATGCCGAAGTGCGCCATCTGGTCCGCGACCCGCTGCGGGTGACCGGTCGCCGCTACGCCGGGATCGGTGATCACCAGCACCCGGTGGACGTCGTACTGGGAGAGGTCATAGCCGATCTCGTCGGACGCCCCCTCGCCGAACTTCAAGCCGGGTGCGCCATAGGTGAAGATCGACTCCGTCATGCGGGCAAATCTACTGGCCTCGCCGCATGCCCGTCGCGGCGGTGACGACAGCCGCCAACTCTTCGGCCCCGGAGCCGAGATCGGCGAGGTCGAACCAGCGCACGGCGTCGGTGGTCCCACTCCCGTCGCGGACATGCGGTTCGCCGTCGGCCACCGTCGCCTCGAAGACCAGGTGGACACCGTGGAAGTCCTCCTCGCGTCCGTGTGGCGCGGTGCCGGTGAAGTGCTCGTCGTGCACCCCGAGCAGCTCGCCGACGCTCGCCACGAGCCCGGTCTCCTCCTTGACCTCACGGGCCACGGCAGCGCCGGGCGACTCACCGTGCTCCACGCCTCCCCCTGGCAACGACCAGGCACCTGGGCGAGGGCCCCGGACGGAGTTCCGGGTCAGCAGCACCCGGTCGCCGCTCCGGATCAGGGCATAGGCGGCGAGACGCTGCTTGGGCGCGGGCCGATGCTGGGCCAGCGCCTGACGCACCATCGGCACCGTCGGGACCGCACCGGACTCCACGTCGACCAAGGGGATCCAGCGAGCATCCATGGTGGAGCCGCCCACCTCGATCACCCGTGGCTCGGGCGCGTCGGCTGCCACCCAGGCGTCGTAGACGATCCGCACCGAGTGCATCAGGTTCGGTTCGGTCTCGCGGTCCACCACCCGGTGAGCCGAGTCGATCCACACCGGCTCGCCCAGCACGCACGTCAGTCCGGTCTCCTCGTGGACCTCGCGCACGACTGCGTCGTCGGGGTGCTCACCGAAGTCGATCCCACCGCCGGGCAAGGTCCACATCTCTGTCGTGGAGACCGACGGGGCAAGCCGGGAGAGCAGGACGTCGCCGGCACGCACGATCACGGCGTACGCCGCAACGCGTTGGCGGCGTGGCAACTCTGGTGGGCCCGGACACATGGGCCGGAGTCTAGGCCGACGCCCGGGTGCTGCTGCCGGTATTTTGGCCTCGTGCCCCAAGCAGCCACTCCCGTCCAACCCGCGGTCTCGGTCACCAAGCGCCGAGATCCGTGGTTCGACAACGCCAAGATGACGCTGGTGATCCTGGTGGTGGTCTGGCACTCCTGGACCCTGCTGCCGATGCACTCCGACGACGGCGGGAGCAGTACGGCGCAGCTCTGGGATGCCTGGTTCTACGACTTCCTCTACGCCTGGCACATCCCTGCCTTCGTGATCGTCACCGGCTACCTCTCACAGTCCTTCGAGTGGACACGCAAGCGGATGTGGGCCCTGGTCACCACCGTGGCAGTTCCCTACGTGCTCTTCGAAGGACTCTTCGCCCTCTATCGGCACGAGGTCGGCGGGGTCGACTTCGAGCGGCTGTGGGCTAACCCGCACTGGCCGATGTGGTATCTCTCCGCGCTGTTCTTCTGGCGCCTGATGACCCCTGTCTTCAAGCGGATGCCGGCGAAGGTGGTGGTGTCGGTCGCGATCAGCCTGCTCGCCGGGCTCTATGCCAACGACATCCTCGACAACGCCCGGATCTTCGGCCTGCTGCCGTTCTTCGTGCTGGGCCTGAAGATGCACGAGGGCCACTGGAGCCTGCTCCGCACCCGGCGAGCGCGCTGGTATGGCGCCGCGACACTGCTCGTGCTCTTCGTGCTCGCGCGGTTCTCCGGTGACTGGTTCGCCACCGAGTGGTTCTACTACCGCACCCGCTACGACGCCCTCGAACCCGACAACCTCCGAGCCATCACCATCCGGATGTCATTGCTGATCGTCGGCCTGGTGGGGGCGTTCGCGTTCTTCACCGTTGTGCCACGGGTCAAGAGCTGGTACTCCGCGCTGGGCGGGGCGACCCTGGTGGTCTACCTCTTCCACGGATTCTTCGTGCTGAGCGCTGAGTTCGCCGGCTTCAAGGTCTGGGCCGGTGACCACTGGCCGCTCTCCTTGGTGCTGGTCACGGTCCTGGCAGTGCCGGTGGCGCTCCTCCTTGCCTGGCAACCGGTCTCGACCCGGCTCAACGTCCTGGTGGACCCGGTGGGAGCACTGCGTCGTAGGCGTGCACGTCGGGACCCCAGCTCGGGCTGACGGCGTTGAACGGCACCACGTCCAGGAGCCTGGCCT
>JBDSBU010000198.1:0-3879 GCA_039921445.1 Marmoricola sp. | reverse complement strand
GGAGGCCGCTGCCCTCCGCGAGGTCTGGCTCGGTCGCGAGAACGACCACGGCACCCGCACCCTGGTGGCGAGGGGTGACAGCGCCGACCTGCACCGGCTCTACGCCACCACCGACCACTTGGCTCACCTGCTGCGCGAGCACGGGTCGGCCGAGCTCGCAGCCGAGTCGATCGACCAGCTCCGAGCCAGGGCCTTCGGCCTGCTCGGCAACCCGCTGCTCGCACTCAAGCTCCTGATCGGCGCCGGAGCGGACGAGCTGCCCGAAGAGATCGCGGCCGCGATCCGGGACGCCAGCCCGGCCCACACCCGTCCGCGCGCCATGGTCCACCTCCACCTCAGCCAAGAAGCGCTGCGCGGCCAAGGAGTGACCAGGGCCGAGGAGATCGGGACGCTGACCAAGCGTCAGCTGATGGATCTGCTGGGTCACCACCACGTCACGCTCCGTCCGGTGATCGATCTGAACGAGAACCACGCGGCCGACTGCTACGAGGTCCCGGCTGTGATCGCCGACCAGCTGCACCTGGCCCGCCCGGCCGACGCCTTCCCCTACGCCGAGTCGCTCAGTCGCCGACAGGACCGGGACCACACCATTCCCTACAACCCCCATGGGCCACCCGGCCAGACCGCCCTGGGCAACCTCGGCCACCTGGTTCGTCGCCACCACCGGATCAAGACCCACGCGGTTGGGTGGGAGGTCCGCCAGGAGCGAGGGCGCTTCATCTGGACCACCCCGCACGGGCGGGTGCTGGTCACCGACGGGCTGGGCACTCATCGCCGAGATGCCGGCAGCCCCCAGGAGCGGCGCCTGCGTCTGCTCGTCCTCGCGGCCTAGTCTGAGCCGATGCCAGCCAATCGCACTCGCGCGGCCAGGTATGCCCGTCGGCGCAAGCAGCGGATGGGCCGCGTGGAGCACGACCTCAGCGACGCCCAGTGGGCTGCCTTGAAGGAGGCCTGGGGTGGCTGCGCCTACTGCGGCGTGAGTGACAAGCCGTTGCAGCGTGACTGTGTGCAGGCGATCTCCCGCGGGGGTCGCTACACCCTGGACAACATCGCCCCGGCGTGTGCGTCCTGCAACGCCAGCAAGTGCAACGACGAGGTCACCGGCTGGCTGCGCCGCAAGAGGCTGGACGAGCGCGCCTTCCTCGCGCGCCACCTGGAGATCCAGGCTGCGCTGAGCGCCTAGTCCGACCGCACCAACGCGAGGTCGAGCCAGACCGCAAGATCCTCGATCTCCCGGTCCACGGCTGCCGTCATCGTCTTTGAGAACTGCACGTCCTGGTGGATCGCTGCGACCCGGAGCTCTCCTTCCTTGCGATCGGCTGTTGCGTCGAGCTTCCCGACCAGTCGGTCGCCGTAGAGGATCGGCAAGGCGTAGTAGCCCCAGATCCGAGCGGTGGCGGGCTTGTACATCTCAAGGATGTAGTCGAAGTCGAAGAGCTCGCTGAGGCGGCGGCGGTCGGCGAGCAGCCGGTCGAAGGGCGAGAGCAGAGCTGCGCGCCCCGCGAACGACTGCCCCAGATAGGCGGGGTCGACCCGCCACTCGCCGCGGACTCCCTCGACCACCGCGAGCTCACCGGCCTCCCCCACGTCGACGGGCTCGAGCGGGAGCTTGGTGGTCTTGGCACGAGCGATGCCGAGCGCACTGAGTCGACGCCGGTCCCGAAGCCGTTGCGCCTCCTCGGCCGGGGGCACGGTGGCGTCGGGGTAGACCCTGCTCGCCAGGTCCCAGAGCCGTTCGCGTCCACTCCCGCCGGCGGCGGCGACCTCGCCCATATCGACCAGCCGGTCGAGCATCATCCGCAGGTTTCGGTTGTCGTTCCAGCCGCTGGAGGCCCACGGGACCACACAGGTGTCGGGCAGCTCGCTCGAAGGCAGCGGGCCGTCGGCGCGCAACCGCTCCAAGATGTCGTGCCGGCAGGCGTTGTTGGCCCTGACCCACTCCTGAGCCCGATGGGGCAGCTCGCCCATCTCCGCACGCAGCAGCGCGATGTCCTCGGGCACCCGCAGCGTCTGGTGCACCTCGACCAGTCGTTGCTCGGCAACGGCGTCCGCCAGCTCCTGCGGGTCGAACCGCGACCCGAGCCGGCTCCACAGGACCAGCTCGGCACTGGGCGCGATCGCCTTGGTCGGCTCGAGCTGAAGCAGCCACAGCTGCCGGACGGTCTCGACCAGGTCGTGCGGTCGGTCCTTGCCCAGCCATTGCGCACGTACGGCGATCCGGCGCGCGTCGGCGCGGCTGAGCTGGTGCACGGCTCCCATGCAGGGAGCCTAGGACTGCGTCGGCTCCGAGACCACGATCACGTGCAGCTGGCGGGGACCGTGCACCCCTTCGACGCGGTCGAGCTCGATGTCACTGGTGGCCGAGGGACCACTGATCCAGGTGAGCGCACGGGTGCCGTCCAGCCGCGCGACGGCATCGGGCACTCCAGCCACCACCTGGTCGGCGCGCACGATGCACACGTGCCGGTCCGGCACGAGAGTCAGTGCACGCCGTCCCTGTCCGGCTCCGTGGTCGAGCACGATCGTGCCGGTCTCGGCGATCCCGACCGTGGCCTCGGTGACCACTGCGTCGATGTCGTCCAGCTCGGCTGCCGAAAGACCGTCATCGGTGCGGGCATCGGACACCTCGACGCCCAACCCCTCGGGGACCACGACGGAGCAACCGTGCACTGCTTCCTCGACGCGGTCGGCCAGCTCCTCCGGCGGACACCTCACGACGACGGCGCGGTAGTCGGCGACGCGTTCGACGAAGAGCTCGACTGACCCGTTCCCGGACAACGCACGCGCGGGCGGGGCCGAAGGGGGGACGGCACCCGCAGTGGCCGAGCGCACGCGGGCAAGGATCTCCTCGCGCGCACTGGCACTCCCCTGCTGCTCAAACATCATCGGCTCCTCCGTCGGTGCGACGCCACCAGGCCCGGAACGACTCGCGCGGCGCCGTGGGCAGGTCTCGGGCGCCGGTCCATGCCGAGGCGATCGGCACCCGCCGGGCGACGCCGGTGCCGAGCCGTGCGAGGCGCTCTGCCAGGCCCAGCCGCTTGGCCGAGGCGAAGGTCGCCGCGACACCCTTCATCGCCACTGCCTCGGGCTTCGGCGGGCCACCTCGGTGGGCGTCGACGACTTGGGCACGCAGGTCGACGAGCACCGCCGGGATGTCGATCTTGACCGGGCAGACCTCGTAGCAGGCGCCGCACAGCGAGGAGGCATAGGGCAGCGAGTCGGTCTGAGGATCCACCCCCACGCCCTTCATCAAGGGGTTCAGGATCGCCCCGATCGGACCCGGGTAGACCGAGCCGTAGGCGTGGCCGCCGACCCGCTCGTAGACCGGACAGACGTTGAGGCAGGCCGAGCAACGGATGCACCGCAAGGCCTGACGCCCGACCTCGTCGGCCAAGGCGCGGGTCCGGCCGTTGTCGAGCAGCACCACGTGCACCTCCTGCGGCCCGTCACCGGGAGTGACGCCGGTCCACATCGAGGTGTAGGGATTCATCCGCTCCCCTGTCGAGGAACGAGGCAGCAGCTGGAGGAAGACGTCGAGGTCGGCGAAGGTCGGCACCACCTTCTCGATGCCCACCACGGAGATCAGCACCTCGGGCAGGGTCAGGCACATCCGGCCGTTGCCCTCGGACTCGACCACCACCAGGGTCCCGGTCTCGGCCACGGCGAAGTTGGCACCGGAGACGGCGACCTTGGCGCGCAGGAACTTCTCGCGCAGGTGCAGCCGGGCGGCGCCCGCGAGCTCGGCCGGGTCGTCGGTCAGGTCGGCCGGTGCGGGGCGTCCGGCCGAGGCCATCCGCTCCAGGAAGATCTCGCGGATCTCAGCGCGGTTGCGGTGGATCGCGGGAACCAGGATGTGCGAGGGCAGATCGTCACCGAGCT
>JBDSBU010000197.1:0-3058 GCA_039921445.1 Marmoricola sp. | reverse complement strand
CGATTGCTCACTGATCGGCGCTCGTCGGCGCATAGCCCTGTAGCCGGTCTGGGGGTCCTGGGCCACCGGACCCCGCAGAACTCATGCTGGACCTCGAAGGTCGAGCATCCGTGGCGGTGGTCCGGTGGGGACCAGGGGTGCATCGGCAGCCCATCTGGAACTACCGACACAAGGATGGTGCACCAGTGAGCATGCAGCTGCGCATCCAGCACACGACGGGCTTCGAGTACGACGGGAAGGCGAACACCTCGTTCAACGAGGCCAGGCTGACACCGCTCACCCTGCCCGGCCAGATCGTGGTGCACTCCCGCGTCGAGGTCTCCCCCACGCCCTGGGCCTACACCTACAAGGACTACTGGGGTGCCCAGGTCACGGCCTTCGAGGTGCTGGACCCGCACCAGTCGTTGACCGTGACGGCTTCCGCGACGGTGCACACCGACCGCTCTCCCTACGGCCCACCGGTGATGAGCTGGGATCAGGTGCGCGACGCCGGCCTGTCCGACCAGCACACCGAGTTCCTCACGCTCTCCGACTTCGTCGCTCCGACCGACGACCTCCGCAACGCTGCACGCGAGATCGCAGCCACCGCAGCCACACCTGGAGACGCCGCGCGGGAGATCTGCGCACTGGTCCACAGCGAGGTCAAGTACGTCTCCGGCTCGACCACGGTCGACGCCCGGGCGGCGCACTCCTGGGCCGACCGCTCCGGGGTCTGTCAGGACATGGCACACATCGCCATCGGTGCGATCCGCAGCATCGGACTTCCTACCCGTTATGTCTCGGGCTACCTGCACCCACGCAAGGATCCCGAGGTCGGCGAGGCCGTGCACGGAGAGTCGCACGCCTGGGTCGAGTGGTGGGACGAGGGTTGGCGCGGCTTCGACCCCACCAACGACACCGAGCCGGGCGACCGGCACGTGATCGTGGCGACCGGTCGCGACTACAACGACGTCAAGCCGCTTTCTGGGATCTTCTCCGGGTCCGGCACCTCACGGATGTTCGTCGACGTCCAAGTGACCCGGCTGCACTAGTCGCCGGTCGGCGTACCGTGGGAACGCGAGAGTCCCCAATTTCGCGTTCGGCTGCATTTCGACCTCGGGACGAATCATACTAATTAGGAACTACCTGCCCGTACGTTGATTCTGGTCACGACGTAATCGGGTCTCGGGCCTCAAGTCGGGGCCTGTCCGGAACTGGCAGACCAGGCCACCCGAGGACCCGCATGCAAGCACCCGAACTCGACATGGCGCT
Organism: Marmoricola sp.; assembly: GCA_039921445.1. Taxonomy (GTDB): domain Bacteria; phylum Actinomycetota; class Actinomycetes; order Propionibacteriales; family Nocardioidaceae; genus Marmoricola. The sequence goes on along the minus strand of JBDSBU010000197.1, from coordinate 1,807 downwards.
GTCGACCGGCTCGGCGACCTCGGCCTGGGTCGAGCCGGACACTCTGATCGAGAGTCTTCAGCTGATCGCCGACGGCGTGGTTGCCGTGGCCGGCTTCGCGGTGGCTGGCATCCGGGTCCGCCGTGGCGACGACCTCGAGCTCGTCGTGGACACCGGTCGCCCGGAGGCGGTGGGGACACGCATCCCCGTCCAGCTGATGCTGGATGAGCTCAAGCTGGCCGAGTGGTGGGGAACGCTCGCCTTCGTGGCACACGTGGCCGGCTCCGTAGCCGCCGAAGAGGGCTGGATCGTCTCGGACAGGGAGATCATCGACGCACCGAACGCCTGGCATCCCCTGGACATGCTGGTCGCTCCCCTGTACGACGCCCAGGGCAACCTGTTCGGCACCTTGGCCATCGACGATCCGATCGACGGACTTCGCCCCGGTCTCGAGCGGAGACGCGTCCTGGAGCGCTTCGCCGCGCTCGCCGGGCGGGCCGTGAGCTCGGCACTGGAGCGGAAGTCCTTCGCGGAGCAGGCAGCCATGGCGAACACCGTCAAGGAGATCGTCCGCACCACCAGCACCCAGCTCAGCCTCGCTGGCCTGCTGGCCTCGAGCGAGAGCACCCTGGTCAAGGGTTTCCACGCCGACGGGATGTGGCTTCAGACAGTCGTCGAGGTCGAGCACCCGAGCCGCCTCTACACCCCTGACGATGTCCACCTGAAGCTGCCAGAAGCCATCATCGAGTTCGCAGCACAGTCGGCGAGCTATTGCTGGAGCAACCAGCTCGTCGTCGCGATCGGCGATGGCCACCCCGTGCCGCCGATGATGACTGAGGCCCAGGTCGACGAGATCGTCCAGGTCCTGCACGGCATCTCGATGGGCTCGCTGGTCTTCATCCCACTGGGTGCTGGTACTGAGCCCATGGGAAGTCTCGTCCTGACTCGCCGGCAAGCAGAGCGGGAGTGGTCCGACATGGAGCGCTCAGCGCTCCTCGACATCGGTCACGACCTCGGCCGGGCCGTGCTGAACGCGCGCACCTTCGAGCACGAGCAGGCGCTGGTCAGCGAGCTCCGAGCCCTGGACACCTACAAGAGCCAGCTGATCGCGACGGTCTCGCACGAGCTGAAGAACCCACTCACCGCCGTGGCCGGTCACCTCGAGATTCTGCAGTCGGACGTCGCTGGAGTCGGGGAGCAGGCGCGTCCGTCACTGGCTGCGATCGGCCGGGCCTCGCGGCGCATGTCCCGAGTGATCGAGGACCTGCTCCTGCTGCGCAAGGTCGGTGACGGCGAGCGCGTGCACGCCCAAGAGAGGGTCGACCTCGTCGACCTGGTCAACGAGGCCGTGACCGCAGGCGCGCTGGCGGCGACCACCAAGTCCATCGACGTCAGCACGAGCGTGCCGCCCCACCCCGTGTGGGCCCTCGGGGAGCCCGACGAGCTCGAGACCGTCGTGGTGAACCTGCTCAGCAACGCCGTGAAGTACACCCCGGAAGGACGCGGCGTCCGCGTCACCCTGGAGGAAGGCTCCGACCAAGTGGTCCTGCGGGTCTCGGATCAGGGCCTTGGGATCTCCGTGGACGACCAGGCGCTGCTTTTCACCGAGTTCTTCCGCTCCACCAATCCCGAGGCCGTCGCGCAACCAGGCACGGGGCTGGGACTGGCGATCGTGCAACGCATCGTGACCCGCCATCTGGGGACCATCGCTGTCGAGTCAGCGCTGGGCGAGGGCAGCACCTTCAGGGTGACACTTCCAGCAGCCACGCCTGACCTGGCCCGCGACTGACCCTCCGCGGGGCACCTGTCCGGCCTGATCGAAGCCCGA
>JBDSBU010000196.1:0-6151 GCA_039921445.1 Marmoricola sp. | reverse complement strand
ACTCATCGGACCACCGCCGATCAGCAACCGCAGAGCGCTGACCTTGCGGAGAAAGACACCGCCGTCGGCCCCGTCCGGACCGAACTCGACCCGCGTGTGAATGACCGGGACCTCGAGCTCACGGGCGCGAGCCAGAACCCGGCTCGCTGAGCTCAGACAGTCCCTCGACGGCAGACAGAACGGGCTGTCCGGTTCGAAGTAGGCGCGCATCATGTCGATCGCGAGCACGACCGGTCGACGGCCCGGCGTGAGCCGGTCGGCGAACCCCTCTGCGAAGTCAGCTCTCATGTCCTCACAACACGGCCACGGGCGGTTGCGGCGCTGGCAGGCCTGTCTCCTCCTCGCACCGCTCCAGGATCGTCGCCAGCGGTGGCCCCATGTCGAAGGTGGGCAGGGGATCCGGTCGGCCCGCGGCCATCTGCGCGCGGAGCTCCTCGGTGGCGCCCTGGTCCACTCGGCCTTCGTCGTCGCACACCACACCGTAACGTCGCGCCCCGGACGCTGTGACTAGTCCACGGCGGATCTCCAGACCGACCAGTTCGGCGTCGCGGGCCAACGGATCACCCCAGCCACCGCCACCCCAGGTCACGAAGTGAAGGACGTCATCGGGATAGACGTGCACATCGGTCACCTTGCTGGCGATGATGTCGGTCGTGCCGTCTGCTCGGACGATCCACTTGCGACCGCGGGCACCCGGCTCACCACCATTGACACCCCACGGATAGGTGAGCCAACGGTCGTCGTGGATCGCGATGGTGCCAGGCTCCAGGAAGCGATAGGCGACGTCGACGCCGTTTCCGCCGCGGTGCAGTCCGGCACCGCCGGTGTCGCTGATCGTCTCCCACCGGTCGATCCGAAGCGGGTAGTAGGACTCGAGATACTCACACGGGATGTTCACGAACGACGGCCACAGCGAGTGCCCGTCCGGACCGTCACCGATGGGACGGCCCGGGATTCCACCGAAGCCGATGGAGTAGAGCTGGAACCACTCCCCCTTGCGTTCGCCCGAGCGGTAGTTGCCGGAGAACATGAAGTGCGGAGAGGAGGAGAACCCGGCAGCGTTCAGCAGGTCAGGATTCGTCTGTCCGAGCAGACCGCCGAACAGGTCGAAGACCCGGCCGATGCCGTGGTTGCGCGCATTCAGTGCCGCTGGATACTTCGGCTTCCAGAACGAGTCCTCGGGGATCTTGACGTCCACCAGCGGGTAGAACCCGTCATTCCAGAGAATCTGGGGGTCCGCGACCGTGATCATGTAGATGCCGAAGAACATCCGCATCAGGTTCTCGTTGATGTAGTAGTTGATCGGCCCCTGGGCCTGAGGACTGCTGCCGGTCAGGTCGATGAGCACCTTGTCCCCGGTCCGGGTCAGACTCATCGTGAGCTGATAGGGGCCGTAACCGACTCCGTCGTCACAGATGTAGTCGGTGAAGGAAAGGGTCTCGCCCTCCTTGAAAACCATCTGGAGCAGCGTCTTCATCGCGCGGTAGTTGCGGTCGAGCAATGCATCCAGTGCCGAGGTGTAGGTGTCCGCACCGAACCGCGTGCACATCTCCTGGACCCTGCGTGAGGCCGTCCGACAAGCAGCCACCAGGCCGTTGAGGTCGGCTCGGTTCCAGTCCGGCTTGCGGACCTGGTTCAAGATGATCCGCAGCGAGTCGTCCGCGAGTACGCCGCGCTTGTAGAGCTTGAACGGCGGGATCACCACCCCTTCTTCGAAGATGGTGCGGGCGTCGGTGGGCATCGAGGCGGGAGTCTTGCCGCCCACATCGGACATGTGACCGAACATCGAGGACCAGCCGACGATGCGTCCCTCGAAGTAGACCGGCATCACCACCAGCCAGTCGTTGGCGTGGCTGATCGCGGCTCCGCACGAGTAGGGATCCGAGGTCAGCAGGACGTCACCCTCCTCGATGTCACCCTCGAAGTTCTCCAAGAAGTCTGGGATGGAGAGCCCGAACTGCCCGACGACCATCTTCCCCTCAGGGTCACCGATGAGGGGGAACTCGTCGTGCTGTTCGCGAATGCCCGGGGACAAGGCGGTGCGGAAGAGGACTTCGTCCATCTCGTAGCGGGCGTTGCGCAGGCCGTTCTCGACCAGGTCGAGGGTGATGAGATCCACCTCCACCGACGCAAGCGGTTCGGTGGCGGTCTCGATCAAGCGTGCCATGACTTCAGCCCTCCGGGTTCTCGACGGTGACGGGTGTGATCAACAGGCTGCCGCTGCGATGCACGGTTGCGGTGTGTTGGGGCAAGACCAACGTGGTGGAGTCCATCTCGGTGATCACCGCTGGTCCATCGATCACGTTGCCTGCCTTGAGCAGGGCCCGGTCGTAGATGCCAGCGGGCACCGACGCGCCGTCCACCCAGATGTCACGGGTGCTCAGCAGTGCCTCGCTCGCGTCGGCCGTGCCCTCGGCTGTGTCGATGGCGATGACGTCCGGGCGCGGACCGCTGACGGTGGCGCGCACCGTCACCAGCTCCTGCTCATTCTCGAGCAGGAAGGAGAACAACCGCTCGTGCTCGGTGTCGAACGCGACGCGCATGCTGTCGAGGCCGGTTCCGGAGCCGTCAAAGGACTCGATGTCGATCTCGATGGGGATCTCGAAGCCCTGGCCGTGATATCTCACGTCGGCCGCGTAGGTCACCCGTTGGTCAGCGGCCGCGACGCCTTCGGCATCCAGCGACACCCGAGCGGCTGCAGTGAGGTCCTCGAGGATTCCGCGAAGGCTGTCGTCAGTCAGCTCGCCGAACCGGCGTACCAACGTCCGCACCGCCTCGTCACGCAGACCGGTGGTGGCATCGCCCAGGGCGCACAGCACGCCGGGTGACGGCGGGATGACCACGGGCCAAGCTCCGGTGAGCCGCCCGATGGCGTTCGCGTGCAGCGGACCGGCGCCGCCGTATGCGATCAGGGCGAAGTCGCGCGGGTCGAAACCCTGCTGCACCGAGACCAGTCGCAATCCACCGAGCATGTTCTCGTTGACGATGTCGATGATGCCCTCAGCGGCGGCCTCGACCGAGTCGAGCCCGGTGGCGTCGGCGATCGACTTCACGGCTGCGTAGGCCGCCGCTCGGTCGAGAGTGATCTCGCCGCCTGCGAGCTCTGTGGGCAGGTAGCCCAGGACGACGTTGGCGTCAGTCACCGTCGGCTCCGTTCCACCAGCCGCGTAGGCAGCCGGCCCGGGCGCAGCACCCGCGGACTGGGGCCCGACGCGCAGGGCCTGGGTCAGCGCCGGCACGTGCGCGATCGACCCGCCACCGGCCCCGACGGTTCGTACGTCGACGGAGGTGGCGCGGACCTTCAGGTCGGCCACCGTGGTCTCTCGGCCGATACGCGGCTTCAGACCTTGCACCAGCGCTACGTCGGTGGAGGTGCCGCCCATGTCGAAGGTCAAGAAGTCTTCGTTGCCGGTCTCCTCTGCGATCCATACGGCGCCCGTGACACCACCGGCAGGACCCGACATCAGCATGGATACCGGGTTGTCCTCCGCGGCCCGGGCAGAGACCAGACCGCCGTCGCTACGAAGCATGTAGAGCTTGCCGAGGACTCCGGAGTCCTTGAGCTGAGACTGGAGGTGGGCGACGTAGCTCGCCACCTGTGGCTGCACGTAGGCGTTGGCCACGGTCGTGATCGCACGCTCGTACTCCCTCAGCTCCGGGAGCACCGAGGAGGACAACGAGACCCTGATGCCCGGGAGCTCCTCGAGGGCGATCTCGCCGATGCGCTGCTCGTGCTGGGGGTTCGCGTAGGAGTTGATCAGGCACACCGCAAGCGCCTCGATGCCCTGCTCGCGTAGCCGGCCGAGTTTTGCCCGTACGTCGTCCTCGTCCAGGTCGATGACGACCTCACCGTTGGAGCCCATGCGCTCGATGACCTGCACCGTGTCTTCGAGAGCCGCCAGCGGCTCGGGCTTGGGCCAGATGATCCAGCCCGCCAACCCACCAGGCACGAAGGATCGGGCGATCTGCAGCACCTGCCGGAACCCGTCGGTTGTCACCAGGCCGACCCGGGCGCCCTTGCCCTCGAGGATCGCGTTGGTGGCCACCGTCGTCCCGTGGAGCAGAGAGCGCACCTGGTCGAGGCCGACCCCTGCCTCCTCGCAGACGCGGGTGACACCGCGGATCACCCCGATCGACTGGTCCTCAGGCGTCGAAGGAGTCTTCTCCCGATAGCTGCGTCCGTTGTCCTCGTCGATCAGCAAGATGTCGGTGAATGTCCCGCCCACGTCGACGCCCAGTCTGTAGCTCATCGGTTCCTCCTAGATGACGCCGGCGGACTTCAGCGACGCCATCTCGTCGTCACTGATCCCCAGCAGGTCGCGGTAGATGTGTTGGTTGTGCTCTCCGAGCTCTGGGCCCACGTGCCGGACGACCCCGGGAGTCTCCGAGAGCCGTGGCGCGACGTTGTGCATGGCGAACTCACCGAGATCCGGGTGGACCAGACGCACGATCGCCTCGCGAGCGGCGAAGTGCGGATCCGAGAACATGTCCTTGGCGCGGAAGATCCGGCCTGCCGGAACTCCGACAGCGTGCAGCTGCTCCAGGAGCCCGTCCGCCTCGATGGTGCTGGTCCACTGTGCAACCAGCCCGTCGAGCTCCTCCATGTTCACGCCTCGAGCACCATGGGTGGAGTAGCGCTCGTCGGTCGTCAGCTCGGGCCGGCCCATGGCCTCGGCCAGTCGTCGGAACACGGTGTCCTGATTTGCCGCGACCAAGATCATCTCGCCGTCCTTGGTCGGATAGACGTTGCTCGGCGAGACGTTGGGCAGTGTCGCTCCCGTCCGCTCTCGCTGATAGCCAGCCACCTGCCACTCGGGCAGCATCGACTCCATCATCGCCAGCACCGCCTCGTAGATCGCCGAGTCGACAACCTGACCCCGCCCGCTCCGATCGCGCTGGTGCAGTGCCACCAGGGTGCCGAGACAGGCGAACGTGGCCGCCAGGGAGTCGCCCAGGGAGATACCCGTCCTTGCCGGTGGCCGATCCGGGTCGCCTGTGACATAGCGGATCCCCCCCATGGCCTCACCGATCGAGCCGTAACCGGCCCGCTGCGAGTAGGGACCGGTCTGGCCGAAGCCGGTGACACGCGTGATCACCAGGCGCGGATTCAGCTTCCACAGCTCTTCGGGGCCGAGTCCCCAACGTTCGAGCGTGCCCGGACGGAAGTTCTCCACCAGCACGTCAGCGGTGGCGATCAGTCGACGCACCAGGTCTTGGCCCCGCTCCGTACGCAGGTTGGCGGTGATCGAGAGCTTGTTGCGGGCCACGACCGGCCACCACAACGACTGCCCGTAGGGCTTTTCACGACCCCACTGCCGCATTGGATCCCCGACATCGGGCTGCTCGACCTTGATCACCTCGGCACCGAAGTCCCCCAGCAGCTGCCCGCAGAACGGCCCAGCCAAGAGTTGGCCCAGCTCCACGACCCTCAGGTCATCGAGAGGCAAGATCCGGTCTGAAGTCACGAAAGTCCCATCTGCATACATATCTGCTTGGCAAGTGATCTACATCACCTTGCACCTAAGACCATTCAGCCTCAGCACATCACCTAAGTCAATGCCTCGGCTCCATGTTGCATACAATTTTCTGAGCGACCGGTTCGCTACGCTCGACACCTGATGACTGAGCACATCGACACGACCGCCCTCGGCTCTGGCAGCGTCTACGCATCAATTCGCGAGCAGATCCTTTCTGGCCAGCTGCCCAGTGATGCGTGGCTGCGCGAGGGCGACCTCGCCGGGAGCCTGGGCGTGAGCCGGACGCCTGTGCGAGAGGCCTTCCGTCGACTCGCGGCCGAAGGCCTGGTCAAGCATGAGCGCAACCGCGGTGTACAGGTGCGGGCGTGGAGCATGGAGGACCTCGCGGAGATCTACGCCCTGCGTACCGAGCTAGAGCCTTGGGGGTGCGGTCTGGCCGCCGCCTCCGGGACTGTCGACCTGGAGGAACTGGGAGCGCTGGCCTCCGCCATGGACGCGGCGGCAGCGGGCGGGACTCTGGACGTCGACCGGATCACCGAGCTAAACAGCCATTTTCACGGGATGATCCTCGACGCCTCCGGCAACACCCGGTTGGCAGCCATCGTCCCCTCGCTGGTGCAGGTTCCGCTCGTGTGGCGGACCTTCTCCCACTTCTCCCCCGAGACGCTGCAGCG
>JBDSBU010000195.1:0-14945 GCA_039921445.1 Marmoricola sp. | reverse complement strand
CCATCGCCGAAGAAGAGCAGTGCCTGCCAAGCTCGGTGACAGCGCGCGAGACCGTGTCCATGGACAGACCGGACCCACCGAGCTCGAGAGGAACGAGCGCACCGAGCATTCCAGCCTCGCGCATGGCCTGGATCGACTCGATTGGGAAGCGCGACGCGCTGTCGACCTCGTCGGCGTGGATGGCGAGCACTTCGCGGCCGATCCTGGCCGCGGTTGATAGGAAGTCCTCAGGCGTGGGAGCCAGATTGCTCGAGCCGTCCGACACCTCGCTCACCCCTATGCCATCGCCGACGAGTCGACTCCAAGAGACTCGAGCGCCGCTGCGATGGCTGCGATCGACTCGAAGGTCGACTTCTTGAGCAAGGAGTCGGGGAACTCCACGTCGAATGCGTCCTCGAGGGCGAGCATCACGTTCACGCTGGCGTGACTGGTCAGGCCGGCCCGGTACAGGTCGTCGTGCGGCTTGAGTGCCGCCACGTCACCCGGCAGCCGCCCGTTGTCGCGCAGAACAGCACGAATGGTGTCTTCCATATGATCCCCCGGAACTGCTCAGGACGGGCGAACGTGCCCGCATGTGTGTAGCGAGATCACCGTAGCAACTGCCACGAGCCCGTCGTGAGCGAACGAAGCAGACCAGTGGCTCAAGTTCGAGGTACTGGCGAGACGCAGCGCGACCCCGTGCAATTCCAGTGTGCACCAGCCTCCAGGCTGGCGTACAACCTCGATGTCGGGCCAAGGAACGCCGGTATGGACCGGTCGCAGGGCCTTGATAGTGGCCTCCTTCACCGCGTACCGGCCTGCCAGGCTGGCCGTCGCCGAGGCGTTGAGCCCGGCCGCTGTGGTCGTTGTACCGCCAGTGGACGCGTCGATCTCCTGTGAAGTGAACACGCGCTGCAGGTAGCGCTCGTCATGGTCCCGCAGCGCTGCCGCCACCGCGGCGATCTCCTGCACGTCGGTGCCGACCCGCACCACGCTCTCGTGACAGACCGGGCAGGCCGGGGCTCCGGCGACCAGGCCCAAGGCCAGTGCGTCGTACGTCGGCGACAGGGAGCTGTCCGTCACGTCTTCACCACCGTGCGCACGATGATGACGAGCTCGGGGACACCGCTCGCGCTCCCAGTTGCGACGCGAGGAGCGGTCGGGCATCCACGAATCGCGATACTGCGCCGCGTTGTCGCCGTGAGTGGTCCGCTGGGCCTGGTGGGCAGAGCCGACGGGGGGAGGTCACCCCACGAGGGTATCGGGGCGGTTCGGGCCTACGGGACGGCGTCGACCACGAGTCGGCGTACGTCGGGGAAGGAGTCGGCGCCAGGGTCGATGATCGAGCTGTGATCGCCGGGCACGGTCGAGAAGGTAGCCGTCCCTCCCGCGGCCGTGGCCTTCTCGACATAGCCGCTGCTCTGCTCGATCGGCACCACCCCGTCCGACTCGGCGTGCACTGCCCACACGGGACAGCTCGCCGGCGCGAGCAGTGCCGGATCGGCCTCGGCGTAGCGCTCCGGGTGCTCCTGTGGAGGCCCACCCATGAACGCCTGCACCGGCCCGGACGAGCGCGGGTCGAGGGCAGCGCTGGTCAGGTCGAGCACGCCCGAGAGCGAGATCGCACCCACAGGCTCCACGGCGGAGGCGCCGCCGGGGGTGGAGTCGCGGCGCGAGGCCGCCCAGACAGCGAGGTGGCCACCCGCGGAATGACCGAGCAGGACGACGTTGCGGTCCAGCCCCTCGGGTACGCCGGACCCGGCGAGCAGGTCGACCGCGGCAGCCACGTCGGTCAGGGTCTCGCGGTAGCTCCCCGTGACTCCACTTCGGCGGTACTCCACGTTCCAGGTGGCGAAGCCCAGTGTCGTGAACGTCTTCGCCATCGGGATCATCTGAGCCGCGGGGTACTGCGGGAGCCAGTAGCCCCCGTGCAGGAGCACCACCGTGCCGAGCGGCGAGCCGGACGGCATCCGCAGGTCTGCGTACTGCTCCTCGCCCTTGCCGTAACGGAAGCGCCGCGACGTCGCGGCAGGACTCGAGCTCGGGCTCCGGGTGCTGCCGGTCGTTCCGGTGGCTTCGGTGGTGCCACAGCCGGCGAGCAGCGCGGCCAGACCAGTGCCGGCGAACAGGCCACGTCGGGAGAGGTTCACACGCCGTGCTCGCGCAACCAGGCGAAGTCGGCCTGGTGCTCCTCGGGTCCGCCGGGGGTCTCGCAGATCACGGGGGCGCCTGCGTCGCGGACCACGCCCGCGAAGTCGGCGGCGTCGAGCTGGCCGGCGCCGAAGTTGGCGTGCCGGTCGGCCCCGGAGTCGAAGGCGTCACGGCTGTCGTTGGCGTGCACCAGGTCGATCCGGCCGGTGATCGCACGGACCTTCTCGACAGCCGTCGCCAGCTCGATGCCCCCTGCCCAGGCGTGACAGGTGTCGAGGCAGAAGCCGACGTGCTCTGCACCCTCGGCGGCGGAGATCGCCTCCCAGACGCCGGCGATCCGATCGAGGTGACGGGCCATGGCGTTCTCGCCGCCCGCGGTGTTCTCGATCAGCAGCGGGATCTTCAGGTCGGTCGCCTCGATCGCCTTGCGCCAGTTGTCGAAGCCGGTCGACGGGTCGTCGGTCTTGTTGACGTGGCCGCCGTGCACGATCAGCCCCTTGGCGCCGATCTCGGCCGCCGCGTCCATGTGCTGCTGCAGCAGCTTGCGGCTCGGGATCCGGATCCGGTTGTTCGTAGTGGCGACGTTGACGATGTAGGGGGCGTGGACATAGAGGTCGATGCCGGCCGCCTCGGCGTCGGCGCGCAGACCGGCGGGGCCGCCGGCGTACCTGATCTCGGGTCCCTTGTAGCTCTGCGGGTCGCCGAGGAAGAACTGCACCAGGCTGGTGCCGCGGGCCCTGGCCTCGGCCAGGGGGTCGGTCTGCTCGACGTGGGCACCGATGGCGATCGCAGAGGGCATGGATCCAGCCTAGAAGGCGACCCCGCACGACCACCGAGACCCGTCAGCACATCCTGGACACGGCGCTGGGGCTCTGCGAGACCAAGGGGTACGCCGCCGCGATGATCCGGATGGTCCCCGCCGTACGGGGGGAGGAGGCAGCCTGTGGACAACGATTTCGCGGGTACGCCGAGACGTTGGTAACCTAGCCCGTCGCACTCCCCCGATGGGAGCGCAACGAATCGCACAGCCCTCCTGCCACGGAAATGCCGTGGCCGCCGAGTCCGAAGGAGGTGGAGAACGCTATGCGTACCTATGAGCTCATGGTCATCCTCGATCCCAACCTCGAGGAGCGCACGGTTCAGCCGTCGCTCGACACTTACATGAACGTCGTCCGCAACGACGGGGGCACCGTCGAGAGCATCGACATCTGGGGCCGTCGTCGCCTCGCCTACGAGATCGCCAAGAACGCCGAGGGCATCTACGCTGTCGTCTCGCTCCAGGCCGAGCCCGCGACCGTCAAGGAGCTCGATCGTCAGCTCTCGCTGAACGAGTCGGTCCTCCGCACCAAGGTGATCCGGCCCGACATCCGCTGATCCAGCGGTCCGTCACCCCCGATCATTCCCGCACCACCCGCTCAGGCACGACCTCCTCAGCACGAACACCTCTCAGGGAGAGCACATGGCAGGCGAGACAGTCATCACCGTCGTCGGCAACCTGACGGGCGACCCGGAACTCCGGTTCACCCCGTCTGGCGCCGCGGTCGCCAACTTCACCATCGCCTCGACGCCGCGCAACTTCGACAAGGCCTCGAACGAGTGGAAGGACGGCGACACGCTGTTCCTCAACTGCTCGATCTGGCGCCAGGCGGCCGAGAACGTGGCGGAGTCGCTGACCAAGGGCATGCGCGTCGTTGCCCAGGGGCGGCTCAAGCAGCGCTCCTATGAGACCCGTGAGGGTGAGAAGCGCACCGTCGTGGAGCTCGACGTCGAAGAGGTCGGACCCAGCCTGAAGTACGCCACCGCCAAGGTCGCTCGCGTCCAGCGCAGCGGCGGCGGTGGTGGCGGCTACGGCGGCGGTGGCAACACCGGTGGTGAGGACCCCTGGGCCTCGAGCCCGGGCCAGTCCGGTGGCGGCAACGCTGGCGGCCAGCCCGCCTACCAGGGCAACGCCGGCGGGTCCCAGGGAGGCGGTTCCCAAGGAGGCTCTTGGGGCGGTCAGCAGGGTGGAGGCGCCCCGCAAGGTGGCGGCCAGCCCGACCCGTGGGCCGGTGGCGGTTCGGACGAGCCCCCGTTCTAGAGGGGTCTCGACCGGGCGCCCGCGCCTGAGCAGCACAACTGAACAGACCATCCCCAAACCATTCCGGCGAGAAGCCGGGCTCAAAGAAGGAGCACCACAATGGCCAAGGCAGTTATTCGCAAGCCCAAGAAGAAGGTTTGCCAGTTCTGCAAGGAGAAGGTGACCTATGTCGACTACAAGGACACCAACCTGCTTCGCAAGTTCATCTCCGACCGCGGCAAGATCCGTGCGCGTCGGGTGACCGGCAACTGCGTCCAGCACCAGCGCGACGTGGCGATTGCGGTCAAGAACGCCCGCGAGGTCGCACTCCTGCCCTACACGTCCACGGCTCGCTGAGAGGGGCGCGAAGAGATATGAAGCTCATCCTGACCCAGGAAGTCACTGGACTCGGCGCCGCAGGCGACGTGGTCGAGGTCAAGGACGGTTACGGCCGCAACTACCTGATCCCGCGCGGCTTCGGCATCCGCTGGACCCGTGGGGCCGAGAAGACCGTCGACTCGATCAAGAAGGCCCGCCAGGCTCGTTCGGTGCGCGATGCCGACCACGCCGTCGAGGTCAAGAAGGCGCTGGAGGCCTCGACCTTCAACGTCAAGGTGCGTGCCGGTGAGGGCGGTCGGCTCTTCGGCGCCGTCACCGCGGCCGACATCGCTGCCGCGATCACCGAGGCCGGTGCAGCCGTCGACAAGCGCACGATCGTGGTGCTCAACCCGATCAAGTCGCTCGGCGCGCACACCGTGACCGTCAAGGTGCACGACGACGTCGAGGCGCAGGTCCACCTCAACGTGGTCACCGCCTGATCACCCAGCCACACCCAGCAACAACCAGCAACAACTTTGGGAGCCGCCCCTCTCCGCTTCAGGAGGGTGGGCGGCTCTCGTGCTTGCGCAGGTCGATCTCGAACGGCCCGGGCCCACCGAGCCACTCCCGACGGTGCACCCGGAACAGCAGGTAGACGAAGGTGACGCTGACCAGCGTGGAGACCATCAGCGTGGTCCCAGCCAGTGCGCTGACCCCGCCCCCGATCGTCACCACGGGGAGTACGGCGACCAGGGCGAACCCCCACACGAGCAGGCCGAATCGCCGCGCGACGTAGGTGTCGGGGCCGTCCGGCGGCGGTCGGCTCGCGCCGCCGAGGCCGATGTCGCGCGCGAGGAGCAGGCAGAACACGATCTGAGGCAATGAGACGAACCACTCGCCCGAGGCGTCGAGCAGGTGGTTCAGCTGGGGGAACCAGGCCGGGACGCTGATCGCACCGGCGAGCCCGGCCCACCATCGTGCTGAGGAGAGGGCGGGGTTTGCCCGGGCCAGAGCGACGGTGCCGGCGATCACGAGCAGCCAACCCAGCGGATCCGCCAGGGCGTCGTACTGCTCCCAGGAGGGGGTCGGGTTCGGAGGATAGAGAGCGTTGCCGATCACGATCACCATTCCCATGGCGATCTTCTGCAACGGCGACATGGCGCAAGCCTAGGTGTGGGGCTGCGCCGACGCGCTCGGGGTTCAGGCGCCGAGCCGCATCCAGTGCGGCCCGCGCGCTCGAGCCAGCAGGGTGACCGCCCGACCACCCATGAAGAGCAGCCCGAAGGCCGCCCAGAGCAGGGCGACCCCGTGGCCGGGTCCGGTGAGATCCTCGCCACGGGTGATCACCGCGATCGCTGCAGGTGCGAAGACGATCAGAGTCGCCAGCTGCGCCCAGGCGAGGTAGACCGCGTCGCCGGCCCCGATCAGGACACCGTCGAGGACGAAGACGATCCCGGCGAGCGGCTGAGCCAGTGCCGCGACGACGAGGGCCGGGGTGAGTCGGTCGAGCACGGCAGGGTCGGAGGTGAACAGCAGACCCAGCCACGGTGCCGCCGCGGCCAGCAGCAGGCCAGTGCTCGCGCCACTGAGCCAACCCCAGCGCATCATCCGCTTGGTCACGGCGCGGGCGCCCTCGACGTCGCCCGCGCCGAGGTAGCGCCCGGTGATCGCCTGGGCAGCGATCGCCACGGCATCGAGCGCGAAGGCGAGGAAGGTCCAGATGGTCAGGGCGAGCTGCATCGTGGCGAGGTCGGCGCGCCCGAGACGCGCGGCACCCGCGGTCATCAGCAGCAGGGAGGCGCGCAGCAGCAGCGTACGAAGCACCAGGGGTACGCCTGCCCGACCGGCCTGCCTGATCCCGGGCAGATCCGGGCGCAACGAGGCCTCGACCCGGCGGGCACCCCGGACCACCACGGCGACCAGCGCCGCGGCCGAGCCCAGCTGGGCGACCAGCGTGCCCAGGGCGGCACCGGCCATGCCCAGGCCGAACCCGTAGACCAGGACCAGGTTGAGCACGATGTTGAGCAGGTTGCCGGCGACCGCCACCGCCAGTGGGGTCCGGGTGTCCTGAAGACCGCGAAGGACGCCGGTGGCCGCCAGCATCAGCAGCAGCGGAACAGTCCCGAGCAGGGCGATCTCCAGGTAGGTCACCGCGAACGCGGTGGTCTCGCGGTCGGAACCGAACAGGTCCACGATCCGCGAGGTCAGCGGCCAGGTCACCGCCGTGACCAGTGCCCCGAGGACCACCGCGAGCCAGAGCCCGTCGATGCCCTGGGCCAGTGCCCTGCGCTCCGCTCCCGCGCCCAGCTGCCGGGCCACCGAGGCGGTGGTGCCGTAGGCCAGGAAGATGCACAGGCTGATCAGGGTGCCCAGAACGGCCGAGGCCACTCCGAGCGCGGCGAGCTGCGCGGTGCCCAGGCGACCCAGGATCGCGGCGTCCGCGAGCAGGAACAACGGCTCGGCGACCAGGGCCAGGAAGGCGGGTACCGCGAGCCGCAGGATCTCGCGGTCCTGTGTCCTTCCCGGGCTCGGCACCCGCCGAGGCTAGGCGTTCGGACCGCCTGTGTAAAAGCCCACCCAACCTGTGGGTATCGAAACGCTCGTGGGCTCTTTGTCGACAAAGGAACCGGCCTGTCCCAGATGGCGAAAAGATGAACAGGCAACTTCCCGAAATTCCTCAATCCACAAGTTCTGGACAGCGTTCCTGCAGGTCAGGACCACTTTGACCGTTCAAAGAATTTTGCTGTCCACAGGCTAACCAACAGGCAGGGACCACCCACGTCGGCGTGTTCCACACCCTCACCGGGGTTATCCACAGGTGCCTGTGGACAACGCCCTTGGTGGCGGGCTCGCGGTGCGCCTACTGTCAGGCGATCCCGGTCAGGGCGAGGCTGCTTGAGAGCCTGTTCCGCGGGCTTGGCGAGGACTGTCGGTGCGCTCCCCTAGCGTCGCAGATGTCGGACGGCGTTCGAGGGGATCGGAAGGAGCCACACGCGTGAGCATGACCGAGTCGGCAGGCGGAGCGGGTGGTCTCGCCATCGGGGCGATGAGTGAGTCGGTGGAGGTCTCCTGGGCCTCGGAGCCCTACGCCGGCGGTGCCTACCCTGGCTTCGCCGACGACCCTGCGGGCAACCAGGAACACTGGTCGGGGCGGATGCCCCCTCAGGATGCCGATGCCGAGCAGAGCGTGCTGGGGTCGATGCTGATCTCCAAGGACGCCATCGCCGACGTCAACGAGGAGATCGGCGGCACCGACTTCTACCGTCCGGCCCACGAGATCATCTACGACGCGATCGTCGACCTCTACGGTCGCGGCGAGCCGGCCGACCCGGTCACGGTCTCCGCAGAGCTGCAGCGTCGTGGCGAGCTGCAGAAGGTCGGCGGGGCGCCCTACCTGCACACGCTCTCGGCCAGCGTCCCGATCGCGGCCAACGCCAGCTACTACGCCACGATCGTGCGCGAGAAGGCGATCCTCCGCCGGCTCGTCGACGCCGGCACCAAGATCGCCCAGATGGGCTACGCCGGTGAGGGCGACGTCGACGACACCGTCGACGCGGCCCAGCAGGAGGTCTATGCCATCGGGGAGAAGCGGCAGCAGGAGGACTACGCACCGCTCTCGGCGATCATGGAGACCACGCTGGACGAGATCGAGGCGATCTCCAACAACGACGGCCTCACCTCCGGGGTGCCGACCGGGTTCGCGGACCTCGACGAGCTGCTCAACGGGTTCTCCGGTGGTCAGATGGTGATCGTGGCCGCGCGTCCCGCGGTCGGCAAGTCCACGCTCGCCCTCGACTTCTGCCGGGCCGCCTCGGTGCACAACAACCTGACCAGCTGCTTCTTCAGCCTCGAGATGAGCAAGAGCGAGATCACGATGCGGCTCCTCTCGGCCGAGGCGAAGATCCCGCTCAACCACATCCGCAAGGGTCCGATGAGCGAGGACGACTGGAACAAGCTCGGCCCCAAGATGAGCCAGGTCTCCGGCGCCCCGATGTTCATCGACGACAGCCCCAACATGACGATGATGGAGATCAGGGCCAAGGCCCGTCGGCTCAAGCAGCGCCATGACCTGCGCCTGATCGTGATCGACTACCTCCAGCTGATGACCAGCGGCAAGAAGGTCGAGTCTCGCCAGGTCGAGGTCTCGGAGTTCTCCCGCCAGATCAAGCTCCTCGCCAAGGAGCTCGACGTGCCGATCGTCGCCCTCTCCCAGCTCAACCGTGGCTCCGAGCAGCGCTCGGACAAGCGCCCGATGATGAGCGACCTGCGTGAGTCCGGCTCGATCGAGCAGGACGCCGACATCGTGATGCTCCTGCACCGCGAGGACGTCTATGAGAAGGAGTCCCCCCGCGCAGGCGAGGCCGACATCCTCGTCGTCAAGCACCGCAACGGCCCCACCCGCGACGTCGTGGTCAGCTTCCAGGGTCACTACAGCCGGTTCGTGGACATGGCGCACAGCTGAGGACGGATTCCAACGAGATGACGAGGCAGACCCGACGTCCTCAGAAGGACAGCGAGGTCGCGCCGTCCACGAGCAGCTTCACCAGCGACGCACCACCCACGATGGTGGCGCCCTCGATCAGGTCGTCGGCACCGATGCCGCGCTTCTTCGCGCACGGGCTGCATACCAGGAAGGTGCCGCCTGCCTCGACGTAGGCGGAGACCAGCTCCTGCATGGGCGCGAAGCCCTCCTCGTGGAGGTCTTCGGCAACTCCCTTGGCCGCGAGCCGGGTGCCTTCGGAGGAGAGGAAGACGGTGGTCTGCTGTGCCGAGGCCACAGCGGCTCCGGCAACGACCATCGCGACGCTGGTGCGGTCGACGTCGTCGATTGAGTGGGTCAGGTTGACCACGAGGCCGTTCATAGGTGGTTCCTCTCGTCGTGCGCTGGTTGTGGGTCTGAAATCAAGGGGTTTAGATCAAGGGGCCAGGCGCCACGGTCGGGCGTGGTCGGTAGCACGGGGAGTCGCCGAGGTACGCAGGTCGTAGTAGCGGCGACCGCCGTCGTCACCGAAGCCGAGGAAGTCATGGCCCGTCAGGTGGCACCAGGCGGGGAGATCCAACGCGGCTGCCGGGTCGCTGGCGAGGAGTCGGATGACGGTTCGTGGCGCCAGTCCGCGTGCGCGGGCGGCCAGCACCAGGAGCAGCTCGCCACAGGCTCGGTCCCCGCCGTCGACGATCTCCGCGCCATCGCTCGCGTCGAACCCCTCGCCAGCCACCGAGTCTGTCATCGCTCCCTCGTTCGTCTCCTCGAACCCAACACCACCTGGTCGGCGAGGACAACACCTGCGAGTTCCCACCCGCAGTCGATTCGAGAACCTTGCATGGAACAGCAGTGGGGAGAACGTGGGAGTGAAGTAGGTTCGCGCAGTGAACCGAGACTTCCTGATCCGCCGCAACCTGGCCCGCCTGATCCTGAGAGCGGTCCGCTGGAGGACGGTGGGGACAGTTCCCGACCGCGCCGTACTCGTGGGTGCGCCGCACACCTCCAACTGGGACTGGGTGCTCACGCTGCTGCTGGGCTGGGACAACAACCTCAACATCCGGTTGCTGGTGAAGAAGGAGTTCTTCCGCGGCCCGCTCGGTCCGCTGCTGCGCTCGACCGGAGCAATCGAGCTCGACCGTGCGGATCCGACACCCACCATCGCGGCGCAGCTCGCTGCGGCCGAGGGCGACGAGCCCTTCGTTCTCGGGCTCGCGGCAGAGGGGACCCGCAGCCGCGGGGAGTACTGGAAGTCGGGCTTCTACCGGATCGCCCAGCAGAGCGGCCTGCCGATCACCCTGGCCTTCATCGACGCTCCCTCCCGCAGGGTCGGGTGGGGGCCGACCTTCCACGTCACCGGCAACGTCCGCGCCGACATGGATCGAATCCGGGAGTTCTACTCCGACAAGACCGGCATCAAGCCCGACGGGTTCACCCCACCCCGGCTTCGCGACGAGCCGGAGGCCTCCGCATGACATGCACAGCGCTGGTCCTCGGTGGCGGTGGCATCACTGGCATTGCCTGGGAGCTCGGCATCCTCAAAGGCCTCGCGGATGCCGGCCTCGACCTCACCGGCGCCGACATCGTCGTGGGTACGTCGGCAGGGTCGGTCGTCGGCGCCCAGATCACCAGCGGGCACACGCTGGAGAACCTCTACGCCACCCAGCTCGAGCCGGCCGACCACGAGATCGGGGCCAACCTCTCCCGGTCCATCCTGCTCCGGATGGTCCCGCCGATGCTCTTTCCGGGCAGTCAGGAGCGCAAGCTCTCCCGGATGGGCTCGCTCGCCCTCAAGGCGCACCGGCCCGGCGGCGTCGAGAGGATCGAGGTGATCCGGTCGCGGATCGAGGTCGAACAATGGCCTGACCGCGACCTGCGGATCACCTCGGTCGAGGCGGAGAACGGCGAGTTCGTCGCCTTCGACAGGCACAGCGGCGTCGACATCGTGCACGCCGTCGCTGCGAGCTGTGCGGTCCCGCTGGTCTGGCCGGCGGTGACGATCGGAGACCAGCACTTCATCGACGGGGGCATGCGCTCGACGGCGAACGTCGACGTCGCGCGCGGGGCCGACGTCGTCGTCGTACTCGCGCCTCTGCCGCGCTCGTTCAGCAAGCGGACCTCGATCCGTGCGCAGCTGGCCGACATCGCGCCGAGCCGCTCGGCCGTGGTGAGCCCTGACGCGAGCGCACTCGTCGAGATCGGCCGCAACGTGCTCGACCCGGCCAAGCGCGCCGTCGCCGCCCGGGCCGGCCTGCGTCAGGCGGCCGAGGCGCTGGAGCAGGTCGAACGCGCCTGGTCCTGACGGGCTGGTCGAAAGAGACCCGGTCCTGACGAGCTACAGGTCGCGGCTGACGCTGTCGGGCTCTGCTCCCTTGAACCGCACCAGGTTCCAGATCGCCAGGGCGAGCCCGCCCCACAGGATCGTCATTGCCACCACCATCATCACGATCGCTGACGTCGACATCAGACCACCTCCTCCGCGTCGTCGTAGAAGGGCTCGGGATCCTCGAGCGAGGTGTCCGGTCGCCACGGGACCTTGGTGGCCAGGGCCGCGAGCACGATCACCGCAACCACCAGGCCCCAGCCGAGCGTGTTCAGCATCCAGGTCGGGTAATCCTCGTAAGGCGTCTGAAGGTTGTCGATGAACTCGTTGATCAGGATGAAGGTCAACGCCGCCGGGGTGACCACCCCGATCAGCGCCAACCACCAGCGACCGAGCTTCACAGACCCGTCGCGGTTGAGGTGGGAGCGCAGCAGCCCGGTCTTCTTCAGCACCCATGAGAGCACCAGCATGCTCGCGACGGCGACCAGGAGGATCCCGAAGCGGTTGATGAAGTGGTCGACGATGTCGAGCACGAAGACACCGGTGGTGGTGCCGAGGAGTACGACGCTGAGGACGGCGGCCGGGACACCGACCGCCATCGAGGCGCCGACCCGGGACATCTCGAACTTGTCGCGCACCGCCGAGACCACCACCTCGAGCACGCTGATCAGCGAGGTCACTCCAGCGGCGACCAGGCTTCCGAAGAACAGCACGCCGATCAGGGCACCGGCGGGCGCCTCGCTGATGATTGCCGGAAACGCCACGAACGCGAGCCCGAGTCCCTCGGTCGCGACCTCGTCGACAGGGGTGCCCGAGGCGTTGGCCATGAACCCGAGTGCGGCGAAGACGCCGATCCCGGCGAGCAGCTCGAAGCTGGAGTTGGCCAGCCCGACGACCAGGCCAGAGCCGGTCATGTCGGTGCGCCGACCGACGTAGGAGGCGTAGGTGATCATGATGCCGAAGCCGACCGAGAGCGAGAAGAAGATCTGGCCGAAGGCGGCCACCCAGACGCTGGTCTCACCGAGCGCCGACCAGTCGGGGGTGAACAGGGCGTCGAGGCCGGTTCCCGCGCCGGGAAGGAACAGCGCAGCCACCACGAGGGCGATGAAGGCGAGGAACAGCACCGGAATGAAGATCACCGAGGTCGCGCCGATGCCCTTCTGGACACCGAGGGCCATCACCGCCAGCACGAACACCCAGACCAGCACCAGCGGCACCGTCACGCCGGACACGAAGTCGAGCCCGACCCCGGGGTCGCCAGCCTTGAGGAACTTGCCGAACAGGAACCCTTCAGGATCGTCGCCCCAGGCCTTGTCGACCGAGAAGTAGGTGTAGCGCACCGCCCACGCGATCACGGCTGCGTAGTAGATCGCGATCACGAAGCAGATCAGGACCTGCCACCAGCCCAGGCCCTCGGCCCGACGTCCGGCACGTCGGAACGACAGTGGCGCCGAGCCGCGGAAGCGATGACCCAGGCCGTAGTCCAACAGCAGGAACGGCAGCCCAGCGGTCAGCAGCGCGATCAGGTAGGGGATCACGAACGCCCCGCCGCCGTTCTCGTAGGCGACGTAGGGAAAGCGCCAGATGTTGCCGAGCCCCACCGCGGAACCGATCGCCGCCAGGATGAAGACCCTGCGGGAGGAGAACCCGCCGCGGCGCTCCTCGATCTCGTCCTGCTTGGTGCTCATCTGCTCTCCCCTTGCTCAGACGTGTGCGGCCAGCCAGTCGATCACGTCTGCGGTGATCTCGCCACGGTTGGTTTCGTTGAAGATCTCGTGGCGCGCCTCGGGGTAGACCGAGACGCTCACGTCGGTCACGCCCGCGTCGCGATAGCGCTGTGCGAGCAGCTGCACCAGCTCGCCGCCCCCGGAGAGCGGGTCGGACTGGCCGGAGGCGATCAGCAGCGGCAGGTCGGGGTTGAGCGTGGTCAGGGCATCGGGGTCGGCGAGCCGCGCTGCGTGGCCGAAGAGCAGGCCGATCGTCTCCTCGGGTACCTCGAACCAGCACAAGGGGTCCGCGACGTAGGCATCGACCTCGGCCTCGTCCCGCGAGAGCCACTCATAGCCCGTGCGGTGCTCGAAGCCGACGTTGAACGCCTCGAGACCCGCGGGCCCCTCGGTGTTCGCGGCCATGCCTGCGGCCAGGGCATCGAGGGCCGAGGAGCCGGAGAGCACCACCCCGGCGTACAGCGTCGGGTAGTCGAGGATCACCGACTGGGCGGCGAACGAGCCCATGGAGTGGGCGAGGAGGAACAGCGGCAGCTCGGGGTAGGCCTCGTCGAGACGTCGGCCGTAGGCGGAGATGTCGGCGATCAGACCGTCGAACCCGGGCGCCCCGAAGTGGCCGAGACGCTCCGCGGACTCCACGGAGCGGCCATGACCGCGGTGATCCGTGGCGTGGACGAGGAAGCCGGCCGCGTTCAGCGCCTGGGCGAGCCGGTCGTAGCGGGCACCGTGCTCGGCCAGACCGTGCGCGATCTGCACGACTCCGCGAGGCTCACCTGCGCACTCCTTCCAGGCGTACGCCGCCAGCTCGATGTCATCGACGGGAGAGGTGAACCTGGACTCTGTGGCGGGCATGCGGGAATCGTGACACAGGTCAGGACCGATCGATGAGGGGTACCACGGCCACGACACCCAGGGCGTGCTCGAGCACCGAGAGGGAGACCGAGCCGTGGATCAGCCGGGTGGAGAGCTTCTGCTGACGGGTCCCGAGCACGAGCAGGTTCATCTTCTCCGAGGCCGCGACGAGTGCGTTCTCGGGCATGCCGTGAGCCAGCTCGACCTGCACCCGCACCTCGGGGTACTTCTCGCCCAGACCGGCCATCGCCTCGGAGAGCAGCAGCCGCTCCTCCTCCGCGCGCTCCTCGGTAGCCGCCCCCGACTGGATCGTCGGGACCGGGAACGGGACGTCCCAGGCGCAGTGCACCACGGTCAGGGGCAGGTCACGCAGGGCTGCCTGGCGGTAGGCGAACTCGAGCACGACGTCCGACTCCGGTGAACCGTCGGCGCCGACCGCGACACCTTGATGCACGGCCCCAGGCTTCCCGGGCCGGTGCACGACGACCGGGCACTCCGCGTGCCGGATCAGGGCCACACCGACCGAGCCGAGCAGCAGCCGGCGTACGGGACCCCGACCGCGCGAGCCCACAACGATCATCTCCGCAGTGGCGGACAGCTCGAGCAACACCTCGCGGGGGTCCTCGAGGCGGAAGTGCTCATGCACCTCGACGGTGGGAGCGTGCTTGGTAACGATCCCGTGGGCTGCGTCCAGAACCGCCTGAGCCTGCTGTCGCAGGCCGAGGTTCGCCTCCCGGGAGTCGGCGATCGCCTCATCGATCCAGGCGGGCGACACCGCGCCCACGGCGTGCACGAGGGTGATCGGGCGGTGCTCGGCGCGAGCCTGCGCGGCCGCCCACTCCAAGGCGCTGGTGGCCGACGGTGAGCCGTCGACTCCGACGACGATGGTTCCCGGTGTGATCTTCATGGCCCCTCCCAAGGACGATTGTGATGCCCCTAGGCTGCCGCCAACGCGACCGCCGGGACAGGGCCCAAGGTCTGCAGTTGCGGTGGCCCTACGTCCCGGCGGTGCGGATGGTTCGGATGGTTCGGCTGAGCAGCCCCGCCTAGGCGTTGGTC
>JBDSBU010000194.1:0-3820 GCA_039921445.1 Marmoricola sp. | reverse complement strand
TCCTGCTTGATGCCGCCACGCAGGACCAGCCAGGTGTCGAGCTGCTGCCCGGTGAGTACGCCGGGGTCGGGGAACTGCTCGCGCTCGAGCTGCTCGAAGTGGGCGTGTCTGGAGGAATGCTCGGCGCGGAGGTCCTGGAGCCGGGCGAGAAGCTGCTCGCGGTCGCCGAAGGAGGCGCCCCTCATCTTCACCGCGATCTCCGAGCGCAGCGCGACGGGCGGTGTGGGCGACCCGACCCATTGCGCCAACACCTGACTCCCACTCTCGGTGACGGTGTAGCGCCGCTCGGTGCTCCTGGAGTCCCCCGCCTCCGAACGCAGCCAGCCGTCGGTCTCCATCCGACGAAGCACCTTGTAGATCTGCTGATGCGTGGCGTTCCAGAAGAACCCGATCGAGCGGTCGAAGCGGCGGGTCAGCTCGATGCCGGTGCCAGGTCGCTCGCCGAGGGAGACGAGCAGGGCGTGCTCCAGGGCCATGGAAGAAGTGTCCGGGATGTGTCGGACTTGTGCAACTGGTTGCACAGGTGGGTCGGGTCACATCGGCGAGCTGCCGGGAATTCTCAGGCAGTCGGTGCAATCCGGGGCTGCGAGGGCTCCGAATACCGATGTGACCCGGCTCACAACGGGTCATCCTCGAGGAAGAAGGAAGCGCGCAATGAGTGATCTCAACAGAAGGAAGTTGCTGGCCGTCACGGGCATGGGTGCCGTGGCCGGTTCGGTGGCGCTGGTGGCCGGTCCCGCGTCTGCAGCGGTCAGGCGTTCCGGCAGTGCACAGGAGCCCGTGGTGGCATTCGTGGAGGACCACGATTCCGACGAGCTGCGACTGATGGTGGGCGAGCGCGAGCTGGTCGTGCACGACCGCGACCTCGTGACCCGGCTTCTCAACGCGGCAGGGGGGTTCTGAGATGTCCTCACACCGCGAAGCGCCCGAAATGGCCAAGGACCCGGTGGCAGACAGCACCGACGTCTACGCCTTTGTCAGCCCGGACAAGCCCGATACGGTGAAGATCATCGCCAACTACATCCCGCTCCAGCAGCCGGATGGAGGCCCGAACTTCTATGAGTTCGGTGACGACGTCGCCTACGACATCAACATCTCCCACACCACCCGGGCACGGGCGGACATCACCTACCGCTTCCACTTCACCACCAAGATCCGCAACCCCAAGACGTTCCTCTACAACACGGGTCCGATCGAGAACATCCGCGACGAGACCTGGAACCGACCGCAGTTCTACAAGGTGACCCGCATCGAGAACGGCCGTTCGGTCGTCCTCGGCCGCGGACTCACCTGCCCTCCGGTCAACGTCGGAACCCGGAGCACGCCCGAGTACGCCAAGCTCGCCCGTCAGGCCGTGCACACCCGCGGCAAGCGGACCTTCTTCGCCGGCCAGCGTGCCGACGCCTTCCACGTCGACCTCGGCAGCATCTTCGACCTCGGCGGGCTCCGACCGTTCAACAAGGCCCACGCGATCCCGCTGGAGAAGATGGACGGCATCAACTCGGTGCAGGCCTACAACGTGCACTCGATCGCGATCCAGGTGCCGATCTCGGACCTGACCCGCAAGCACAACCGGCCGACCGACGTGATGAGCCGCAGCTCGGTGATCGGTGTCTGGACCGACGCCAGTCGGCGCAAGTCCCGGATGTTCGACTCGCGCAAGGGCAAGTACGTCGGCCACGGTCCCTACGTGCAGGTCTCACGGCTGGGCAACCCGCTGGTCAACGAGGTCCTGATCCCGATGGCGGAGAAGGATGCGTGGAACGCCGACGCGCCCCGCGAGGACAAGCGCTACGCCAAGTACGTCGACAAGCCCGAGCTCGCTGGCCTGCTCCCGGTCCTCTACCCGGGGGACACCTTTGCGAACCTGAGGGCCTACAAGAAGCCGCGTGCCGACCTGAACGCGATCCTGCTCACCGGGATCCCGAGCGGCGTCGTGGACGGCTTCCAGAACTACACCGGGCCGATCGAGTCGGACATGCTCCGTCTCAACGTCGCGGTGCCGCCCAGCAAGGACGAGAACAAGCTCGGCCTGATCGGGAAGGACGCTGCCGGGTTCCCGAACGGGCGCCGGGTCGGTGACGACGTGGTCACCATCGAGCTGCGTGCCATCGCAGGCGTCACGATCCCGTTGGTGGACAAGGACTACAAGCCAGATGGTGCAGCCAGCGCCGTTGAGGACGGGACCTCGACCGATCCCAAGACCGTGATGGGGTCCTTCCCCTACCTGGGGACTCCGGGCGGTGGCTACCAGACCAAGCCCGGGACCACTGATTCGAAATGAGCGACGTCGCGCAGGTCGAGAACCCCTTCGCCGGGCAGGGCGCAGTCCTGCTCGACATCGGGGGTGATGTCGGAGCCCTCGTGGTGACGATGCCGGCCGAGATGCTCGACATCGAGGTCGAGATCCGGCCCGAGGGCAGTGGGAACGGGGACGGGGACGGCCAGCATGGTCACGACCATTCCCATTCCCACGATCACGGGCATCACGCTGAGCACGGGCACGACCACGGCGGGGAGCACCACCATCCCCACGTGGCCGTGGTCGCACGGCCGGTGCAGGGCGAAACAGTGCCCTCACTGGTCTACCCCGAGCTGGTGGAGGGCCGCTATGAGCTCTACGTCAAGGAGACCTCCGAGATTCGCCTCCGGGTGGAGATCAAGGGAGGAGAGGTGACCACGGTCGAGTGGCCGCGGTGACCTGAGACCGCTGAGAACAGGCGTGCCGGTGATTGTGACAGCGGTGCTGTCACAATCACCGGCATGACTTATGCACTCGGTGAAGGCGCCGGTCCGCTGGCGGGCATCAAGGTCGTCGAGATCGCCGGCATCGGCCCGAGCCCGCACGCCTGCATGATCCTTGCCGATCTGGGAGCAGACGTGGTGCGAGTAGATCGACCCGGAGGACAGGCGCTGACCGGCGGTCCCAACGACCTGCTCAACCGTGGCCGCCCGAGTGTCGCGCTGAACCTGAAGGACCCCGAGGCGGTCGCCGTCGTGCTCGACCTCGTCGCGCAGGCCGACGTGCTGATCGAGGGCCTGCGACCGGGCACCACCGAGCGGCTCGGCCTCGGACCAGAGGAGTGCCTGGCACGCAACCCTCGACTGGTCTACGGCCGGATGACGGGCTGGGGCCAGACCGGTCCGCTGGCCACGGCCGCTGGCCACGACATGAACTACATCGCGATCACCGGGGCCCTGTTCGGAATGGGCCAGGACAAGTCGCGGCCACACTTCCCCGCCAACCTCGTCGGCGACTTCGGTGGCGGTTCGACGTACCTCGTGATCGGGGTGCTCGCCGCACTGCTCGAGGCTCGAGGCAGTGGGAAGGGCCAGGTGATCGACGCCGCGATCGTGGACGGCACCGCCCACCTGAACGCGATGGGCTCGAGCTTCCTCGCAGGCGGGAGCTTCCGCGAGGAGCGGGCCGCGAACCTGCTCGACGGCGGGATGCCCTTCTACGACGTCTATGCCACCTCTGACGGACGCCACATGTCGGTCGGGGCGCTCGAGCCGCAGTTCTACGACGTCTTCGTGCAGCTGCTGGGGATCGAGTCCGCGCCGGACCGCTACGACCTCGAACAGTCCGAGGAGCTGCGCCGGCAGATCGCAGAGGCCTTCGCAGCGCGCACCCAGGCGGAGTGGGCAGAGATCTTCGAGGGCACCGACGCGTGCGTGGCCCCGATCGTGCCGTTGAGCGAGGCGATGGACCACCCGCACATGGCTGCTCGGGAGGTGTTCGTGGACAACGCAGGGGTCCGTCAGCCGGCGCCCGCTCCGCGGTTCTCCCGTACGCCGGGGGAGTTGTCCCGGCCTCCCG
>JBDSBU010000193.1:0-9052 GCA_039921445.1 Marmoricola sp. | reverse complement strand
ACGAGGAGGCCTGGGTCGCCTCGTAGGCAGAGATCGCGGAGTCCACTGTGGCGGAGAAGTCCTGGACCATCGATGAGGCGAAGCCGCCACTGCCGGCGGCGTACCCCGCGGCACCGAAGTAGGCCGGCGACGGCGGCTCCTCACCGGTCTCCAACCGGTACTTCGCGGCCCACTCGTCGGCGACCCCGAGCGCGACCGCCCACGGGATGAAGGCGGTGTAGGCCTCCTTGCGTCCGGAGAAGTCGAAGCGCGCCTCGCTGGAGGGGGTGGCCAGCACCCGGCGGAAGCCGCCGACGCGCGACCACAGCTCACGGCCCGCCGCGGTGCGCTTCGTGCTGGCTCCCTTGAAGAGCAGCTCGACCGCCATCACCGCGAACAGTCCGGGAATCAGCGCGAGCAGCGAGATGCCGAACGGGTTGGCCAGGCCGATCGCGAGCGCCGCCAGGATCGCCCCCACGGTGAGCACCCCACCCAGGCTGCCGATCCCGGCCCTGGTGATCAGCTTGTTCTGCTCGGCCCACCCCTTGGTGGCCTTGCCGAAGGCCCCAAGCGCATTCTTCAGGGTCTCACCCGAGCCGGCGCTCTTGTTCGCATGGAAGGCACCGCCCTGGACGCCCAGTGACTGCAGGGCGTACGTCGAGACCGGATCGAGCTGCGACCAGCGCGAAGCCTCACCGGCGTCGCTGATCGTCCATCCGTTGACGTGGTCCAGCCTGGTGGCGCCACGCTCGGCGGTGTGCATGATCGTGGCGACGAACGCCTCCTTGCCCACCCGCTCTTCGCAGAGGTAGGCGCCCTGCGCCGGCCCGATGCCCTCGGGGGGGCCGTACATCAGTGGGAACTGCGGCTTCTTCTCCCGCGTGCCACGGGCGAACTTGGCACCGAGCATTGCTGCGCCGAGCGCCAGGAGCAGGATCACCACCACCCCGGTGACACTGCGTCCCAGCAAGGAGTCGAACCCGATCGACCATGGCACCTGGGCGCGCGCGGGCGGCGAGATGTCGAGAGCGGCGCCCAGTGTCACGGGCGTGTTCGGGGGCAGCGCACCGGTCTGGATGCTGACGACCTTGCCCTGGGCCACTGCGGTGCAGCCGCCGCTCTGGCCGGCCCCGACATCGCAGGTCAGGGCGCCGGGAGCCACGGGAAGCTGGACCGTGAGCTTGGACTTGGCGATCGGCATCCGCCAGCCCCCGGGGATCACGTTCCACCGGAACTGCGAGGCACCACCGGCCGCGGGTGAGATCGCGTCGGGGACGGTGTAGCTGATCTCGTAGACGTGCTCGCCGGTGATCGTGACCTCGGCCGAGCCGATCTTGAGGTTGCGGTAGCGCCCGCCGCCCTCGGTGAGCTCTTCGAAGTTCTCGTCCGTGCCGTCCCGGGTCACCGAGATGTCGCGCGGGGCCAGCCGGACCCCGGAGTCCTGCGGGTCGACGAGGTCGAAGAAACGGAAGATGCCGTGCCGGTCGACCGGGAAGCTGACCCGCAGGGTCTCCACCACGTCGACGTCCCCGTTTCGAGCGACCTCGAAGGCGGCGCGATAGTCGGTGATCGTGGCCGGGTCGGGCTCCACGGAGGCGTTCTCACCCGACAGCGGGATCGAGATCAGCAAGACCAGGACCAGGATCAGGAGGCCGGCTGCACGCAGCACCGCACGCTTCATGCCCGGAGGCTAGCGGCCAGGGGTAGTTTGTCCTATTCATCGATCCCCGCCGCTAGACCGGTGCGGGTAACCGGGTTGCTCAGGTCTCGAAGTACGCCGCGAGCTCCCCCGCGAGCGACTCGTTGACCCGGGCCTTGAGCAGCGTCCCGGCCGCGGTGTGCTCCACGGAGAGCACCTCGCCGTTCTCGTGCACCCGGCTGAGCAGGTCGCCACGCTCGTAGGGCAGCAATGCGGTGACCTCCAGCTGCGGCCGCGGAAGGTCGGCCTCGACCGCGAGCAACGCCTCGGCGATGCCTTCACCGGTCTGCGCCGAGACCACCACCGAGTGCGGCTCCCGCTGCCGCAGGCGGGCGAGCACCAGGGGGTCGGCGATGTCGGCCTTGTTGATCACGATCAGCTCGGGCACCTTGTCGGCCCCGATCTCGGCGAAGACCTCACGCACGGCGGAGATCTGGCCCTCCGGGTCCGGGTGGGCGCCGTCGACGACGTGCAGGATCAGGTCGGCGTCGGCGACCTCCTCCAGGGTCGAGCGGAAGGCCTCGATCAGCTGGTGCGGGAGGTGACGCACGAAGCCGACGGTGTCGCTCATCGTGTAGATCCGACCGTCAGAGGTCGTCGTACGCCGCGTGGTGGGGTCCAGCGTGGCGAACAGCGCGTCCTCGACCAGTACGCCGGCGTCGGTGAGCCGGTTCAACAGCGAGGACTTGCCGGCGTTGGTGTAGCCGGCGATCGCCACGCTCGGGATCTCGTGGCGGTTGCGGTTGGACCGCTTGGTCTCACGTGTGGTCTTCATGTGGGCCAGCTCACGACGGAGCTTGGCGATCTTGGTGTTGATGCGCCGCCGGTCGGTCTCGATCTTGGTCTCACCGGGCCCACGGCCACCGATGCCTGCGCCGCCTGCCACCCGGCCACCGGCCTGCCGGGAAAGATTGCCACCCCAGCCGCGCAGCCGTTGCTTCATGTAGCTGAGCTGGGCCAGCTCGACCTGCGCCTGCCCCTCCTTGCTCTTCGCGTGCTGGGCGAAGATGTCCAGGATCAGGGCGGTGCGGTCGACGACCTTCACCTTGACCTTGTCCTCGAGGTTGCGCAGCTGGCTTGGCGCGAGCTCTCCGTCAAGGATCACCGTGTCGGCACCGCTCGCCCGCACGATCTCGGTCAGCCCCTCGACCTTGCCCCGACCGATGTAGGTCGCGGGATCGGGGCTGTCGCGGCGCTGGTAGAGCGCATCGAGCACCTCCGAGCCGGCCGTCTCGGCAAGCAGGGCCAGCTCGGCCATCGAGTTCTCGGCGTCCTGGACCGACCCCGAGGTCCACACCCCGACCAGGATCACCCGCTCCATGCGCAGCTGGCGGTACTCGACCTCGGAGATGTCCTCGAGCTCGGTGGAGAGTCCAGCGACCCGTCGCAGCGCGTAACGCTCGGCGAGGTCGAGGGAGCCGGTGGTCTGCTCCGGATCACCAGAGCCGACATCAGAGTGGGGGCCGGTGGCGGGGGCGGCGTTGTCCTCGGGCTCGTCCCAGCCGGCGGTGTCAGCCAGCGCCTGGGAGAGGTCGAAGTCCTGTGGTGGGTTCGTCATACAGGTTCAAGGTTAGGCGGCCGCGCAATCAATATCTGGATGGGAGGTGACCGATGACCCCCGAACGACGAGACTCGGGCCATGAACTCGGACGCTGTGCGCTCCACCCTCGGCTACCTCGGGGTCTACCTGGCCATGGTGTTCCTGGGTCGGCTGACCGTCGTCGAGGACACCGGCCTGGCACTGTTCTGGCCCGCCGCCGGGGTCGCGGCGCTGTGGATGCTCAAGAGCCGGTCATGGCCCGAGCTCGGACTCGATGCCGGCCTGCTCCTCCTCGGGACGATGGCACTGAACGCCGCCACGGGCATCCCGGTCGGCGCAGCCATCGTGTTCGGATTCGCCAACCTGCTGCAGGGAGTGACCATGCGCGTGGTCCTCGCCCATCTTCAGGGGCAGCAGATCGGCTCCCCCCTAACACGAGAGCTGAACACCACTCGCAACCTGATGCACCTATTGATCGCCTCGCTCGCTGCTGCCGCACTCAGCTCGCCCGTGGGCACCACCGCCGCCTGGCTCTACTCCGGAGTCTGGTCGGGTCGGGTCGAGCTGGCGTGGATGGTCCGCAACGCCTCCAGCGGCTTCGTGGTCGTGGCCACGGCGCTGGCTCTTGGCAGCTGCATGGCGGGCTACTGGGCTCGCACCGGGGAGGGGCCGACGAGCATCCTCACCGGTGACCCGCGCAAGCACGCTCCGGCCGAGCTCGTCGGGGTGGTGGCCGTGACTGCGGTCGTCAACATCGCGGTGTTCGCGCCCGCCCAGCTGATGCCGCTGACCTTCGTCGCGACCGCGGTCTCGGTGTGGGTGGGCTTTCGCTTCTCTGCAGCCATCGCCACCTTGCATTCCCTGGGCGTGGGCGTGCTTGTCGTGCTGGCGACCCTGGCCGGTTGGGGTCCGTTCGCTCTGCTGCAGGACCAGCTGTGGCAGTCGGTCACCGCCCAGGTCTTCTTGGCGTTGAACACCACGATCGTGCTGCTGTTGTCCCTCGGGGTGGCTGAGCGCCGCCGGATGCAGCGTTCGCTCGTGACTTCTCAGGCTGCCGCCACCACCCGAGCCGACCTGATCGGCGCCGTGACCAGCGCCATGAGTGACGGTCTCCTGGTGGTCACCGCGAGCGGGGAGGTGACGATGACCAACCCCGCAGCACACGCACTCGCCGGGGAGGGCGCCTTCCACGGTCCCCGCCTCGACCTGGGAGGCCTGCGCGGAGTCGACGGGGAACCGATCGAGATCGGCGATCTCCCGCACGCCCGAGCCCTGCGCGGCGAGTCTGTGCCCGCCATCGACCTGCGGTACCAAGAACCCCTCACCGGCAAGGAGAAGATCCTCTCCGTCACCACTGCCACGATGGACCACGGTGCGGACCCGGCAGCGGTCCTGCTGCTCCGCGACGTGACCCAGGAGCGGGTCCGGGAGCGGGAGCTCGAGGCTTTCGCCGGAGTGGTGGCCCATGACCTGCGCACCCCTCTGGCGGAGATGAAGATGACGCTGGAGGGTTGCGACGCGAAGCTCGACGAGTTCGAGGAGGACATGTCCACCCTCAGGTCGAGCCTGATCTCGATGTACGGCGCGGCCGACCGGATGGAGAACCTGATGCTGGATCTCCTGGGATTGGCGCACGCGCAGTTCGCCCCCATCTCACCCGAGGAGGTGAGCCTGGACCCGCTGGTGGACCAGGTCCGTCGTGAGCTCGCTGCAGGCGACCCCGACCGCAGAACGCTGATCGAGCACGGCCGCCTGACCTCGGTCGTCGCCGATCCCACCCTGATCAGACAGTTGTTCACCAACCTGCTGGGAAACGCGATGAAGTACGTCGCCCCTGGGACCGAACCCCACGTGCGCATCGACTCCCGCCCGGTCAAGGACATGGTCGAGGTGCGGATCAGCGACAACGGGATCGGGATCCCCCGAGCCGCCCGAGGACGCATCTTCGAGAGCTTCTACCGCGCTGCGAGCCAGGAGTACGCCGGCACCGGGCTCGGCCTGGCGATCTGTGCCCAGGCCGTCGAACGGCATGGAGGCACGATCGTTGCCCTCGACGGGGAGGACGGTGTCGGCACCACCATGGTCTTCACCCTCCCCGCTCCGGTTCAGCGCGACCGACGCACCACCAGGGCGGAGCCCCCGCCCCGGCGTACGGGCTCCGAGACTGCGGTCAGCTGACCCCTCGGCCCGAACTCGATGGCGGTGGCAGCCCCGATCTGGGACTTGCTGGTGAAGGCGTCCCCGGCCGACTGGAAGCTGTGCCCGTAGCCCTCGAGGAGCGGTCCGTAGGCAGAGATGAACTCCGGCTCGGCGGTCACCTTCGCAGTGTTGCGCTGTGCCGCACGCGGCGCCGCGATCGCCTGCTGGAGGTCCATCCCCCTGTCGATCCGGTTGAACAGCATCTGCAGCACCGTGGTGATGATCGTCGACCCACCGGGAGAGCCGAGTGCGAGGAACGGCTTGCCGTTGCGCAGCACGATCGTCGGCGACATCGAAGATCGCGGCCGCTTCCCGCCCTGGAGCCGGTTGGGGTCCTCGGCCTTCCACTCCGTGGAGAAGTCGGTGAGCTCATTGTTGAGCAGGAAGCCACGGCCGGGCACCGTCATTGCCGAGCCTCCGGTCTGCTCGATCGTCAAGGTGTAGTCCACGACGTTGCCCCACCGGTCGGCGACCGTGAGGTTGGTGGTGGAGATGTTCTCGGTGTCCTCCTGGGGTTCGGCGGTGCGGCTCGCCTCGTCACAGCGGCCGTCATGGCTTCTGGCGTCTCCCGCGGGAACCGGCTTGCTGGCAGCGTGGTCCGGATCGATCCGGCAGGCGCGCTCGGCGGCGAACCCGTCGGCGAGCAGCCCGCGCAGCGGCACGTCGACGTACGCCGGGTCGCCGAGGTAGGCGCCGCGGTCCGCGAACGCCAATGCACTGGCCTCGAGGTAGTGGTGCAACGCGTCGCCGTCGCCCATCGACCCGACCGGGAACCGCTCCAGGATGTTCAGGGCCTCCCCGACCGTGGAGCCGCCACTGGAGGAGGGCGCCATCCCGTAGACGTCGTAGCCGCGGAAGCTGACCCGGGTGGGGCGTTGGCGAAGCACCTGGTAGCGAGCGAGGTCCCGAGGAGTCAGGTAGCCAGCCGGTGCAGGCAAGGTGGCGTTGCTGCTCTTCGGCGGGTTCTGCACCGTGCGGGAGATCTGTCGGGCCAGCCGACCTCGGTAGAAGGCTGCCGGTCCGCGTCGAGCGATCCGGTCGTAGGTCGCTGCGAGGTCACGGTTTCGGAAGACCGACCCGACCTTGGGTGCCTGCCCATCGCGCAGGAACAACCGCCTCGTGGCCGGGAACTGGTCGAACCGCTCCCGGTTGTCCTCGGTCTGCTCGGCGAAGGTGCTGTCGACGATGAAGCCGCGCCGGGCGAGCCGGGTCGCGGGCGCGAGTGCCTTGCGCAGCCGCGACTTCCCCCACAGGCGGAGGGCGCTGTGCCAGGTCGCGAGCGTCCCGGGGGTGCCGACGGAGACACCGCTGCTGACGAGGTCGGAGAAGGAGTAGGGCTGGTCGGTCCCTGGGTCGACGAAGGCGTCCCGCGGCATCCCACGCGGTGCGGTCTCACGGCCGTCGAGCGTGCGCACCTTGCCGGTGCGGGCGTTGTAGTAGACGAAGTAGCCGCCACCACCGATCCCAGCGCTGTAGGGCTCGGTCACCCCGAGGGCTGCCGCAGTCGCGACCGCGGCATCCACCGCGTTGCCTCCACGTCGCAGCACTCGCAGCCCGATCCGGGAGGCCTCCGGGTCCACGGAGGTGACGGCCCCGCCGTACCCGCGACTGGTGGGGGTCTTGGTCTCGTAGCGCCCAACGCGTTCAGAGGCTGGTGACCGCTCCGACCGGGACGTTGCCGAGGCCGAGCTCGGGGCCGCAAGGCCGAGACCGGCCAGGGCGGTGGCTGTGGCGGCCACGCCCGCGACGAGTTGACGACGTACCTGCGACATGAGTCCTCCCGAGACTGAGCCGATCCGAGGGCCCCATTGAGACATCTCATGGGCCTGGTCGCAAGGGGTCGCCGTTTTGCTCACCCGCTCCTCGGGTACGAGCACGAGATGAGCGATCTTGCGAGCAACACCCCGCCCGGCGGACCGCAGCGTCAAGACGGTGCCGGCGGCACCAAGCAGCGAGGGCCGGACTCGGAGTCCGACTCCGAGAGCTCGGCGGCCTCAACTTCGAGCTCATCTTCGGGCTCGA
Organism: Marmoricola sp.; assembly: GCA_039921445.1. Taxonomy (GTDB): domain Bacteria; phylum Actinomycetota; class Actinomycetes; order Propionibacteriales; family Nocardioidaceae; genus Marmoricola. The sequence continues at coordinate 1,613 of JBDSBU010000193.1, read as the reverse complement.
CGATCCCGATCGAGGACGAGCAGCCCGACCCCTCGAGCGATGAGCAGCACGACCAGCAGCGCGAGAACGCCGAGTCCTCCCTCGACCAGCCTTCTGGGGAGTGACGGGCCGGACCGAGCAGTCCCCGCCAACTGCCAGAGCCATGCCCTCTCTGGACCAATCGGCCGCACAGATCTAACGTCTCAACATGTTGCACACCGTTGAGTCCCTGACCTCGGCGGCCGAATCCTGGGACCGTGCCATCCAGCAGCGCGACCAGACGATGGCCGGTGACATCCTCGCCGAGGACTTCGCCTTGGTGCTCGTCCACCCCGCGCCGGCGTCGATGCCCCGAGAGCGCTGGCTGGAGGTACTTCCGGACTACGTGGTGCGTGTCTGGGAAGTCGAGGAGCGGGTCATCGACCTCACCGGGGATCTTGGAGTGGTGCTGCAGCGCGTCCGGATGGAAGCGACGGTGCTCGGCGAGGACCGCAGCGGCCTTTTCGTGCTCTCCGACGTCTGGCGCTGGCAGCAGGAGCGGTGGCGCGTCTGGCGCCGACACTCCTCCCCGCTCTCGGCTGGGAGGATGCCGGGCACCTCCGCCTGAACCCTCCGCCTGAACCCTCCGCCTGAACCAGATGGCAGGGCAGCGACCTACTTCGGCGGCATCCTGATGCCGCCGTCGACGCGCACGGTCTCGGCGTTCATGTAGGAGTTCGTCACGCACTCCACCACCATGCTGGCGAGCTCATCGGGCATCCCGAGGCGCTTGGGGAACAGCACGCTCTCGCCCAGCTTGGCCTTGAACTGCTCGGCAGCCTCACCCTCGCCGTAGATCGGGGTGTCGATCAGGCCAGGGGCCACGGTGTTGACGCGGATGCCTACGGCGGCGAGGTCGCGAGCGACCGGGAGGGTCATCCCGACGACCCCGCCCTTGGACGCGGAGTACGCCGCCTGGCCGATCTGGCCGTCGAAGGCCGCGACCGAGGCCAGATTGACGATGGCCCCGCGCTCACCGGTCTCGGTGGGCTCGTTGCGAGCGATCGCCGTGCCGACGAGACGGATGCAGTCGAAGGTGCCGATCAGGTTGATCGCGATCACCTTGGAGAAGGCCGCGAGGTCGGCAGCGGAGTCGAACTCCCCATCTCGACCGACCGTGCGCTGCGCCCAGCCGATGCCGGCCGAGTTCACCAGCACGCGCACCGGGCCGAGCTCCTCGGCCTTGGAGATCGCGGCCTTGATCTGCTCGGTGTCGGTCACGTCGACGCTGACGAAGGCGCCGCCGATCTCCTCGGCGAGCGCCTCGCCCTTCTCGGCGTTCAGGTCCGCCACGACGACCTTGGCTCCCTTGGCGGCGAGCTGACGAGCGGCGGCGGCCCCGATGCCGGAGGCTCCGCCCGTGACGATTGCACTGGCTCCATTGATGTCCATGCGCAGAATCCTAGGTCCGAGCGAAGCGGGCAGGTTGAGGAGGGCCGCCAGGCCCGTCTCGAAACCTAGAGGCGGGTCACACCCTCGGCGGTGAGTACGGCGGGCCCGGTCATCAGCACCCGGTCCTCGGCGGTCCACACGATCGTGAGGGTGCCGCCGGGCAGATCCACCTGGTACGGCGTACCGCGCTCGGCGCCGTCGGC
>JBDSBU010000192.1:0-4001 GCA_039921445.1 Marmoricola sp. | reverse complement strand
CATTGACGACCTGCGAACCCGGGAAGGCGAGCTCAGACCTGATGATCAGCGCCATCACACCCGCGATCAGGAACCACGCGAACGACGTGGTCAGGTACAGCTTGCCGATCAGCTTGTGGTCAGTCGTGGTCAGGATCCGCACCACTTGCTGTCCCATGGTGCGCGTGGGTGCGTCGACGTGGGCGCCCGCGGGGGCGTCGGAGACGGCGGTCACTGTTCTCCTCCGGTGGATTCCTCGGACTCAAGGCCCGGGGTCTTGGTGACTTCGCTGGCACCCAACGCGGGGCCGGTGTTGCCCTGTGCGGCCAGGTCAGCCAGGTGGGAGTCGTACTCCGCCTGCTCTACGACCTTGACGTTGAACAGCATCCGCGAGTGGTAGACACCACAGAGCTCGGCGCACCGACCCTCGAAGGTGCCCAGACGGGTCGGGGTGACCGCGAAGTTGTTGTGCCGCCCGGGGACGACGTCCATCTTGAACAAGAAGGCCGGCACCCAGAACGAGTGGATCACGTCCGGCGAGGCCAGGTTGATCTCGACACTCTTGTCCTTGACCAGCCAGAGCGTCGGGCGGGCGGCAGTCGTGCCGCCCTCGTGGACGACCTCGCCGCCGTCGGACTTGTAGGCCTTCGCGGCCTCGTCGTAGCCCAGGTTGTAGTTGAACGTCCAGGACCACTGCTGACCGACCACCGTGATCGTCTGGTCAGGGTTGGGATCGTCGTGAAGGACCTTGTCCTGGGTGTCCAGGGTGAAGTAGAAGAAGACGATCACCATCATGATCGGGGCGATCGTGTAGAAGATCTCGATCGGCAGGTTGTAGCGCGTCTGGACCGGAATCTCGGTGTCGCTGCGACGTCGGTAACGCACCGAGACGTAGGCGAGCAGGCCCCAGACGATCACTCCGGTGACCATCGCCGCCAGCCACGACCAAAGCCAGAGGTCCTGGACGTACGGGGCTTCCTTGGTGGCGGCGAGCGGCATGGCCAGGCGCTTGATCTGGCCTTCCTGATCGGCCGAACAACCAGTGAGAAGGACGACGATCGCGACCATCAGGCCGCCCGTCGCCAAACGGCGCAGGCGACGGGGGTGCTCCAGACTCACGTGCGAGCCCTTTCGTAGGCAGATGATGACGACGGCACAGCCAACTGTGGACATCCGAAGAGTACTACTGGGACGGGCCAGTCTGCCCGGCAGGTCGGCACCGCCATGCCGGTAGGTTGCGAGACGTGAGCCAACGCTCGGCCCCCGCGCCCGACACGACCTCCTCCGAGACATCGGCGGTCGTCACTCCCTCGTATTTCGATCACGCATCAGGCCAGCCGCTCCACCCGGAGGCGAGAGCGGTCCTCGAGCAGGCCCTGGATCGGGGGTACGCCGATCCGCGCCGCCTGCACCGTCCCGCACGCGAGGCCCGGATGCTGCTCGACAACGCCCGTGCCGTCGTCGCAGAAGCTCTAGAGGTGCGCGCGGACGAGGTCACGTTCACCCCGTCAGGCACCCACGCCGTCCATCTCGGCGTGCTCGGCCTGCTCGCCGGACGAGTCCGGCACGGCAACCTTCTGCTGAGCACCGCCGTGGAGCACTCCGCAGTTCTGCATGCGGGTGCGTGGCACACGGCCCGCGGCGGCCGGTTCGAGACGATCCCCGTCGACGCTCACGGCCGGGTTCGGGTGGCCGGGGTCGTCGATGCCCTCGAGCTGCACGGGGAGCCGGCAGTCATGGCTGTGCAGGCCGCCAATCCCGAGGTCGGGGTCTGTCAGCCGGTGGAGGAGGTTTCGGCGCTATCCGGGGCACCGCTGTTCATGGATGCATGTGCCAGCGCAGGCCGGCTCCCGCTGCCTTCTGGCTGGGCCGCTGGCGCACTCTCGGCGCACAAGTGGGGCGGACCCGCGGGGGTCGGCGTGCTGCTGGTGCGGCGCTCGTCTCGCTGGCGAAACCCGTTTCCGGGTGACGACCGGGTAGACGAGCGCTCGATCGGTTTCGAGAACGTGCCTGCGGCCCTGGCAGCCGCGGCCGCGCTGCGAGCGGTGGTTCACGAGCGGCAGGAACTGGGGTCTCGCCACGAGACCCTCGTGGGAACCCTCGCCGCAGCGGCGCGCTCGATCCCCGATACCGAGGTCTTCCTCGCCCCCGGGGACCGACTCCCCCACGTCCTCGCATTCTCCTGCCTCTATGTCGATGGGGAGGCGCTCGTGACCGAGCTCGACCGGCTCGGGTTCGCGGTGGCCAGCGGCTCGGCCTGCACTGCGAGCACACTGCAACCCAGTCATGTGCTGGTGGCGATGGGCGCTCTCACCCACGGCAACGTGCGCGTCTCACTGGGCCGTGAGACCACCTCAGCGGACGTCGCCCGCCTCGCCTCCCACCTGCCTGGGGTCGTCCAACGTCTCCGCGAGCAGTCCGGGGTCCCCCAATGACCCGCGTCGAGCTCGACTGCCGCGGGATGCCCTGCCCGAGGCCGGTGATCGAGCTCGCGCGCGCCTTCGTCTCGATCGCACCCGGCGACGTCGTGGCCGTGACCGCCGAGGACCCGGCGGCCGAGGTCGACCTGCAGGCCTGGTGCCGCATGCGCGGTCAGGAGTACGCCGGCTCGGAGACTGCGCGTGACGGCGTGCCGACGTACCTCGTGCGCCGGATCAGCTGAGTGGCCCACCCCACCACTCAGGGAAGGTGCTGGGTCACTTCCTCGGCGGCATCGCTGCCGTAGGCCTCTCCGAGCCGAGAGCGGAACTGCGCCGAGGTGAAGGAGTACTCCTGGGTGCCGACCTGCTCGACCACGTAGGCCGCGAGCACGCAGCCGACCTGTGCCGACCGCTCGTGGGAGAGCCCCCACGCAAGGCCCGCCAGGAACCCCGAGCGGAAGGCATCACCCACTCCGGTGGGCTCCACGGCGACCACACCTGGGACAGCCGTGACCTCGATCGTCTCGGTGGTGTTGGAGACCACCCGGACGCCCGCGGCTCCAAGGGTGACCACCTGGGTGCCGACGCGGTCGAGAACCTCCTGGGCAGACCAACCGGTCTTGCTCTGGATCAGGTGCGACTCGTACTCGTTGGAGAACAGGTAGGTCGCGCCGTCGATCAGCTGCCGGATCATCTCGCCCTCGCCGAAGGCGAGCTGCTGACTTGGGTCGGCCACGAAGTCGTAGCCTCGCTGGCGACACTCGTTGGTGTGGCGCACCATCCCCTCGGGGTCATCGGGCCCGATCAGCACGAAGGTCGGCTCGCCGACACGTCGGGTGATCGGCTCGAGCTCGATCATCCGGGCCTCACTCATCGCGCCCGGGTAGAAGCTGGCGAACTGCGCCATCGTGGAGTCGGTGGTGCAGACGAATCGCGCAGTGTGCTTGTCCTGGGAGATCCGCACGGAGGTGCAGTCGACACCGTGACGCTCGAGCCAGGACCTGTAGTCCGCGAAGTCCTCCCCCGCAGCACCCACGAGGACCGGGCTGAGCCCGAGCTGTCCCAAGCCGAAGCAGATGTTGCCGGCACAGCCACCGCGCCGGATCTCGAGGTCGTTGACCAGGAACGAGACCGAGAGCTTGTCGAGCTGCTCGACCACGAGCGAGTCGGCGAACTTGCCGCCGAAGGTCATCAGGTGGTCGGTGGCGATGGAACCGGCGATCAGCAGTGGCATGGGATCCCTCGTTGCGGGTGGGCGGTGGAAGCGAAGACTAGCGACGCGCCACACTACCGATCAGTACGAATGGGGCTACCCAGCAGTAGCCCCTAGCGTCGGACACATGAGCTACGAACGCCTTGCCTACGACGATCAGGACTCCGCGCTGCAGATGCACGAGGACTGCACCGCCTGCGCCTCCCGGATCCGGGTACCGGCTCTGCGACTGGACGAGACGATCGTGACAGCGCACGCGCCGTCGCTGGAGTTCGGCGCCTTCCCCCGCCCGGTGCGCAAGACCGCAATCGAGGTCAGCGAGGCCGCGGCACACCTCGGCGCGCGCCTGCACCTGCACCTGGACTGATCACCACTTCACACACGAAGAC
>JBDSBU010000191.1:0-2849 GCA_039921445.1 Marmoricola sp. | reverse complement strand
ACGGCGCAGGCCCCCGTCCCGCAGGACCGGGTCTCGCCCGAGCCGCGCTCGTGGACCCGCATCGCGAGGTGGTGCTCACCGCGCCGGACCACGAACTCGACGTTCACGCCGTCGGGATAGAGCGAGGCGTCGTGGTCAGGGGCGTTGCGCAGGTCACCGGCGTCGGCAAGATCGTCGACGAACGCGACGGCGTGGGGGTTGCCCATGCCGATGCTCTGCGCCTCGAAGGCGCGGTCCCCCACCTTCACGGTGGTGGTGCCGAGGACCTGTGGGAGGCCCATGTCGACGGTGATCTGGTCTCGGTCGAAGGTGAGGGTCTTGACGCCCGCGCGGGTGGCGATCGGCAGGGCGTTGCGGGGATCAACGTCGGCGTGGGTGGCCAGGAAGTGCCCGAGCACGCGGATGCCGTTGCCGCACATCTCGCTCAACGAGCCGTCGGCGTTGCGATAGTCCATGAACCACGTCGCCTCACCTCGCGCAGCGACGGCCGCCGGGTCGTCGGTCGCGTCGGTCCGCACGACGCGGATCACGCCATCCCCGCCGATGCCGGACCGACGGTCGCAGAGCAGGGCGACCTGACCAGCGGTCAGCTCGTTGCGTCCGTTGGCGTCGGGGACGAGCACGAAGTCGTTCTCGGTGCCGTGGCCCTTGACGTAGGAGTACTCGATCACGGGGTGGATCCTGTCACGGTTGGGGGATTCGTCCTCCGGCTCCGCGGCCGGCGCGGAGCCAGGCTGGCTCGAGGTCGGCGACCCATCGGCCGAACCACTGTTCTCGGCGATGCTGGGGTCCTCGCCCAGCGCACGGCCCACCAGCCGCCGCGCCCACTTCCAAGCGGCCACTTCTCAGGCCGCCTTGCCGTGGGAGAGACGTCGCGCGACGCCGATCTGATGAGGGCGTGCGACGGGCTTCGTGCTCGGGGTCATGGCGTGAACCTACGTGGCCTCTGGATGGAGCCCCACATAGATCCCCCACGGCTCGCCCTCGGGGTCGCTCGGGAGCGCGGCGATCTCCGCCAGCACGTCGGTGAGCCGGTCGAGCACCCGCTCCCGGTCGGTCGCGTTGAGCCGCAGACCGAGGCGGGTGCTCTCCAGCACTCCGGGGGGCAGGGTGGCCACGTCGTCGAGGAAGGTCTGCAGGAGCAGGTCCCTGCCGTCCACACTGGCGACCTCGCCCAGCTCGAGGAACCAGGACTTGCCCGAGGCGAGGTAGGGCCGCTCGCGGGACCCGCGCGCTCCCCTGCGTTGGTGCTGCTCGACCAGGAATCCGGTCTCGACCAGCGTGCGGACGTGGTGCAGGGAGGTGGCCGGGTTTAGGTCGAGCGTCTCAGCGATCTCCTTGTTGGTGCGCGGCTCGTGCAGCGCGACCCTCAGGATCCGCAGTCGCAGTGGTGAGGCGATCGCCTTGGCCTCTGCCTCGTCCGCGGGCCGCCGGGTCCAGGTCTGGCGTCCGGTCCCCACGGGCAGCGGTCCGTACGGCGGCGGGACCGGCGCCCGGTCCTGGTCCTGGTCCTGGGAGCCTCCGCCGTTCATGGGGCCACGATAGCCCGGATCGACGTACTGATTGATAAATCTCAATCAGTGGCTCAGGATGTGCCAGTGACCGCCGAGCCAGCCGCACCTGCCCCGCCCCGCGGCGGCCTGCTGCGCCATCACGACTTCCGGCAGCTGTTCATCGGCGACACGATCAGCCAGTTCGGCACCCAGCTGACCGTGCTCGCCCTGCCGGTGCTGGCGGTGCGCGCGCTGGACGCTGACGCCTTCGAGATGGGCCTGCTCGGCACCTTCGAGTTCCTCGCGTTCCTGGTGATCGGGCTCCCTGCCGGCGCCTGGGTCGGCCGGTGGCGCAAGCAGCGGGTCCTGGTGGCCAGCGACCTGCTGCGCGCGCTCGCACTGATCTCCCTGCCGGTGGCGTGGGCGATGGATCTGCTTACCTTGGTGCACCTGCTCGTCGTCGCGCTGGTCGTCGGGACCTGCACGGTGTTCTTCGACGTCGCCTACCAGAGCTATCTGCCCGACATCGTCGAGCCCGAGTTCATCGGGGAGGGAAACGCCAAGCTCCAGGCCTCCCAGTCGGTGGCCATGATCGGTGGCCCGGCACTCGCAGGCGGGCTGATCCGGCTGGTGGGGGCGCCGCTGACGATCGGCCTGGACGCGCTCAGCTTCCTCGGCTCCGCCTTCTTCGTACGCCGGATCCGGCACATCGACACTCCCCCACCGCGAGCAGACCGCCGGCCGCTACGGACCGAGATCGGCGAGGGGCTCTCCTTCGTCCTGGGCAACCCGTTGCTACGCCGGATCACCGCCGCCACCAGCGTGGCCAACTTCTTCTCATCCATGAGCGGAGTCCTGCTCGTGCTTTTCGCGTTGCGAGACCTCGGTCTCAGCGCCGGTCAGATCGGACTCGCCATGGGCATCGGAGCGGCGGGCGGCCTGCTCGGCGCTCTGCTGACCCCACGGATCACCAGCTGGCTCGGTGAGGGCCGCACGATCGCCCTGTCCACCCTGGTCTGGTTGCCGGCGGGCACCCTGATGCCGCTGGCGGGCACGGTCGTGCCGCCGATGGTGGCACTGACCGGTTCCAGCCTCCTGCTCTCCTTCGGGGTCGTGGTCTACAACGTCACCCAGGTCAGCTTCCGGCAGCGATTGTGCCCGCGTCCGCTCCTGGGCCGGATGAACGCCTCGATCAGGTTCGTGGTGTGGGGCACGATGCCGATCGGCAGCCTCGTCGGCGGCATCCTCGGCGACGCGATAGGCGTCCGCGAGGTGTTCTGGGTCGCGCTGGCCGGGTCGGCGGTCGCCGCCGCGCTCGTGGTGTTCTCGCCGTTGCTGACGATGCGCGACCTGCCC
>JBDSBU010000190.1:0-13317 GCA_039921445.1 Marmoricola sp. | reverse complement strand
TCCTTCACCGAGAGCTTGACCTTGTACTTGCCGCAGACCATGTCACCGGCGTTCTGCTTCTCCCAGTACATCGCCTGGGCGTTGGTGATGTCCTTGCCCAGTGCGGCGAAGACGCCGGTGAGGTCGGTGAGCGAACCCAGCGTGATGGTGTCGCCGCTGATGCCGCGGCTGGTCTTCACCCCGTCACTGCTGGAGGTCTCCCCACCGGATCCCTTGGTGCCGCAGCCTGCGCTGAGCAGACAGGTGCTGAGCACGACGAAAGCTATGAGTCGAGGACGCTTGACAGTTTTCATGGGTTGGATTCCTCCGAGGGTTGTGGACCGGCCGACTGACGTTGTGGGGTGCGCGTGCTCGCGGTGGCACGACGCGCGGCGTCGCGCACGCGACGGGTGAGACCCGCGAGGCCGGCGGGCTCGAAGAGCACCACGAGCACGATCGCGAGACCGTAGAGGAAGGCGGCTGCCTGGCTCGCCACGATGCCCGGCGAGCCTGGTTCGGCGATGTAGGGCAGGGCACCGGCGTACTGCTGGAAGACCAGGGGCAGTGCGCTGACGAAGACGGCCCCCGCGGCGGCACCCCACACCGAGCCCAGGCCCCCGAGGACGATCATCGCGAGGAACTGGATGGAGAGCACGAGGGAGAAGCTCTCCGGCGCGACGGCTCCGAGCGACAGGGCGTAGATCACGCCCGACAGTCCGCCGTACATCGAGGAGACCATGAAGATCCGGGCCTTGTAGCCCTGGACGTTGACGCCCATCACGGCGGCAGCGACCTCGCTGTCACGCAGACTCTGCAGCGCGCGACCAGGGCGCGACCGCAGCAGGTTGAGCGCGAACCAGATCGCCAGTCCTGCTAGCACCAGCCCGAGGTACCAGAGTCGCTCGGCCGCACCGAAGGGAACGCCGAGGATCGTCAGCTCGGGTCGGTCGCTGGCGAAGTGGAAGCCGAACAACGAGAAGTCCGGGGTGACACGGCCGTTGAACCCGCCGGTCACCGACTTCCAGGTGTTCAGCACGTGCTGTCCGATGAAGACCAGTCCGAGTGAGGCGACACCGAGGTAGATGCCCCGCAGACGGGCGGCGAGAGGACTGAACAGCAGACCGCACAGCCCGGCCACCAGGACCCCCAGCACCATGGCGACCAGCGGCGGAAGGCCGAGGCCACTGATCTTGGTGGCGGTCCCCCCAGCCTCGCCCGAGGCGTAGACATAGGTGATGGCACCAGCGGCCAGGAAGAAGGCATGCCCCAACGAGAGCTGTCCGGTCGTGCCGACGAGCAGGTTCAGCCCGACGGCACCGATCACGGCACCACACACGGCGAAACCGGTGCGCAGCCAGAACTCCTGGATGAACAACGGCAGCGCCAGGAGGACTGCCAGCACGACGATGACCAGCAGGATGCGTAGCGCGCGCGCCCGGCGGCTGGGTTCGGGGCTGGCGGTGACCTCGCGCCTCGACGTGGCGACCTCAGACACGAGTCAGCTCCCTTGTGCCGAAGAGACCCGAGGGTCGGACCATCAGGACCAGGACCATGACGACGTACGGGACGACCTCACCGAAGCCGCGGCCCATGAACAGGATCTGGTCCTGGTAGCCCGCTGCGAAGGACTCAGCGAGACCGACGACGAGTCCGCCCACGACCGCTCCCCCGGTCGAGTCCAGACCGCCGAGGATGGCCGCCGGGAAGGCACGAAGCGCCACAGCGGCGACGCCTGGAGTGACCCCTGGCGTCGGAGAGCCGACCAGGAACAGGCCGGCCACAGCGGCAAGCACACCTGCGACCACCCACGCGATCATCGAGACCCGCCCCAGCCGGATCCCCATCAGTGCTGCGGTCTCGGTGTCCTCAGCGGCGGCGCGCATGGCCACCCCCCAGCTGCTGAACTTGAAGGCTGTGAAGAACAGCGCCATCAGCACGACCGCCACCACCACGGCGAGGGCGCGGTTGGTCGTGATCCCGACGCCAGCGACCCGCAAGGTCTGTCCGGACCACGGGTGTCCCGCGTTGAGGATGTCGGAGCCGATCAGCCTGGTGAGCTGGGTCAGCAGGATGATGTCCACGCCGATGGTCAAGATGGCCAGGCTGATCACCGGCGCTCCCCTGAGCCGACGGATCAGCACGCGCTCGGTCACGAGAGCGACCAGCGTGGTGCCGACGATGCCGATGGCGAGCGCTGCCCAGAAGCCGAGAGTGGTCTGGTAGCGAGCGATCAGGAAGGCCCCGAGAAGGATCAGCGAGCCGTGCATGAAGCTGATCACCTCGCTGGCCTTGAAGATGATCACGAAACCGAGCGCGATCAGCGCGTAGACCGCACCCAGGCTGATCCCGTTGACCAGCAGCGACAAGAACTGAGTCATGACGGCGTCTCCTCCTGGTTCGTTGCAGCATCCGCATCGTCGTCGCCGGCCCCCAGATAGGCCCGGATCACCTCGGGGTCCTGCTGGATCTCCTTCGGCGTCCCGTCGGCGATCCGAGAGCCGAAGTCGAGGACGGTGATGCGGTCGGCAACCTGCATCACCATTCCCATGTCGTGCTCGACGAGGACCACGGAGATGCCCAGTGCGGAGCGAATCTCCAGCACGGCCGTGGCCATCCGGCTGGTCTCCTCGGCGTTCATGCCTGCGACCGGCTCGTCGAGCAGCAGCAGGCGTGGCTCGGTGCACAGTGCCCGCGCAACCTCGACGCGTTTCTGGTCGCCGTACGACAGCACGCCCACAGGGGTGTGCAGCAGGGGGCCGAGGTCCATGAACTCTGCAATCTCGCGGACGCGCTCGCCGTGCCGCCTGCCCTCGGCAGTGGCACGCGGCAGCCGCAGCCCCGCACTCAGGAAGCCGGCCTTGGTCAACGAGTGCCTGCCCAGCATCAGGTTCTCGGCGACCGACTCGCCCGCGGAGAGCGCGATGTTCTGGAAGGCGCGAGCCACCCGGAGCCGAGCGATCTGGTGAGGGCGTAGGTCACTGAGGACCGCGTTCCCGAAGCGCACCTGACCAGCAGAGGCCCGGTAGACCCCTGAGAGGACATTGAACATCGTCGACTTCCCGGCACCGTTGGGTCCGATCACGGCGTGAATGGACCCCGGCTCCACCGTGAACGAGACGTCGTTGAGGGCGCTGAGGGCCCCGAACTTGACGCTCACCCCGAGGACCTCGAGGGTCGGGACGTCGATGTCAGCGGCTGCGGCGGGAGCGGCGGTCACTGGGTCCACCGGGACAGGGTCTTGGTGACGGCTGCCCGTTCCTGGGGCTCCTCACCGCTGTGGCCGAGGTAGAGCCGCTGCACCTCGCCGGTCCGGGACAGTTCGGCGGCACTTCCGGACAGCGAGACCTCGCCCACGTCGAGGACGAAGGCCTGGTCGGCGACGGCGAGCGCCATCGTGGCGTTCTGCTCCACGAGCAGCACCGAGATGCCTTGGCGATGGATCTCCCGCACCACTTCGCCGATCTGACCGATGATCTTGGGCGCCAGTCCGAGTGAGGGCTCGTCGAGGAGCAGCAGCTTGGGTTGGGACATCAGTCCCCGACCGATGGCCAGCATCTGCTGCTCACCGCCAGAGAGCAGCCCCGCGCGCTGGCTGGCCCGTTGCTCGAGGACGGGAAAGAGCTCGTGCACCCGGGCATGCGCCGCGGCAACCCCCGCTCGATCCTTGCTCGCGAGACCTCCCGCACGCAGGTTCTCCTCGACCGTGAGACGGCTGAAGATCCTTCGTCCCTCCGGCACCTGCACCAGACCCAACGAGACACAGCGTCCTGGGTCCATCCCCTTCAGGTTCTTGCCACGGAAGAACACCTCGCCGGACTCGACCCGACCGCGGTGCATCCGAAGTGTGCTCGAGAGCGTGCGCAGCAGGGTGGTCTTGCCAGCCCCGTTGCTGCCCAGCACAGCGACCACGCTGCCTTCGGCGACACGCAGGTTGATGCCACGAAGTGCACGCACGCCGCCGTAGGTGACATCGAGGTTCTTCACCTCGAGCAGGGCTGCGCGTCCCTCTGCGTTGTCGCTCTCGCCCTCCGGAGTCGCCATCTGTCTCCTCGCCCGAACGTGTGATGGACATCACTCGGGCGACACAGTAGCGCTATCGGCGCGTCGGCGGGGCTTGCCGGGCCGGAGTCACCGCGCTCGCTGGGCAGCTCTCAGGCCATGGCGGCAGGCAGCGTCGCGACCCATGCCTGGTGCAGCTCGGTGACGGGCACGGAGAACACACCATCCACGGCGAGCTCCTCGCCGCCCGTGCACCCGAGGTTGGTCACGGGTACGCCGTGCTCCTCGGCCAGCTCGAAGAGTCGGCCCTCGTCCTCGGGGGCCACCGTGACCACGACGCGCGCGCCGGACTCGCTGAACAGAGCCAGGAAGGGGTCGCCTCCCGAGACGCCGGCCAGGTCGACGACGGCGCCGATGCCGTTGCGCATGACCGACTCGGCGAGGGTCTGGGCCAGGCCGCCGTCGGAGACATCGTGGGCCGAGGACAGCACACCGACGCCTTCGACGAGCAGCTCGCTCAGCGAACGCTCGGCCTCCAGATCGACCACAGGGGGTACGCCGCCCAGGTGAGCGTGCACGACGTGGGCCCACTCGGACCCGGAGAGCTCCTCACGGGACTCCCCGAGCAGCACCACCTGGTGGCCGGCGGCGGGAAAGCCGGTGGGCGTGCGACGCGTGACGTCCTCGATCACGCCGAGAACGGCGACCACCGGTGTCGGCAGGATCGCGGTCTCGCCGGTCTGGTTGTAGAGGCTCACGTTGCCGCCGGTGACCGGGATCCCCAGCGTGACGCAGGCGTCCTTCAGACCACGGCAGGCCTCGGCGAACTGCCACATCACATCGGGGTCCTCGGGGGATCCGAAGTTCAGGCAGTCGCTGATCGCCATCGGGGTCGCGCCCCCCGTCGAGACGTTGCGGTAGGACTCCGCGAGCGCGAGCTGCGCGCCGGCGTACGGGTCGAGACGGGCGAAGCGGCCGTTGCAGTCGGTGGAGACCGCGACGCCGAGGTTGGTCTGGTCGTCGACGCGTACCATGCCGCTGTCGCTCGGCTGGGCGAGGACGGTGTTGCCCTGCACGTAGCGGTCGTACTGGTCGGTGACCCAGGACTTGTCGCACAGGTTCGGGCTCGCGACCATCCGCAGCAGGGTCTCGCGCAACTCCTCGCTCGTCTCGGGCCGTGGCAGCTTCTCGGCGACGTCGGCCTGCAGGGCGTCCTGGTCCTCGGGTCGCGCGAACGGGCGGGAGTAGGTCGGGCCGTCGTGGGCGACCGAGCGTGGCGGCACGTCGACCACGCACTCGCCGTGCCAGTCGATCAGCAGCCGGTCACCGTTGGTGACCTCGCCGATGACGGTCGCATCGACGTCCCACTTCGCACAGATCGCCAAGAACTCCGCGACCTGGTCGGGCTCGACGACGGCCATCATCCGTTCCTGGGACTCGCTCATCAAGATCTCCTCCGGAGCGAGCGAGGAGTCGCGCAAGGGCACCAGGTCGAGGTCCACGTGCATGCCGCCGTCGCCGGCACTGGCCAGCTCGCTGGTGGCACACGACAGGCCCGCGCCACCGAGGTCCTGGATGCCCGCGACCACGCCTGCCGCGAAAAGCTCGAGGGTGCACTCGATCAGCAGCTTCTCCATGAACGGGTCACCGACCTGGACGCTGGGCCGCTTGGCCGGCCCGGTCGAGTCGAAGGTCTCGCTCGCCAGCACGCTGACGCCTCCGATGCCGTCGCCGCCGGTCCTCGCGCCGTAGAGGATCACCTGGTTGCCAGCACCGCTGGCCTTCGCGAGGTGGAGGTCCTCGTGGCGCAGCACGCCGATGCACAGGGCGTTGACCAGCGGGTTGCCGGCGTACGACGCGTCGAAGACGACCTCGCCGCCGATGTTGGGCAGGCCCAGGCAGTTGCCGTAGCCACCGACACCGGCAACGATCCCCGGCATCACCCGATGCGTGTCGGGGGCGTCCAGCGGGCCGAAGCGCAGCGGGTCCATCACGGCCACCGGGCGGGCACCCATCGCCAAGATGTCGCGGACGATGCCGCCGACGCCGGTCGCTGCTCCCTGATAGGGCTCGACGTAGGAGGGGTGGTTGTGGCTCTCCACCTTGAAGGTGACCGCGTAGCCCTGCCCGATGTCGATCACTCCGGCGTTCTCACCGATGCCTGCCAGCATCTTGCCGGCGCGGGTCTCCTGCGGGATCTCCGAGAACTGCGCGAGGTGGACCTTGGAGGACTTGTAGGAGCAGTGCTCGCTCCACATCACCGAGTACATCGCCAGCTCCGAGCTGGTCGGACGACGGCCCAGGATCTCGCGGATCTCGGCGTACTCCTCGGCCTTGAGACCGAGCTCGGCCCAGGGCTGGTCGCGGCGGGGGTCCTCGGCGGCGGTGGTGACGGTGTCCAGATGCACGCGCTCATCCTAGGAGCGGACCCACCCGGCCCTCGCCGCCGCCCGCCCGCACGCACGCCTGCGGCCGGCATGGTTATCAGAATTACAGTTTTGTAATTAGCACAATCGGGTGTTACTGGTGTGAAACAAGAGGTTAGGGTGACGCAGTTTCCCGACATTGTTGGAGATTTTGGAATGCCTTTTCTTTTCCCGTCCCCGCGTGCCCGCACCAGGTTCGCCACCCGCGTGACCGGTCTGGTCGCCGTGGCTGCCACGGCGCTGGCGCTCACCCCGCTGACGACGCCGGCGTACGCCGCCAACCCGGTCACGCCCGGCAACTTCACCGGGCTGGGCTTCGACCAGTGCGAGGCGCCGAGCCAGAGCGCGATGAGCACCTGGATCAAGAAGTCGCCCTTCCGCGCCGCAGGGATCTACATCTCCGGGGACTCCCGCGCCTGTCAGCGCCAGGCCAACCTCACCGCCACCTGGGTGAGCAACCAGCTCGCGGCCGGATGGCACCTGATGCCGATCACGCTGGGACCGCAGGCCTCGTGCACCACGCGCGACCGCTACCTCAAGCAGGTGCGGATCAATCCCGACTCCTCGAGCACCTACGCCAAGGCACGTGCCCAGGGCCGCGCCGAGGCGAACAAGGCCGTCGACGTGGCGGCCGGGCTGGGGATCGTCCCGAGCAGCACCTTGTTCTACGACCTCGAGGCCTTCAGCATCACCAAGAGCTCGGCCTGCACCTGGTCGGCGTTGTGGTTCCTGCACGCGTGGACCAATCAGCTGCACGAGCGCGGGTACGCGTCGGGCTACTACTCCAGCGCGGCTTCCGGCATCCGGATGCTCGACGACGCGCGGGTCCGGCCCGAGAACCCGATCGCCCTTCCCGACCAGATCTGGATCGCTGACTGGAACGGCAAAGCCAACGTCGAGTCGTCCTACATCCGCAGTGACGGCTGGAAGCCCTATGGTCGCGCCCACCAGTACCAGGGCGGTCACAACGAGACCTGGGGTGGCGTGACGATCAACATCGACCGCAACTACCTCGACCTGCGCACTCCGAAGATCGACGGAGCACCAGCGCCCTCGTCGCCGCCCCCCGCTCCGACCCCGACACCGGAGCCGGACGGGCCTCGCTACACCGGTTCCTCGCTCTCGGACTCCGCCTGCACCCCGGCCTCGATCAGCAGGCCGGCGTACCGCAGGACGGGCGCGAGCCGGGGCGGGTCACAGGTCACCGCCCTGCAGTGCCTGCTCAAGCAGCAGCGGCTCTACCCCTACGAGGTCACCGGGCGCTGGAACTCCCAGACGCTGACCGGACTGCGCGGGTTCCAGCGGCGCATGGGGCAGGCCTCGCACAACTACACGACGCGCACCTTGTGGACCAGCCTGCTGGTGGCCGGCAACAGCGGAACGGTCGTGCGTCGCGGCGTGCGTGACGCCGACGTGGTGCGGGTCCAGCGCGCCCTCAACGCCGCGCAGGCACCGCGACTCGACGTCACCGGCGCCTACAACCGGCGTACGAGGCGCGCAATCGCCTCCTACCAGCGCAAGGTCGGGATTCGGGCCAACGGCATGGTGGGACGCTCGACCTGGAGCGCCCTGGTCAGCGGGAGGCGCTGAGCGAGCTCAGCACGCTGGCGAAGAACCCGAGCCCGTCGGTGCCGGGACCGCAGAGGTCCTCCACGGCGTGCTCGGGGTGGGGCATCAGGCCGACCACGTTGCCGGCCGCGTTGGTGACGCCGGCGATGTTGCGCTGCGAGCCGTTGGGGTTCTCCCCGACGTAGCGCGCGACCACACGACCCTCGGCCTCGAGCATGTCCAGGGTCGCGGCGTCGGCCACGAACGAGCCTTCGCCGTTCTTCAGCACGATCACGGCCTGCTGGCCGACGTCGTACGCACTGGTCCACGCAGTGGTGTTGTTCTCGATCACGATGCGCTGGTCGAGGCAGCCGAACTTGCGGTGGTCGTTGCGGATCAGCGCGCCAGGCAGGAGGTGGGACTCACAGAGGATCTGGAAGCCGTTGCAGATCCCGAGGACCGGCATCCCGCCCTTGGCGGCCTCGATCACCTCGGTCATCACCGGCGCGAAGCGTGCGATCGCGCCGCAGCGCAGGTAGTCGCCGTAGGAGAAGCCCCCCGGCAGCACGATGGCGTCGACTCCTTGAAGGTCGTGGTCGCCGTGCCACAGGGGCACGGCTTCCGCGCCCGCGAGCCGGACCGCGCGCTGGGCGTCGACGTCGTCGAGGGAACCAGGAAAGGTGACGACGCCGACCCTCACGGGAGGATCCGAACTTCGTAGTCCTCGATCACCGGGTTGGACAGCAGCGTCTCGGCCATCGTGCGGACCTCGGCCATCCGCTCCTCGGTGGCCTCCCCGTCCAGCTCGAGCTCGAAGCGCTTGCCCTGCCGGACGTCAGTGACGCCCTCGAAGCCCAGACGCGGCAGGGCGCCCTGCACCGCCTTGCCCTGCGGGTCGAGGATCTCGGGCTTGGGCATCACGTCGACGACGACTCGGGCCACGGGAGGTCCCTTTCGTTGGGGTGCTGGCTTCGGGGTGCTCGATCCGGGGGATCTGGATCGTCGGCTGGAGTCTAACTTCGCCGAGACGTCGCAAATGAAATGCCCGACCCGCGCGGTGGTGGCGCATTTCATTTGTGACGTCTCGGCGGGTTCGGGGGGCCGCCCCCGCGCAGGGCGACGATTCCGAGCGCGAGGCCGAAGCCGGCGAGGGCCGGACCGACCAGTGCCCAGAACTTCACCCCGGTCATCGAGCTGCCCTCGAGGTAGCCGAGCCCCTGCATCGTGAACACCACACCCGCAACGACCATCAGGACGCTGAGTGCGAGCCCGACCAGCCGGCCCATCAGGGGGTCCCGACCGCGAGGATGCGACCGGCCTTGCGCAGGTCGGAGCGTACGGCGAACAGGCCGGCCAGCGTCGCCACCCAGCCCACCGGCCGGAGCGGGCCGCGGCCGCGCACCACGAAGCCGACGTCGACCAGGCATCCCGTGCCCCGTGGGGAGAAGCGCAGCGTCAGGTCGGCCTCGATCCCCTTCCAACGACCGGTCTCGGCCCAGAGCAGGTCGTGCTCCATCTCGGTGATCACCATCTCCGGTACCACCCGAGCCGCGGTCAGGTCACGCCAACGCATCCCGACCCGCGGCTCACCGTCGTCGATCATCTCCACGTCGCGCAGCGAGGACTGCCACTGCGGCCGGTTGCGGGGGTCGGCGAGATAGGCGAAGGCCGGGCCGACCGGGACGGCGTACTGAACCGAGGTGGTGAGCATCCCTGCTGCGAGGCGCGGCATCAGAACCGCTCCCCAGTCAGGAGCTCGTAGGCCTCGACGTAGCGGGCCCGGGTGCGCTCGACGACCTCGGGCGGAAGCGCAGGAGGCTGCGCACCTGATGCGCGGTCCCAGCCGCTGGCCTCCGAGAGCAGCCAGTTGCGCACGATCTGCTTGTCATAGGAGCCCTGCGTCCTGCCCGGCTGCCAGTCGGCCGCGGGCCAGTAACGGCTCGAGTCCGGCGTGAGCACCTCATCGGCCAGCACCGTGGTCCCGTCGCCGCGCCTGGCACCGAACTCGAGCTTGGTGTCGGCCAGAATGATTCCGCGCTCGCGGGCCACGGCGTCGGCGCGCTCGTAGACCGCGAGGGTCAGGTCACGGAGCTCAGCCGCTGAGGCGGCGCCGATGTCGGCGACCACGGTCTCGTAGGTGACGTTCTGATCGTGGTCACCGAGGGCGGCCTTGGTGGCCGGGGTGAAGATCGGCGTCGGGAGGCGGCTCGCCTCACCCAGACCGGCGGGAAGCGGCACGCCGCACACCTCCCCCGTGGACTGGTAGTCGATCAGTCCGGACCCGGTCAAGTAGCCGCGCGCAACGCACTCCACCGGATACATCGACAGCTGTTCACAGACCACTGCGCGCCCGCGGACCTGCGTGGGCACCTCGGTGGAGAGCACGTGGTTGGGGACCAGATCGGCCAGCTGGGCGAACCACCAAAGCGACATCCGCGTGAGGATCTCACCCTTGTCCGGGATCGTGGTCTCAAGGACGAAGTCATAGGCCGAGATCCGGTCGCTGGCGACCATCAGCAGGTCCCCGCCCGGAAGGCGGTAGAGGTCCCTGACCTTGCCCGAATGGAGGTGGGTGGCGCCCTCGATGGACGGAGCGCTGGGGATGTTGTGCACGCGCACACCCTACAAACGCGGTCCACGAGCGGCCGGACCTGCCCGGGAATGCCTGTGGGGTGCACCGGTCAGACCGGCGCACCCCACGGAAGGTCGGTCAGAGGATGGCGCGAAGAATCGCGGTCGGGTCGTTCTTGAGGATCGCCCTTTGCTCGTCCTGGAGGATCGCCTTCTGCTCGTCCTTCAAGATCGCCTTCTGCTCGTCCTTCAGAATCGCCTTCTGCTCGTCCTTCAGGATCGCCTTCTGGTCGTCCTTCGGGATCGCGGACGTGTCGTCCTTGGCGGAGCTGGCCTCCGCCGCGCCAGCACCGGCGGAGACGGAACCGAGCGCGACTGCCATGGCAGCGGCCGCCAGGACCGCGCGTACACCCTTGTTCTTGGTCATGTCTGTTCCTCCCTTGTACGAGACGTTGTGCCTCGTTACTCCCTGGCACCAGAGTAGGGGAGATTGACCCGTTATGTCCATATTTAGACATTTGACGCACTCCGTTGCGCTGCCTACCGCACCGCGGAGCGCTAGGGACCGGCGCTCACAAGATGGCGCCAGGCGCGTAGGCAGCTGCGCCAGGATCCGTGGCCACGACCCGCTCGATCCGGCGTACGACGGCAGCCACCTGCTCACGTGCGGCACCGGTGAACTCGATCGGGTCCGCCACCAGCGCATCGATCTGCTCACGGCTCAGCCCGAGGCGCTGGTCCGCGGCGAGGCGCTCGAAGAGGTCGTTTCGCACCAGGCCGGCGCGCATCTCCAGAGCAACGGCGATCGCGTGCTCCTTGATCGCCTGATGAGCCTCCTCGCGTCCGACACCGTTGCGCACGGCGGTCATCAGCACCTTGGTGGTGGTCAGGAACGGCAGGTAGCGGTCGAGCTCGCGCTGGACCACCGCGGGGAAGACACCGAACTCGTCGAGCACGGTCAAGAAGGTCTGGAAGAGCCCGTCCGTGGCGAAGAACGCGTCCGGCAGGGCCACGCGGCGTACGACGGAACAGGAGACGTCGCCCTCGTTCCACTGATCCCCCGCGAGCTCGCCCACCATCGAGAGCTGACCCCGCAGCACCACCGCGAGACCGTTGACGCGCTCGCAGGAACGGGTGTTCATCTTGTGCGGCATCGCCGACGACCCGACCTGCCCCTCCTTGAACCCCTCGGTGACCAGCTCGATGCCTGCCATCAGCCGCACCGTGGTGGCCAGGTTGGAGGGACCGGCCACGAGCTGGACCAGCGCGGAGACCACGTCGAAGTCGAGCGAGCGCGGGTAGACCTGTCCCACGCTGTGCAAGACCTGGTCGAACCCGAGGTGGAGGGCCACTCGTTGCTCGAGGTCGGCCAGGTCGGCACTGGAGCCGTCCAGCAGGTCGAGCATGTCCTGGGAGGTCCCCATCGGGCCCTTGATGCCGCGCAGCGGGTAGCGCGCGAGCAGGTCGTCGAGCCGGGCGAGGCCGACCAGCATCTCGTCGGCGACGGTGGCGAAGCGCTTGCCCAACGTGGTGGCCTGGGCGGCGACGTTGTGCGACCGCCCAGCCATCACCAACGACTCGTGCTCGGAGGCGAGGCGACCCAGTCGAGCGAGCGCGGCGAGCACCCGCTGACGGATCAGCTGCAGGGAGGCCTTGATCTGGAGCTGCTCCACGTTCTCGGTCAGGTCGCGCGAGGTCATCCCCTTGTGGATGTGCTCGTGACCGGCCAGGGCGCAGAACTCCTCGATCCGGGCCTTCACGTCGTGCCGGGTGACGCGCTCCCGGTCGCTGATGCTGGCCAGGTCGACCTTCTCCACGACGGCCTCGTAGGCCTCGACCACGCCGTCGGGTACCGCTACGCCGAGGTCGCGCTGGGCGCGGAGGACGGCGATCCACAGCTGCCGCTCGAGCACGATCTTGTGCTCGGGCGACCAGATCTGGGCCAGGTCGGCGCCGGCGTAGCGGGTGGCCAGGACGTTGGGGACAGACATGTCACTCCCGGTGATCGTGCTGCTGGCTGGACTGATGGTGGTGCTGGCTCGCTGCTGAGGCGATGTCGGTGCGCCACTGGGCCCCGTCGAAGCTGATCGAGGAGACGCCCTCGTAGGCCTTGGCACGGGCGTCGGCGACGTCCGTGCCGACCGCGGTGACGGCCAGGACCCGACCGCCCGCGGTGACGAGCTTCCCGTCGCGCTCGGCGGTGCCTGCGTGGATCACGTCGACGTCGGGCTCGTCGGCCAAGGTCTCGGTGCCGACGATGACGTCGCCCTTGCGGGACGCCTCGGGGTAGCCGGCGCTGGCCATCACCACCGCGACGGCAGCGCCGGGCTTCCAGCTCGGAGGGTCGACCTCGTGGAGCACACCGTCGGCCGCGGCCTTGAGGAGTACGCCGAGCGGGGAGTCGAGCAGGGTCATCAAGGCCTGGGTCTCGGGATCACCGAAGCGGGCGTTGAACTCGATCACCTTGACCCCCCGCGAGGTCAGCGCCAGCCCGGCGTACAGCAGGCCGGCGAAGCAGGCACCACGACGGGCCATCTCGGTGACCGTCGGCTCGAGGACGAGGTCGCGGACCTCCTCGACGAGTCCCTCGGGCACCCACGGCAACGGGGTGTAGGCGCCCATGCCGCCGGTGTTGGGACCCTGGTCGCCGTCGAAGATCCGCTTGAAGTCCTGCGCCGGCTGCAGCGGATACACGGTGGCGCCGTCTGCTTCGTTCCAGCAGTCATACGGCGCGAAGAGCCACTTGTGCGGGTCCACGATGAAGGAGTCGGCGCGTTCGATCCCGGCATACAGG
>JBDSBU010000189.1:0-5831 GCA_039921445.1 Marmoricola sp. | reverse complement strand
TCGAGCGCTACTGGCCCGGTCCGCTCACCATCGTGTGCCGTCAGCAGCCGTCGCTGCGCTGGGACCTGGGCGAGACCCGGGGGACGGTGGCGATCCGGATGCCCGCCGACGAGGCGGCGCTGGAGCTGCTTGGACGCACCGGTCCGCTGGCGGTGTCCTCGGCCAACCGCTCCGGCCAGCCTGCGGCGACCGATGCCGCCGCTGCGTTGCGGATGCTGGGCGAGGCGGTCGAGGTGATCCTCGACGGTGGGCCCAGCGACGGGGGGTTGGCCTCGACGATCATCGACTGCACCGGTGACCGGCCGCGGATCCTTCGCGAGGGTGCGATCACCGCTGTGGAGCTGCGCGAGACCCTCGAGGGCCTTGGTGCCCAGCTCGACGAGCCGGACCCCGGGGACGCGGTGGGCAGTGCGTGAGTACCTGCTCGTCTTCCTCGTCGCCGCGGTCGCCAGCTACCTGCTGTGCGTCTTCGCCCGCGAGCTGGCGATCAGGTCGGGCGCGGTCGCCCGAGTGCGCGATCGGGACGTCCACGCCACCCCGATTCCCTACTTCGGTGGTGTCGCGATGCTCGGCGGTCTCGGCGCCGGGCTGCTCGTCGCCCGGCACCTGCCCTTCCTGAGCACCTCGCAACCGGCGGTCTTCCACGACTCTGGGGTGGTGCTGCTGGCCGGCGCGATCATCTGCGCCGTCGGCGTCATCGACGACCTGATCGAGCTCGATGCCCTCTCCAAGCTGGCCGGTCAGACCGTCGCCGCGGGATTCATGGTGCTCAACGACGTGCAGCTGTACTCCTTGAACCTCCCCGGCGTGGGCCAGTTCGTGCTGCTGCCGACCCAGGCGGTGCTGCTCACGATGCTGCTGGTGCTCGGCACCGTCAACGCGGTGAACTTCGTTGACGGCCTGGACGGCCTTGCCGCTGGCGTCGTGCTGATCGGTGCGATCGCGTTCTTCTTGTTCTCCTACCGGCTCGCGGAGGTCAACGGGGAGACCCTGGCAATCACGGCAGCCATGCTCTGCGCGGCAATGGGCGGTGCCTGCGCGGGCTTCCTGCCGCACAACTTCTTCCCGGCGCGGTTGTTCATGGGCGACTCCGGCTCGATGTTGCTCGGGCTGGTGCTGGCCGGATCGGCGCTGACCCTGACCGGGCAGTTCGCCTCGGTGACCATCGAGCAGGGCAGTGGCAACGGTTCCCTGGTGATGCTCCTTCCGATCCTGCTGCCGATCTCGATCCTGGTGGTTCCGTTGGCGGACCTCGTGCTGGCCGTCGTACGCCGCACCCGCCGGGGCCAGGCGTTCTACCAACCAGACAAGGAGCACCTGCACCACAGGCTGCTCGAGATCGGGCACAGTCAGCGGCGGGCGGTGCTGATCATGTGGATGTGGGCGGGCCTGATCGCCTTCGGCGCCGTGCTGGTCAGCCTCTACTCCGGACCGCTGGTCCTGGGACTGCTGGGCGTCCTGACCGTGGTCACCGCGGGTCTGACCTTCGTGGTCCCGCGACTCCAAGCCCGACCGGGCAAGGACCACCTGATCCTCTGAACGATCCCCGGCTCGCGCCCGGGGCTGTGCTTGTGCTACTTTTCACAAGCACCGCCACACCGCCCGATGACTGAGCCGTTCGCAGATCCAATCGCGAGGCAGTCGGTCACCTGACGACGAGACGATGAGGCCAGCAATGACGCCGACCAGCCACCCCGCGGGATTCCGCGGGAGAAGACCAGCAGTGCTGGTCCAGGCTGTTGTGTGGGTCGTTGTCGTGGCCACGGTGACCACGGTCGCTGGGGGTCTGCTGGACGGGTCCTCAGGTGCCGGAGGGGCTGCCGTCGGCGGCCTGCTCAGCCTGAGCTTCTTCACCTTCGGCTCCGTCATCGTCAATATGGCCACGCGGCTTGCACCGGAGGCCGCCATGGTGGTGGCGCTGACGACCTACACCCTGCAGGTGGTTCTGGTCGTGATCGCCTTCGCCTTGATCAGGGCTTCCGGAGCACTCGGCGAGACCCTGTCTGCTGAGTGGCTCGCGGTCGCGGTCGTCGCAGCCACCCTCGCCTGGACAGTTGGACAGGTTGTTGCGACGGTGCGAAGTCGCGTCCCGGTCTACGACATCGAGCTCCCTCGAGCCGTCGAGACAGCGCCTCTGCGCGGATCTCGCGATCCAGAGGCAGGTGCGTCATGACCCCTCTCGACTGCTACGCTCCCACCGCAATGGCTCAGCAGGCTAAGCAGGATCCGGAGCAGCACACCCCTCCCAGCGGCGACCCGTGGCATGCCTTCGGTGTCCTGGTGGCTGGGGTTGGGTTCTACGGTCTGCTCGGTTGGGTGGCGGATCGCTGGTTCGGAACCTCGTTCCTCGTGGGGATCGGTGTCCTGATCGGTGCTGTCCTCGGGGTCTACATGACCTGGTCGAGGTTCAAGATCGCGCCCGACCCGCACGACCCAGGAACTGAGAACAAGACCGTGACGACACAGGAGTTGCCGTGAGCCTCATCCCGACGCTCGTCGCCCGCGGCGAGGGCTATACGCCCCCCGGACCGGGTGACTTCAACCTGCCGCCGATCGGTCCCGACCGCACTTTTGAGTTCCTCGGCCAGACGATGTACCTCGGTGTCACCAAGCCGATGCTGCAGCTGGTCCTGGGTGCTGCGCTGGTCTTCGTCTTCTTCCGCGCCGCCTCCGCCAAGCGTGCGATGGTCCCCGGCAAGCTGCAGTACGTCGGTGAGCTGGGCTACGGCTTCGTACGCAACCAGCTCGGACGCGACATCATCGGCAGCAAAGACTTCATGCGGTTCGTGCCGTTCCTGTTCGCGCTGTTCTTCTTCGTGCTGATCAACAACCTGTTCGCCACGATCCCGGGCTTCGAGTTCCCGACCTTCTCTCGTGCAGGCATGGTCTACGGCCTCGTGCTGGTCAGCTGGCTGGTCTACAACATCGCCGGCATCAAGGCGCAGGGCGGTGTGCTGGCCTACCTCAAGCACCAGACCGTCCCGCCCGGTGTCCCACCGGCGATGCTGGGCCTGCTTGTCCCGTTGGAGTTCCTCTCCAACATCCTGGTCCGACCCCTCACGCTGGCGCTGCGACTCTTCGCCAACATGCTGGCCGGTCACCTGCTGCTGATCCTCTTCGCGGTGGGCGGTGAGTACCTCCTGATCCACGGCGCCGCAATGGTCAAGCCGGTCGGCATCCTGGCCTGGGTGATGTTCATCGCGATCGCCTTCCTCGAGGTCCTGGTCCAGTTCCTGCAGGCCTACGTCTTCGCCCTGCTCAATGCGCTCTACATCTCCGGCGCCATCGCCGAGGAGCACTGAGCCACACGAACTGCTCCCGGTCCGTCGGGAGCACGCACGACCACAACTGAACACAACGAATAGCTGGACCAATCGAAAGGAACAAAGCCGTGCTTCCTATGGCTCTCAACGGCTCCGCCAACATGATCGGCTACGGCCTGGCCGCCATCGGCCCGGGCATCGGCATCGGTCTGATCTTCGCCGCCTACCTCAACGGTGTGGCGCGTCAGCCCGAGGCGCAGGGTCGCCTGCAGACGATCGCGTTCCTCGGCTTCGCACTTGCCGAGGCCCTCGCGATCATCGGTATCGCCCTCGCGTTCGTCCTCAAGTAACCCAACCTGACGAAGGACCGCGACCATGACGTCGTACCTGATTCCGCTCGCCGGAGAAGAGGGCCTGAACCCTCTGATCCCGCACCCGATCGAGATCGTGCTCTCGATCGTGGTCTTTGCCGCGCTCTACTTCCTTGCGAAGAAGTACGTGGTGCCCAACTTCGAGAAGACCTTCGCCGAGCGCACCTCGGCCATCGAGGGTGGGCTCCAGGCTGCCGAGACCAAGCAGGCAGAGGCTGACGCCAAGCTGGCAGAGCTCGAGAAGCAGCTGGCCGATGCGCGCCACGAGGCCGCCAAGATCCGCGAGGAAGCTCGGGAGCAGGGCGCCCAGATCGTGGCAGAGATGCGTGAGCAGGCTCAAGAGGAGTCCACGCGCATCGTCGAGCACGGCAAGTCCCAGATCGAGGCCGAGAGGCAGCACGCCGTGACCTCGCTGCGCGCGGAGGTCGGCACGCTGGCCACTTCGCTGGCAGGGCGCATCGTGGGGGAGAGCCTCGATGACGACGACCGCGCCTCGCGCGTGGTCGACCGTTTCCTGGCCGACCTCGAGCTGCACAACGAGGCCACCGACGCAGGCTCCAGCACCACCGGGGCCAACTGATGTCGAGGTCCGACCTGCGAGGCCCGTCCGCCGACGCCTTGGCTGCCTTGAGCGAGAAGCTCGCGGCGACCGGCCAGTCGGAGGCCGCCCAGCTGGGCGAGGACCTCTTCGGTGTCGCTGCGGTGCTCCGCAGCGAGCCGGGTCTTCGTCGGGTGGCGACTGACGTCTCCACCGATGCAGCCGCCAAGTCGGGCCTGGTGCGTCAGATCCTGGACGGCAAGGTCGGCGCAGCAGCGCTCGACCTGGTCGCAGATGCGGTCGAGCGGCGCTGGACCCGAGCCCGTGACCTCGCTGACGTCCTCGAGCACCTCGCGGTGATCGCGGTCGTGACGTCGGCTGGCGACCAGGACGCTCGCCTCTCCGACGAGTTGTTCGCGGTCGGTCAGCTGGTCAACGACCAGCACGACCTGCGTACGGCGCTCTCGGACCCGGCCCGTTCGGTCCACGACAAGGCTCAGCTCGTCCGGGACATCCTGGGCGAGAAGACCCTTCCGGCGACTCTGCGGCTGGTCGAGCAGTCGCTCGTGGGCAGCCACCGCAGCCTCACGGCCGCCATCGCGGAGTACCAACGGATCGCAGCCGAGGCCCACGGCCAGCGCGTCGCCGAGGTGCGGGTGGCCCAGATGCTCACCGACACCGAGATCGACCGCTTGCAGGCAGCGCTCAGCAGCCAGTACGGCCGCACTGTGCATCTCAACCTCGTGGTCGATCCTGAGATCATCGGCGGGATGCTGGTGCAGATCGGTGACGACGTCATCGATGGCACCGTCTCGGGCAAGATCGACGAAGCCAGGCGCAGGCTCGCCGGCTGAGCCAACCGCTCCCAGCCGAGAACTGCGAAGAGAACTTCCAAGAGAACTTTCAGCACCGCTTTGACGCACCAGAGAGTAGGGACTAGGAAATGACGGAGCTTTCGATCCGTCCGGAGGAGATCCGGGACGCGCTGCAGAAGTTCGTCTCGGACTACAAGCCGGAGGCATCCAGCAAGGAAGAGGTCGGCACGGTTGCGGAGGCTGGCGACGGCATCGCCCGTGTGTCCGGCCTGCCGTCCGCGATGGCCAACGAGCTGCTCAGGTTCGAGGACGGCACCCTCGGGATCGCGCTGAACCTCGACACCCGTGAGATCGGCGTCGTCGTTCTCGGTGACTTCTCCGGGATCGAGGAAGACCAGAAGGTCAGCCGCACCGGTGAGATCCTCTCCGTGCCCGTCGGCGACGGCTTCATGGGTCGCGTCGTGAACCCGCTCGGCGAGCCGATCGACGGTATGGGAGACATCGAGACCACCGAGCGCCGCGCGCTGGAGCTCCAGGCTCCCGGCGTGATGGCTCGCAAGTCGGTCCACGAGCCCCTCGCCACCGGCATCAAGGCGATCGACGCGCTCACCCCGATCGGCCGCGGGCAACGTCAGCTGATCATCGGCGACCGCTCCACGGGCAAGACGACGATCGCGATCGACACGATCATCAACCAGAAGCAGAACTGGGACTCCGGTGACCCGGACAAGCAGGTGCGCTGCATCTACGTCGCGATCGGCCAGAAGGGCTCGACCATCGCCTCGGTGCGCGGCGCCCTCGAGGAGGCCGGCGCGCTGGAGTACACCACCATCGTGGCGGCTCC
>JBDSBU010000188.1:0-19248 GCA_039921445.1 Marmoricola sp. | reverse complement strand
AGTTCCTGCTGTGCGCGGGCGCGAAGGGCAAGCGCTACGCGTTGCCGCACGCCCGGATCATGATGCACC
Source organism: Marmoricola sp. (assembly GCA_039921445.1). Classification (GTDB taxonomy): domain Bacteria; phylum Actinomycetota; class Actinomycetes; order Propionibacteriales; family Nocardioidaceae; genus Marmoricola. Next base: position 19,179 of record JBDSBU010000188.1, on the reverse strand, counting down.
AGCCCTCGGGTGGCATGGGCGGCTCGGCCTCGGACATCAAGATCCAGGCCCAGCAGTCGCTGCACATCAAGAAGGTGCTCTTCGAGCTGATCAGCAAGCACACTGGCCAGGCGCTGGAGCAGGTGGAGACCGACGCGGACCGCGACCGGTGGTTCACGGCCCCGCAGGCCAAGGAGTACGGCTTCATCGACCACGTCGTCTCGAGCGCCCTGCAGGCGGCCGACGAGGGTCGACCGGCCCACTCCAAGTGACCACCCCACGCGACCAGAATCGAGATCTCAGATGAACTACTACATCCCGCAGTGGGAAGAGCGGACCTCCTACGGCGTCCGGCGCATCGACCCCTACGCCAAGCTTTTCGAGGACCGGATCATCTTCCTCGGCACCCCGATCAGCGACGACATCGCCAACGCGGTGATGGCCCAGCTGCTCTGCTTGGAGTCGATGGACCCCTCCCGTGACATCCAGATCTACATCAACAGCCCCGGTGGCTCGTTCACGGCCATGACGGCCATCTACGACACCATGCAGTTCATCCAGCCCGACGTGCAGACGGTCTGCCTGGGGCAGGCGGCCTCGGCGGCCGCGGTGCTCCTTGCGGCGGGTGCGCCCGGCAAGCGCCTCGCGCTGCCCAACAGCCGGATCCTGATCCATCAGCCCTACACCGAGGGCACCTACGGTCAGTCTTCAGACATCGAGATCCAGGCCAATGAGATCCTGCGCATGCGCGAGCTGCTCGAGAAGCTCATTTCCGAGCACTCCGGCAAGACCCCTGAAGAGGTCAACCTCGACATCGAGCGCGACAAGATCCTGACCTCCGAAGCTGCGCTGGAGTACGGCTTGATCGACTCGATCCTGGAGTCGCGCAAGGCAGTTTCGATCGGGGCAGGCCGCTAGGTCGAGTCGTCGTGTCCTGCCCCCGAGGCGGCACGAACGGAGTACGGTCGCATGAGTGATGAGATGAGTGTCGGAGTATTTCCGGCCCGGATGATGGGAGACGTCGCCAGTGGCACGCATCGGTGACGGAGGGGACCTGTTGAAGTGCTCTTTCTGTGGAAAGAGCCAAAAGCAGGTCAAGAAGCTGATCGCAGGTCCGGGCGTCTACATCTGCGACGAATGCATCGACTTGTGCAACGAGATCATCGAGGAGGAGCTCAACGAGACCTCCGAGGTGGGGCTCGAGGAGCTGCCCAAGCCCCGGGAGATCTTTGAGTTCCTCAACTCCTACGTGATCGGGCAGGAGCTGGCGAAGAAGTCCCTCGCAGTGGCGGTCTACAACCACTACAAGCGGGTGCAGGCCGGAGTCACCAACAACAACGGCAAGCACAGCAAGGACGATGTCGTCGAGGTTGCCAAGTCCAACATCTTGGTGATCGGTCCCACCGGCTGCGGCAAGACCTACCTGGCCCAGACCCTCGCCCGGATGCTGAACGTCCCGTTCGCGATCGCCGACGCCACCGCGTTGACCGAGGCCGGATATGTCGGTGAGGACGTCGAGAACATCCTGCTCAAGCTGATCCAGGCCGCTGACTACGACGTCAAGAAGGCCGAGACCGGCATCATCTACATCGACGAGATCGACAAGGTGGCTCGCAAGGCCGAGAATCCCTCGATCACCCGCGATGTCTCGGGCGAAGGGGTGCAGCAGGCGCTGCTGAAGATCCTCGAGGGAACCACGGCCTCGGTGCCGCCCCAGGGTGGCCGCAAGCACCCCCACCAGGAGTTCATCCAGATCGACACCACCAACATCTTGTTCGTTGTCGGGGGCGCCTTCGCCGGCCTCGAGCACATCGTCGAGCAACGAGTGGGCAAGAAGACCCTGGGCTTCACCGCCGAGATGCGTTCCTCCAACGAGACCGAGGCCGACGAGATGTTTGCCCAGGTCCGCCCCGAGGACCTGGTCAAGTTCGGCCTGATCCCGGAGTTCATCGGCCGGCTGCCCTTGATCGCGAGCGTCAACAAGCTCGACCAGGCCGCGCTGGTGCAAATCCTCACCGAGCCACGCAACGCCTTGATCAAGCAGTACCAGAAGCTCTTCGAGATCGACGGTGTCGAGCTCGAGTTCACCCCAGACGCGGTCGAGGCCATCGCCGACCGGGCCAACGAACGCGGCACCGGTGCACGCGGGCTGCGGGCGATCATCGAGGAAGTGCTGCTGAACGTGATGTACGACGTCCCCTCACGCGAGGACATCGGCAAGGTGGTCGTGACGGGCGAGGTGGTCTCCGACAACGTCAACCCGACCCTGGTGCCGCGCGAGGTGGAGCCGAAGAAGAAGAAGTCGGCCTGACGGTCGGGCATCTCGTTCAAAGTCCGAATGTGGGCGACCGCTATTTGTGGAAGGCTGTCCAGAAGGCAACTAGTCCACGTCGGTCCAAGAGTGGATCAGCATTCTAGTATCGGGCGATTTGCCCCTATTCTCGGTTCACGATTTCTTTCGCCCGCCGCAGCAAGGTCCAGGCCCATGATGAAACCGCGACACAGTCGCCCCTTGGCTGCCTTCGCGCTGCTGGTGGGCGTGGCTGCGCTGGCCATCGGCAACGACCTGCGCGTCCCGGCTGACGACGTGCTCGTCGAGCGCTCGGCGCCAAAAGTGCTTCTCGGCGCTCTCGGGCCCGACATGGTGATCAGCTCCTTGCTGCGCAGTCGCTCGGTGAGCCGCGATCAGGAGCGCCGTGGAGCCTTCGGCCCCACCAGCGTCGACTCCCCTGTCAGGACGTACGCCCTGCCCGATCTCTTTGACGAGACCTTGCCTCCATCGACGGTGCTGACGCCTGCGGCCTCGCTCACTTCCAGTGCCACTGGCCTCGGGTCTCGCCCGTTAAGGACAGTAGCGGTGTCGTCGTCGGTCCCCAATCCGTCCAACGCGGAAAGCGGCGCACCCGCGCCCACGAGGAGCAGCGGCGTCGTTGCCCGCACGCCCGCTCTCGCGCCCAGCACCAGTGGGGCCGACACGACGCCTCGAAAGACCCCTGCGCAGACGTCTGGGGCGGTCGTCAAGACCGACAAGTCGGCAGCAAAGCACCAGAAGCAGGCTATGAAGGACCAGGCGAAGGCTCAGAAGAAAGGCAAGAAGAACAAGAAAGACAAGCAGGACAAGGGCTGAGGCTCTCGTCCTACCGGTTCCCGCCTGCACCAGTCGTTCAGCGCTTCGGTGGGGCCTCGCCCAGAGCCAGCTCGGTGCTCAGCTCGACCTCGTCGTTCTCCACGTAGGTGACCGCGCCGGTGATCGAGCCGACTGCCCGCAGGTCGCGCTCAGCGCGGCGCACGGACTCGACCGCGAGCGTCGGTCCGGTGACGGTGAGCTGCTCGACGGGGGTGCGCATGCCGACCTTGGCCGTCGATTTGGCTCCCCGGATCGCGCCGAGCACCGCCGTGACGGCCTGTAGCACCGTTGCGTCGGTGGCCGCCGCAGCTCCCAGCTCGACGGCCGTGGGCCAGGTCGTCCGGTGGATCGAACCCTGCTGCCACCACGACCAGACCTCCTCGGTCGCATAAGGCACGAAGGGCGCGAACAATCGCAGCTGGACGTGCAGCGCGATCGCCAGCGCTGCCCGAGCCGAGACGGTCCGCAGGTCCGCCGGGTCGGCGTACGCGCGCTCCTTGACCAGCTCGACGTAGTCGTCGCAGAAGTCCCAGAAGAACCTCTCGGTGACCTCCAGCGCCGTGGTGTAGTCGTAGGTCTCGAACGCGGCGGTCGCATCCGAGACGGTGCGGGCCAGCTTGCCGAGCAGGGCGCAGTCGACCTCGTCGGTGACCTTGGCGGGGTCGAGCTCGTGGGCTCCGACGCTGCCGAGGACGAACTTGGAGACGTTGAGGATCTTCAGGGCCAGGCGCCGGCCCACCTTCATCTGGGTCTCGTCGAACGGCGAGTCCAGTCCGGGGCGCGCCATGGCGGCACGCCAGCGAACGGCGTCGGCGCCGTACTTGTCCAGGATCTCGGTGGGTACGACGGCGTTGCCCTTGGACTTCGACATCTTCTTGCGGTCCGGGTCGACGATGAACCCGGAGATCAAGGCGTGCGACCACGGTGCAGCCTGGTTCTCGAAGTGCGCGCGGACCACCCGGGAGAACAACCAGGTGCGGATGATGTCGTGGGCGTGCGTGCACAGATCCATCGGGAAGACCCGCTCGAAGAGGTCGGGGTCCTCGATCCAGCCACCGGCGATCTGTGGCGTCAGCGACGACGTGGCCCAGGTGTCCATCACGTCGGGGTCGCCGACGAACCCGCCGGCCTTGCCGCGCTGGTCCTCGGTGAAGCCGGAGGGTGCCTGGGTGGAGGGGTCGATCGGAAGCTCCTCCTCACGAGGCAGCAGGGGGTGTGCGTAGTCGGGCTCGCCGTCCTCGTCCAGCGGGTACCAGACGGGGAACGGGATGCCGAAGAACCGCTGACGAGAGATCAGCCAGTCGCCGTTGAGGCCACCGACCCAGTTGTCGTAGCGGTGCTTCATGTGTGCCGGGATCCACTGGATCTCCGCAGCACGTTGGAGCATCTCGGCGCGGATGCCGGCGTCGCGCCCGCCGTTGGTCAAGTACCACTGTCGGGTGGCGACGATCTCGAGAGGCTTGTCGCCCTTCTCGTAGAAGTTCGCCATCCGCTGGGTCGGCTTGGGCTCGCCGTCGAGGTCGTCGCTCTCACGGAGCATGGCGACCATCGCCTCACGGGCGCTGAAGTTGGTCTTGCCCTTGAGGTCCTCGTAGGCCGCTGAGGAGCTCTCGGTGTGGGCCAGCCATTCCGGGGTCTCTCGGGAGAGGCGGCCGTCTCGGCCGACCAGGGTGCGCACCGGGAGCTGCAGCTCGCGCCACCAGGTGACGTCGGTGAGGTCGCCGAAGGTGCAGCACATCGCGATGCCGGCGCCCTTGTCGGGTTCGGCTGCTGGGTGGGCGAGCACGGGGATCTCGACCCCGAAGACCGGCGAGCGGACCGTGGTGCCGAACAGCGGCTGGAAGCGCTCGTCGTCGGGGTGCGCGATCAGCGCGACCACCGAGGGGATCAGCTCGGGACGAGTGGTCTCGATGAACACCGGGCCCTCGGGGCCGTGGAAGGCCACCCGATGGTAGGCACCGGCGTACTCCCTGGCCTCGAGCTCGGCCTGCGCGACGGCGGTCTGGAAGGTGACGTCCCACAGCGTCGGGGCTTCCTGCAGGTAGGCCTCGCCCCGGGCGAAGTTGCGCAGGAACGCGCGCTGGCTGACCGTCTGGGCCCGCGGCCCGATGGTGGTGTAGTGCTGCGACCAGTCCACGGAGAGGCCCAACGTGCGCCAGAGGTCCTCGAAGATCTGCTCGTCCTGCTCCACCAGGCGCTCGCACAGCTCGATGAAGTTGGGCCGGCTGATCGGCACCTGACGTTTGGGATCGGGCTTCTCCGGCGGCGCGAAGTCGGTGTCATAGGGGAGCGAGGGGTCGCAGCGCACCCCGTAGTAGTTCTGCACCCGCCGCTCCGTCGGCAGGCCGTTGTCGTCCCAGCCCATTGGGTAGAACACCGACTTGCCGCGCATCCGTTGGAACCTGGCCACCAGGTCGGTGTGGGTGTAGCTGAAGACGTGTCCCACGTGCAGGGACCCGGAGACCGTGGGTGGAGGAGTGTCGATGGAGTAGACCTCAGAACGCGGCCTGGTGCGGTCGAAGGCGTAGGTGTCCTCGGCCTTCCAGCGAGCCGACCAGGTGGCCTCCAGTCCCTCGAGGGCCACCTTGTCCGGTACGGCGAGCGCCGGGGATGCAGGCGTCTCGCGGGACTCGGTGCTTTCGGAGGCGTCAGTCATGTGGCGAATCCTAGTAAGGGCGATGCCCGGCCACGAAAGCAGATGCCACTCGGCCGCCGCTGGGAGGCTGTGCCCGGAGACCTAGACTTCGCTGCGATGGACGAGACCAGCTCAGCCGCAGCCGCCCGCCCCGCCGAGACCTACGCCGAGGTGGAGGACGCCCTGCTCAGCCGCTGGCCCGAGAGCCGCCTGGACCCGACGCTGGACCGGATCGAGGCGTTCGCCGAGCTGCTCGGTGACCCCCAGGACAACTACCCGCTGATCCACCTCACCGGTACCAACGGCAAGACCTCGACCGCGCGCATGATCGAGTCCCTGATCGTGGCTCTCGGTCTTCGGGTCGGGCGCTTCACCAGCCCCCACCTGGAGTCGATGACCGAGCGGATCAGTCTCGATGGCGAGCCGATCAGCGAGGAGGCCTTCGTCACGGCCTTCAACGACGTGGCGCCCTACACCCACCTCGTCGATGCCGAGCACGACCACCCGCTCTCCTTCTTCGAGACCATCGTCGCCATGGCGTACGCCGCCTTCGCCGATGCGCCCGTCGACGCGGCCGTCGTCGAGGTCGGCATGGGCGGCACCTGGGACGCCACCAACATCGCCGACGCGCAGGTGGCAGTCCTGACGCCGATCGCCGTCGACCACGCGCAGTACCTCGGCGAGACGCCCGGGATCATCGCCGTCGAGAAGGTCGGGATCATCAAGCCCGGTGCCACGGTCGTGACCGCACGGCAGAGTGACGAGGTCGCCGCCGTGATCGGCGAGCGCTGCACCGAGGTCGGTGCCACGTTGATGCGTCAGGACGTCGACTTCGCAGTGAGCAGTCGGGTGCCGGCCGTCGGGGGGCAGATGATCGGTCTCCAGGGACTACGGGGCAGCTACGAGGAAGTCTTTCTGCCCCTCTACGGCGCGCACCAGGCACAGAACGCCGCTCTCGCGCTGGCCGCGGTGGAGGCCTTCCTCGGGGGGGACGACGCCCTCGACGCGGAGATCGTGCTGGAGGCGTTCGCGTCGGTGACCTCTCCCGGTCGGCTGGAGATCATCCGTCGCTCGCCCACGATCGTGCTCGACGCGGCCCACAACCCGCACGGTGCCGCCGCACTCGTGGAGGCGCTGGAGGACTCGTTCACCTTCTCCCCGCTGGTCGGTGTGATCGGCGTGATGGCTGACAAGGACTACGAGGGGCTCCTGGCCGAGCTGGAGCCGGTGCTGGCCTACGTCGTGTGCACCCAGAACTCATCGGCCCGGGCGACCTCCGCGGCCGACCTTGCCGAAGTGGCCCGGGGGATCTTCGGCCAGGACCGCGTCTTCGAGGACGCCTCGCTGGCGAACGCGATCGACCGGGCCGCAGGTCTGGCGGAGTCTGGCGGGGACTCCGGAGAAGCGATCGGTTCCGGGGCGGTGCTGGTCACTGGCTCCGTGGTGACCGTCGGTGAGGCTCGGGCGATGCTGAAGTCGCGCCGTGACGCCGACGGCCGCAGGCTGGAGGACTGATGCAGCGTCGTCTGTGCGCGGCGATCCTGACCCTCGAGGCGATCGTGTTCGGGTTGAGCACCCCGGTCCTGATCTCGATCGCAGGCGTCTCGACAGCTACGGCGTTGGGGATCGGTCTGGGGTTGACCGTGGGGTGCTTCCTCGTCGCCGGCATGCTCCGATTCAGGTGGGCCTACGGACTCGGTTGGGGTCTCCAGGTGGCTGCAGTCGCTGTCGGCTTCAAGGTCGGTGCGATGTTCTTCCTCGGTGCGGTCTTCCTTGCGCTGTGGGCCACGGCGTACTTCCTCGGGCGCAAGATCGAGATCGAGCGCGAACAGTGGACAGATGCGGGTGAGTTCCCGGGCCAGATCGCCCACTAGGGTGTCGGCCATGTCCCAACGCACCTTGGTCCTGCTCAAGCCCGACGCCGTCCGCCGCGGACTGGTGGGCGACATCTTGTCCCGCTTCGAGGCCAAGGGCCTGACCCTGGTGGCCCTGGAGCAGCGCCACATCGACGCTGCGGCCGCCGACGCGCACTACGCCGAGCACGTCGAACGCGACTTCTACCCGCCGCTGCGTGACTTCGTGACCAGCGGGCCGCTCGTGGCCCTGGTGCTCGAGGGTGACGAGGCCATCGAGGTCGTGCGCCTGATCAACGGTGCCACCGACGGTCGCAAGGCCGCCCCCGGCACCATTCGCGGAGACCTCTCGCTGTCGAACCGCGAGAACCTGGTGCACGGTTCGGACAGCCCGGAGTCTGCCGAGCGCGAGATCGCGCTCTGGTTCCCGGCCCTCTGAGGCCTCCGCCCCGGCTGGAGCAGCCCAGGACTCGCTGAGCAGAGCTTCGTGGCCCGCCGCGTGTCGTCACACGAGTAACACGAGTCACTCCTTACGCTTCGTGCACAGGTACGACGTGGTACGCCGTACCGCTTCCCCCCACTGCACCTGCGAGGCGACACAGATGGTCAACAGTCTCATCGGCCGCGACATGGCGGTGGATCTCGGCACGGCGAACACGCTGGTCTACGTCCGCGGCAAGGGCGTGCTCGTCGACGAGCCCTCCGTGGTCGCGATGAACGAGCAGACCCACGAGATCTTGGCGGTCGGGCACGAGGCCAAGCGGATGATCGGGCGTACGCCGGACGGCATCACCGCCATCCGTCCGCTCAAGGACGGGGTGATCGCCGACCTCGACGCCACCGAGCAGATGCTGCGCCACTTCATTCAGCAGGTGCACAAGCGTCGCTACTTCGCCAAGCCGCGGATGATCATCTGCGTGCCGAGCGGGGTCACCGCCGTTGAGCAGCGAGCGGTCAAGGAAGCCGGCTACCAGGCAGGCGGGCGACGCGTCTACATCATCGAGGAGCCGATGGCCGCGGCCATCGGCGCAGGCCTCCCCGTCCACGAGCCGACCGGCAACCTGGTCGTCGACATCGGCGGTGGCACCACCGAGGTGGCGGTGATCTCGCTCGGCGGTCTGGTGACCACCTTGTCGGTGCGCACGGCCGGGGATGAGCTCGACCAGGCGATCGTGAACTGGATGAAGAAGGAGCACTCCCTGCTGCTGGGGGAGCGCACGGCCGAAGAGATCAAGATGACCCTGGGCTCGGCCTTCCCGCTGGCGCAGGAGCACCAGGCCGAGGTCCGCGGACGTGACATGGTCTCCGGCCTGCCGCGATCGGTGACCGTCTCCACCCCGGAGATCCGACGCGCGATCGAGGAGCAGCTGCACGCCATCATCGACGCCGTCCGGACCACCCTGGACCAGACGCCTCCCGAGCTCGCGGGCGACATCATGGACCGTGGCATCGTCTTGACCGGTGGCGGTGCGCTGCTGCAGGGTCTCGACGAGCGCCTGCGACACGAGACCGGGATGCCGGTGCACATCGCGGACAACCCGCTGACCAGCGTCGCGCTCGGGGCCGGCAAGTGCGTGGAGGAGTTCGAGGCGCTCCAGCAGGTCCTGGTCACCGAGCGCAGGCGCTGACGGTGGACAAGCTCACCCGCCTGCGCGATGCCCGGGTCTCGATGGCGCGTGCCCGCGAGCACGAGAGCAGTCGTGCAGGCTTCGGCCGTCGAGACCGCCGACGTCGGCCCGGGACAGTGGCCGCTGCTCTGGTCGTCGCCTCGTTGACCCTGATCGGCGTCGACTCGATCGGCGGGGGATCCTCCCCGGTCGAGCCTGCCCGCTCGGCGGTCGCCGGTCTGGTCGGTCCGGTCGAGTCCGCCACCGCTTCCGTCGTACGCCCCGTCCGCGAGACCTTGGCCTACTTCCGGGCCAACGACGAGCTGCGCGCCGACGTGGCGCGACTCTCGGCGCAGAACTCCCAGCTCCGTTCGGAGAAGGACCAGGTCCCGCTCGACCGTCGCCGGCTCAGTGAGCTCGAGGGCCTGACCCGGACCGCCAACGAGACCGGGTATGCCCTGGTGGCCGCCCGCGTGGTGGGGATGGGGCCGATGCAGTCGTTCTCGCGGACCGTGACCATCGACGCCGGCACCTCCTCGGGCATCACCAAGGACATGACCGTGCTCAACAACGACGGTCTGGTCGGGCGGGTGGTCCGCGCCGACCGCTCGACGGCAGACGTCCTGCTGGTCGTGGACACCGAATCGGTCGTGGGCGGTCGTCTCGGGTCCAACAACGAGATCGGCTTCCTCCGCGGCCGCGGCCTCACCGGCCAGCGCGGCCGACTCGACCTCGACCTGATCGACAATGCCGTCACCCCCGGTCGCGACGACGTCGTGGTCACCTGGGGCAGCCAGCGAGGCGTTCCCTACGTCGCCGGCATCCCGATCGGCACGGTGGAGTCGGTGTACTCCACCCCGCGCGAGCTGGCCAAGCACGCTGTCATCGATCCCTACGTCGACTTCACCTCCCTCGACGTGGTCGGGGTGGTGGTGCCGCGGCGTACGGCGGGTGACCGCATCGTGATCAACGGCACCGGAGGTGGCCGATGAACGCCGCCCGCCCTGCCCTGGTCGGTGTCCTGGTGCTCGCCGCCGTCGTGCTGCAGGTCGCGGTCTTCAGCATGTTCTCGGTCAACGGCGTGGTGCCCAACCTGGCCCTGATCGTGGTGGTCGCAGCGACGATCGCCCGCGGCACCAGCTTCGGCGCCGTGGTCGGTTTCACCGCCGGGGTGTTGCTGGACTTCGCGCCACCGGCCGATCACACCGCTGGACGCTGGGCGCTCGCGCTCGTGCTGGTCGCCGTGCTCGCCGGCAGGGTGAGCACCGAGGCGCGCCGTTCCCCGGTCGCAGGGTTGCTCACCGTCGCGGTGTGCTCCTTCGTGGCCACCTCCGTCTTCGCGATCAGCGGGCTGCTGCTGGGTGAGCAGGTCCTCGCTGTCGGTGAGATCGTGCAGGTGATCGGGATCGCGCTGCTGTGGGACGTCGCGCTCGCCCCGCTGCTGCTACCGCCGCTGATGGCGCTCTTCGAGCGCACCAGTCCAGCCGAGCTGGCGTACTGACCCGATGGCAGCCGTCCTGATCCGGCCCTCCGCCTCGGAGCGGAGCCGACTTCGCCTGCTCGTCCTGCAGGCACTCGTGCTGGCCTTGTTCTGCACCCTGTTCGCCCGGCTGTGGTACCTCCAGGTGCTCACCGGGGAGGGCTACCGGGCCCAGGCCGCTGAGCAGTCGGTCCGCGACATCGTCGTGCAACCCGCCCGCGGCCTGATCGTCGATGACCAGGGCCGACCCCTGGTCGCCAACCGCAGCACCTGGGTGGTCAGCATCGACCGCACCCTGCTCGGCAAGCTCGCGGTCGACAAGCGGGAGGCCATGTTGCACAAGCTGGCCAAGGTGGTTGACGTCAAGCCGGCCGAGATCACGGCACGGACGCTGCTGTGCGGTTCAGCAGGTGCTGAGCAGGAGACCTGTTGGAACGGCTCGCCGTACCAGCCGGTGCCGGTGGCCAAGGATGTCTCACAGAGGACCGCGGTCAAGGTGCTCGAGCAGTCCGAGGACTACCCCGCCGTGCTGGCGCAGCAGGAGAGCGTGCGGGCCTATCCCTCGCCGTACGGCATCAACGCCGCCCATGTACTGGGATATCTCAGCCCGATCACCGAGGGTGAGCTGGACGAGGCGAAGAAGACCGACGACACCACCCTCAACGGCGCCTCTGTGGTGGGCCGTGCCGGAGTGGAACGCGCCTACGACACCTGGCTGCGAGGCATGCCGGGCTACAAGAAGGTCGCAGTCGACTCGATGGGCAGAGTGCTCGGTGACTCCGGCGAGGTCGAGGCCGAGCCGGGCAACACCTTGGTCACCTCGATCGACGCGAAGGTCCAGGGATTCGTGGAGGAGCAGCTCAAGGAGACCATCCAGACCGCCCGAGCGACCACCGACAAGGTGACGGGCCGCAAGTACGCCGCGGACAGCGGTGCCGCCGTCGTCCTCGATGCCCGCACCGGCCGGGTGATTGCCATGGCCAGCCAGCCGACCTACGACCCCGGCGTGTGGTCGGGCGGCATCACCAGCAAGCAGCTCAAGCGGCTCTACTCCGAGAAGGCGGGGACGCCGTTGTTGTCGCGGGCGACCCAGGGGCAGTTCGCTCCCGGGTCGACGTGGAAGCCGATGATGACCGCGGGAGCGCTGGAGAACGGCTACGACACTGGAACCACCCTGGCTTGCTCCTCGGGCTTCCAGGTCGGCAACCGCGTGTTCAAGAACTACGAGTCCGGGTCCTACGGCAACATCGGCTTCGCCAAGGCCCTCGAGGTCTCGTGCAACACCTTCTTCTACCGGGTCGGCTACAGCTTCTGGCAGAAGTACGGCACCGACACCGCCGACGTGAAGGCCAAGGACCCGTTGGTGACCATGGCCAAGAAGTTCGGGTTCGGGAAGACCACGGGGATCGACCTGCCGGGCGAGGCCAGCGGTCGCATCGCGGACCGACCTTGGAAACTGGCCTACTGGAAGTCCATGAAGGGCTACTACTGCAAGGTCGGCAAGCAGGCCGGCAGTGACTTCCTGCACCGCTTCGCGCGCGAGTTCTGCCTGGAGGGATACGCCTACCGGGCCGGCGACGCCGTCAACTTCGCCATCGGGCAGGGCGACACCGTGGTGACGCCGCTGCAGCTGGCGCGGGCCTACGGCGCCATCGCCAATGGCGGCACTCTCTACGAGCCACGCGTGGCCAAGGCGATCGTCAGTCCCGAGGGCAAGCTGCTCAAGTCGTTCCCGCCCAAGGTGCAGGCGCGAGTCCCGGTGAAGAAGGCCTACCTTGACTACATCGACAACGCTCTCCAGGGAGTGGCCAGGTCCGGCACCATGGCCTGGCGCCTCGGTGGCTTCCCGCTGGACGAGGTCACCATCCGGGCCAAGACCGGGTCGGCCGAGGTCTACGGCAAGCAGAGCACCTCGTGGGTCGCCTCCTACTCCAAGGACTACGTCGTGGTGATGATGGTCAGCCAGGGCGGCACCGGTTCCGGTACCTCGGGTCCCGCGATCCGAAAGATCTGGGAGCAGCTCTACGGCATCAACGGCCTGGACGTCCGGCCGTCGAAGGCCGCGATCCCCGGAACGACCGTGCCCAAGCAGCTGCCGACCTTTGCCCGTGACGGCTCGATCCTGCCGCCCGCGCGAAAGGACGAGAAGCGATGACCGTCGTACCCCTCAGCCGGCTCTCGATCAGCCGTACCAAGGTCAGCGTGCCTCGCCTCGACTGGACCCTGGTGGGCACCAGCGGCGCGATCCTGTGCGTGGGAACCCTGCTGGTGTGGTCGGCGACGGCCTCCAACGACATCCTGACCGGCGGTGACTCCACGGCCTACCTGCACAAGCACCTGGTCAACATCGTGATCGGCCTGGTGCTGGCGGCGGCCGTGATGGCGACCGACCACCGGTGGGTCCGGATCGTCACTCCACTGGTGTACGCCGCTTCGGTGCTCGGGCTGCTGCTCGTGCTGGTGATGGGCACCACGATCAACGGTTCGCGCTCGTGGCTGATGCTGGGCGGGCTCTCGATCCAGCCCGCCGAGTTCGCCAAGCTGGCCGTCGTGATCGGGATGGCCATGCTCGTGGCCGAACGCACCGAGAACTCCCGAGCCCGGCGCGTGGGCGCGGTGGACGTCGCCTTGATGCTCGCCATCGCCGGAGTCCCGGCCGCACTGATCATCCTTCAGCCCGACCTCGGCACGATGCTGGTGCTCTCGGCGACGGTCTTCGGCGTGCTCGCCGTCGCGGGCACACCCCGCCGGTGGCTGGTGGGGCTGTTTCTCGCCGGGGTCACCGCAGCGACACTGGCCGTGTCGGCGGGAGTGCTCAAGCAGTACCAGATCAACCGGTTCATGGCCTTCACCGATCCCGGGCTCGACCCGCGGGGGGCCGGCTACAACACCACGCAGGCGAGGATCGCGATCGGCAACGGGGGACTGTTCGGCCGCGGTCTCTTCGACGGCTCCCAGACCCGCTCGCGTTTCGTGCCCGAGCAGCACACCGACTTCATCTTCACCGTCGCGGGGGAGGAGCTCGGCCTGATCGGTGCGGGAGTGCTGATTGCGCTCTTCGGCCTGCTCCTGTGGCGCGCCCTGCACATCTCCCGCAACGCCGACGACATGTTCGGCAGGGTCGCCGCGGCCGGAATCGCGTGCTGGTTCGCCTTCCAGACCTTCCAGAACATCGGGATGTGCCTGGGCATCATGCCCGTCACCGGCGTCCCGCTCCCGTTGGTCTCCTACGGCGGCTCCTCGATGTTCGCCACGATGATGGCCGTCGGTCTGCTCCAGAACATCGCCATGCGCGGGAGCTCCGTGCCGATCGGGGTCCGGCGCACCAGCGGACTGGGCCGCTAGTCGCTGCGGGGCCGTGAGCGTTCGACCGGGGCCACGGGCAGCGTCAGCGAGATCGTCGTGCCGCGGTCGGAGTTGCGTCGCGCGGTGATCTGACCGCCGTGACGGCGCACGATCCGCTTGCACAGCGCCAGGCCCAGACCTGAGCCCTCGTAGCCCGAGACCGAGGACGCACGCCGGAACGGCTCGAAGATCGCCAGCTCCTCGCCCTCGGGGATCCCGATCCCGTTGTCCACGACGTAGATCCGCACCCAGCCAGAGGTGCCGGCGGCGAAGCTGCGGACAGCGACGCTGGGTCGATCCCCGGGTGCGGTGTACTTCACCGCGTTGCCGAGCAGGTTGACCATCAGGTGCTGGAAGAGGGTCGGGTCGGCGAGTACCACGTCCGGGGTCTGCACCGAGATGTCAGCGGTCGGGTAGGTGGCGGCGATCGTCTCGATCGCCTGGTGGAGGTCGATCCGCTGGGGATCGACGGCCCCTTCGCGAGCCACGCTGTAGGTGAGCCAGTCGTCGATCTCGCGAGACATGCGGGTGGTGGCACTGCGGCTGTGACCGAGGGCCTCGAGCACCATCGCCCCGTCGGCACCCATCGCGTCCTCGGCCACCTCGATCCAGCCCTGCACGGCCGCCAGCGGGCTCTTCAGGTCGTGGGCAGCGACTGCGGCGAAGGTGCTGAGCTCCTCGAGGCGCTCGTGCTCGGTGGTCACGTCGCGCACCACGGCGACCACACCGCGCGAGCCGGCGTACTGCACCTCGGCGAGGTTGACCCGCAGGATCTGCACGTCCTCGTCGGAGCCGTGTCGAGGGATCGAGTAGCTGAACCCCTCGTTGGCCAGGTCGTGCTGCAACCACTCCGCCGGCTCGGTGGTCAGGCGGTCGCCCAGCAGCATGCTCGCGGCGGCGTTGTGGATCCGGACCTGTCCGGAGCGGTCGAAGAGCACGAGCGCGTCCTTGATCGACTCGAACACGGTGCTCAGCAGCCCCGCCTGGTCCAGGGCCTCCTGGCGCCTACGGACGACCTCGGCCGCCAGGTGCCCGCGCTGGTCGCGCAGCAGTGAGAGCAGCAGCGTGACGAAGGTGAAGGCACCCATCAGCAGGTGCATGAAGGTGATCGACGCCAACCCGTCGCCTGTGGGGTAGCGCGACACGTCAAGCGCCTCGGCGGCGACCACCGCCAATGACGCGGTGAGTGCGAAGGCGGACGAGGTCCAGGGCCCCAGGCTCATTCCCGCCCAGATTGCGGGCAGCAGAACCACCCAGGACAGGTGCAGGTCCGGCCAGGCGAAGACCACTGCCAGTGCGGCGGCCGTGGTGCCGAGCTGGAGGTAGACCACGGAGATCCGGGTGTCGAGCGCCTCGCTGCGCGGGCTCCGCTGCACCAGGAGCATCACGCAGGCGCCGCCGACGAAGACGTAGGAGCCGCTGAGCAGGACCCACCAGACCAGATCCGTGAGCCCGCTCGGCAGCGGACCCCCGTCGAAGTGACCGATCGGCAGAGCGAGCATCGCGCCCAGCAGACTGGCGAAGACCAGATCAAGAAGGTCGCGGGGCCGGTGCGGCGCGAGGTTGTTGTCGCCGAGCCGTAGGCGGTAGATCGTCAGCGTCGCCGTCCCCTGCACCACCACGGCCACGGCAGATCGCAGGGAGTCCAGCGGAGCGGAGTCCAGGACCTGGCCGGCGACGAAGTAGATCAGGACGGTGAGCACGGCGGTCCCGATGAGCATGCGGTGAACGTGCTCGCGTCGGGGCCACAACCAGGCAAGCAGGAGGGTCAGGAAGACAACGGCTCCACCCAACGGAAGGGTGTCGACGCCTTCGAGCCGGAACGTGGCTCGTGCCGAGGTGGTGGCCGCCACACCGATCGTCACGAGGCCCACCAGCCACATCAACCACGAGGGACGAAGCGAAGAAGCACGGGAGGGGCGCAAGTTCTGGTTGCGCTCGGCCATGCCTTTCCTCTCTCACCTTCAAATTGTGGACGCATGTGGGCACATGCGTACTCTTGACTCTCCCCCACCCGAGGAAGGTTCATGCATGCCCAGCGCAACTGCTGAATCTGTGTTCCACCTGCTCGAGCCCTACCTGCCCAAGGTCCAAAAGCCGATCCAGTACGTCGGTGGGGAGCTGAACTCGGTCTCCAAGTCGTGGGAGGACTCCGAGGTTCGGTGGGCCTTGATGTACCCCGATGCCTACGAGGTCGGCCTGCCGAACCAGGGTGTCCAAATCCTCTACGAGATCCTCAACGAACGCGAGGGGGTGCTCGCAGAGCGGACATATGCCGTGTGGGCTGACATGGAGTCTGTCATGCGCGAGCACGCAATTCCGCAGTTCACCGTGGACAGCCACCGGCCGGTCCGGGCCTTCGACGTGCTCGGGCTCTCGTTCGCGACCGAGCTCGGCTACACCAACATGCTGACCGCCCTGGACCTGGCCGGCATCCCGATGCATGCGGTCGACCGGGGCGAGGACGATCCGATCGTCCTCGCCGGTGGCCACTCCGCCTTCAACCCCGAGCCGGTCGCCGACTTCATCGACGCTGCCGTCCTGGGTGACGGCGAAGAGGTGGTCCTCGCGATCACGGAGGTGATCCGCGAGTGGAAGGCCGAGGGGCGCCCAGGTGGTCGAGACGAGGTGCTGCTCCGGCTCGCGGCCAGCGGCGGTGTCTACATCCCCAAGTTCTACGACGCCACCTTTGCGGCGGATGGTGCGCTGGTCTCGGTCAGCCCGAACCGTGCGGGCGTCCCCGACCGGATCCGCAAGCACACCTTGATGGACCTCGATGCCTGGCCTTACCCTCGCGCGCCGCTGGTGCCGCTGGCCGAGACCGTCCACGAGCGGTTCAGCGTTGAGATCTTCCGTGGCTGCACCCGCGGCTGCCGCTTCTGCCAGGCAGGGATGATCACCCGACCGGTCCGTGAACGCTCGATCACCACGATCGGCGACATGGTCGAGAACGGGATCCGCAAGACCGGGTTCGAGGAAGTCGGTCTGCTCTCGCTCTCCAGCGCCGACCACACCGAGATCGGTGAGGTCGCCAAGGGGCTCGCCGACCGCTACGAGGGCACCAACGTCTCCCTGTCGCTGCCGAGCACCCGAGTGGACGCCTTCAACATCACTTTGGCCAACGAGTTCTCCCGCAACGGACGGCGCTCGGGACTGACCTTCGCCCCCGAGGGCGGCTCGGAGCGGATGCGCAAGGTGATCAACAAGATGGTCACCGAGGAAGACCTCATCCGCACCGTCGCTGCGGCGTACTCCCACGGCTGGCGCCAGGTGAAGCTCTACTTCATGTGCGGTCTCCCTACGGAGACCGACGAGGACGTCCTCGCGATCGCCGATCTGGCGAAGAAGGTTATCGCCAAGGGTCGCGAGGTGGCCGGACACAACGACATCCGCTGCACCGTGTCCATCGGTGGCTTCGTGCCCAAGCCGCACACGCCGTTCCAGTGGGCAGCCCAGCTCGACGTGGAGACGACTGACGAGCGCCTGCGCAAGCTGCGCGAAGAGGTCCGCTCGGACCGCAAGTTCGGGCGAGCCATCGGTTTTCGCTACCACGACGGCAAGCCCGGGATCATCGAAGGCCTGCTCTCGCGAGGCGACCGCCGCGTCGGCAAGGTGATCGAGGCGGTATGGCGAGCGGGGGGCCGCTTCGACGGCTGGAGCGAGCACTTCTCCTACGACCGCTGGATGGCGGCGACCGAGGAGGGTCTTGCTGGCACCGGTGTCGACCTCGAGTGGTTCACCACCCGCGAGCGGGGGTACGCCGAGGTGCTGCCGTGGGACCACCTCGACTCCGGCCTCGACAAGGACTGGCTCTGGCAGGACTGGGAGGACGCTCTGGATCCTGACTCCATCGACGTCGAGGACTGCCGCTGGACGCCCTGCTACGACTGCGGGGTCTGCCCGGAGATGGGCACCGACATCCAGGTGGGACCGACCGGTCAGAGCCTGCTGCCGTTGAGCGTGGTCTGAGCCTGCGGCTGGTGGCATAGACCGGCCAGCAGACAAACCGGGCCACCCCTCCCCAGCAGCGAGCACTGGGACTAGTTTCGCTTGGCAAGCCCTGGCGGCTGGGGGCGCCGCCCAAACGGATCGTGGATCCGCCCGGTCCGGTGACCGCTTCCGGGAGTGCACCATGCGAACTCTGCGCCGAACAGGCATCGCCTTGACTGCGATCAGCAGTGCCTTGGTCATGGCAACGTCGGGCATCAGCCCGACGAGCGCCGCCCAACGTCCGCAACCGAGCTGGCACCGCACGATCAGCGGCGACGCGATCACGCCGTTCCAGGTCGCCAGACACCGTGGCTCGGTCTACTTCAGCGACGGCTTCGCCGGCACCATCTCCAAGATCACGCGACGCGGGACGAAGGTGGTCGCGCGCGTGAAGGGAGAGATCGCCGGTGTCGAGTTCTCGCCCCGAGGCGCGATGGCCTTCACCGCGGGCACCGGATCCTCCAACACGCTGCGGATCCGGCGTCCTGGACACCGCACCGTGGTTGCGCACCTGAAGTCCTTCGAGGTCCGGCAAAACCCCGACGCTGCTCGGACCTACGGGGTGGTGGGGGGAGGCAACGATTGCGCGAACTCGTTCTTCGAGGAGATCACCGGGGGGCCGGCCACCTACACGGGCCTCGTCGACTCCCACCCCTACCAGGTCGCGTCGCTGCCTGGCGACGCCTGGGCCGTGGCTGACGCGGCCGGCAACGCGATCTTGCGGGTCAACAGGCGCGGACACGTCTCCACGCTGGCGTTGTTGCCGCCGCAGCCGTTGACGTTCACCCAGGAGCAGGCTGACGCCATGGGGGCGCCCGAATGCATCGTCGGAGTCACCTACGCCTTCGAGCCGGTCCCGACAGACGTCGAGCGCGGTCCCAACGGCTCGCTCTACGTCTCCACGCTGCCCGGTGGCCCCGAGGATCCCAGCCTGGGAGCACGGGGTTCGGTCTACAAGATCTCCAGGAATGGCAACGTTCGCCGAATGGCGACCGGGTTCCTCGGCGCCACCAACCTGGCGGTGACCCCCCGCGGGGTGGTCTACGTCTCGGAGCTCTTCGCCGGCCAGATCACCCGGGTCGGTCGGGGAGGTGCGCGTCGTCAGGCGGTCGCGGTCGACTCTCCGGTCGCGGTGGAGGTCACGCGGTCGCACCTCTACGTCG
>JBDSBU010000187.1:0-30322 GCA_039921445.1 Marmoricola sp. | reverse complement strand
AGGGATGCAACCGCGCCCAGACCAACGCCATCTCAAGCTGCTCAGCCGCAGCTGCCCGCTCAGCCTGGCGGGCCCTGCCGGCACGCTCGATCACCTGCACCGGGGAGAACCCGAGGTTGGTGTTCGAGGGGATGTTCATGTCCTCATTCTACTGGCGACCACTGACACAATCGAGTAGGTGTTCGACATCTGTGGAGAACTGTTTCAAGGCCCCTGTGATGTCGCAGGACATCGGTGACAGTTGGTGTCTCAGGATCTTGGTGACGCCTTCGAGGTTCTGTGTCGGGTGCCGCGGGGTCGGCCGTTGCCGACATAGCTCACTCCAGGACGGGGGCGGGTGTGCTCGATGAGATCTCGCCGTGCAGGTCGGCGACGGTGCTCTTGTCGCGGTCGGTGATGATCAGCACGGACTCGAGGCCGTGTCGTCCGTCGAGCTTGTAGTGGACTGTGTCGAATAGAAACGCGCCGGCGGTAGTCAGCTTCATGATCTGGGTGTCGTTGGGCAGGTCACTTTGGCACCTGCGCTGACTCCGGCCGAGACCGTGGGGCGGGTGGTCGGTTGAACCGCTCACTAGTGGGACGAGAAGCCTCGGCCAGTCGAACACGACAATCGCCGCTTGTGATGTCTCGCCGCAAGCGACGTGGGAGGCGACCGCGTAGCGGGAATGGTCGTCGATGAGCTGGAGGATCACGCACTTACGTCCGCCGGTAAGCACGAACGGTGCCGTCGAGCTGCCAGCAGGCGTTCGGCACCGGATACACGAACCGGCGCCATGCCGAGCGCGGCTTCTACTTCGGCTCAAGCCGAGCGACACCTGCCTCGCGGAAGATCCGGGCCAACGATGCTGTCGAGGGGGGACCGGGCTCAGTCCCATTGCCTGCATCTTGTCGTGCACGCTGATCGGCCCGTGGTCCAAGCCTGAGGACTCGAGCGCAGCTCGAACCCCGAGGGCGTATCGCTTGACCTCTTCGCTGACCTTCGTGGGGCTGGTATTCGGTCGCCAACTGCGGGGTTCAAGGGCCGTGGCCGCGCCATCGGTGCGGGTCCTTGCCCGCATCGGATGGAACGTCTTGCGGGAGATCTGATGCTCTTCGCAGAACGTGATCACCGCTCCGCGCGGCGCATCATCGGGCCACTGGGGTGATTGCGAGACGGACCCGAGGACCAACGGATTCACCGGGAGTCGGCACCGCTCAACAAACCCAGAAGTGTCACCACCACGCACCCTGGTTGTGTCACCGATGTCCCGACACAGAACCGTCACCGATGTCCTGCGACATCACATATCTTTCGGGGACCCAACGGGCAGGACCCGGGCCAATTCGCCGCCATACGCGAGCTCCCCAACCATCGCGAAGGCACGTCGGAACCGCTCAGGAGGGTCCCAGGGACCCGGCGCCGGGCGCGCCCGGTGAGGGCTCCTTGAGCTCGATGAACATCGTGTGCGTCGGGCTCTGCCCGATGTTCGTGCCTGAGTGCTCCTGTGCGTCCAGCCACCGAGCCTGGAACGCCGGCATGTCCACCTCGACCTCACGATCACCGGCCGACAGCCGTCGTTGGAACGAGGACAGCGTGACCATCACCGAGTCCGGATGGGTGTGTGGGCTGGTGCGGTCACCGGGTTGGTCCTGGTACTCCAGCACCCTGACCCGGTCGTTCTCGAAGATCACCTTGTACAGCTCGGGACTCACCTCGACGGGGTCTGCCATGACGCTCTCCGATCTAGCTCGCGGGACGTTCGCCCCATGGTAGGACCGAGCTTGCCGAGGGCTCGCCTCACCGCAGCAGCCAACGGATGAGGTCGACGTACGCCTCGAGATGCTTGTCCCCCAGGAAGTCCTCGTGCACCCGCTGGTGCGCCGCGCTTCCCAGACGGGCGGCCAGGGCCGAGTCAGCGAGGAGCATCTGCAACGCCTTCCCGAACTCGACAAGATCCGCCGGATCCCTCAGCAGCACCCCGTCCTGCCCGTCGGTCACCTGGTCCTGAATCCCACCGACGGCTGAGGCCAGCAGGGGACGGCCCTTCCACATGGCCTCGGTGACCGTCAGTCCGAAGCCCTCGACCAAGCTCTTCTGGACCATCACCGTTGCCCGGCGCTGAAGCGCGTTGACGAGATGCGCGTTCTCCTCCCCGTCGTCCATTGGCAGGCAGACCAGGTGCACGCGCTCCTGCTCGGCCACCTCGAGCCTGGACCAGAGCTCGCGACACTCCGCCAGCACCGTCGCGCCTTCGGGATCGTCCGCAACGCCCGAGACCTCCGGGCCAACAAGCACCAGGTGTACGTCGTCCGGCAGGGCCGCGAGCGTGTCGACGAACCCTTGTTGCACGCCTGCCATGTCCTTGAGCCTGTCCCAACGGCTCACCTGGACCACGAGCCGTGCTGTCGCAGGCATCGCGGAGCCGTCCACAAGGAGCCGGTCGTGTCTTCGCACGCTCCCCCGGCTGCCGTCACCCCGCGCGAACCCGACAGCGGCCCCGTCACGGTCGCCCTCGATCAGCCCTGACCTGCACAGCGAGTCCCGTACCTCCTCGTCGGTCATCGCGCAGTTCTTCGCACTGAACGGGTCGATCGACGGGGTGATCACGCGCAGGGACTCCGTGCCACACCACTCGGGTGCGTAGCCCTTGCGCGAGAACACGAACGCGTCCGCGTTCTGCACGAGAGGGTGCAGGAACGACCACGCTCGACGGGTCAGCTCGTTGGCGTCGTCTCGACCCACGTGACAGCGCCAGACGACGATGGCTCCCGCCGCTCGCAGCCCGTCCACCATCCCTGCGGTCTGCGGGTCGTGCAGCACGACGATGTCACCGACGGAGACCCGCGCGACCATCTCTTCGAGATCAGGCGCCAAGGCATCGGCGACCACCGCGTGCTCGGCTGCCCCCATGGAGCCGCCGTCGCCCGGATCGCCGTGCAGCAGGTTGTGCAACCGCTTGGTGACGGTGAAGAACTCAGGGCTACCCGTCAGGACATGCCAGCGAGTATCGACGCCCACGCCTCGCACGTAGGCCAGCAGCGTGTCGAGCATCTCTGCCACTCCGCCGCCATGGGCGGTGGCGTTCACGTTCCACACGACCCGGCCTCGGGTCAGCTCTCGGGCCTCGGCCGCCAGGGTCGTGAAGCGCTCCACCCGAGGGGGCAAGAACAGGTCGTTGAGCCTGGCCGGGTCGAGAGGGACGATCGGGACCTCTTGCATCTCCTTCACCGGACGACGGCCCTGAGCAGAAGGGCGGTGGACGCCGGTGCAGCGATCAACCAGTGGAACGTCGTGATCATGGAGATCAACCCTTTCCCAGCCATTGGGCGCGGCCCTGACGTCCACCGTACGGCGAGACCTCCGCCTGGTCCTCCGCCCGGTCCTCCGCCCGGGGTCCGCCCGGGGAGCCGCCGACCAGCTCGACGTAGGGTCAGCCTTGACCGGCACGCCCACCGGGGTCGGCCAGTGTCTGAGCCATCATCGAGGGAGTAGCCGTGAGCAACCTGCTCGTCGCCGTTGACGGATCCGAGGCCAACCGAGCGGCGCTGGAATGGGCGATCGCTGGAGCCGAGCTCAGTGGCCAGTCGTTGAGCATCGTCTTCGTCTCCGAGGCGTGGCAGGTGCCGGGCCAGAACCCGCCCGATGTCTCTGAACAGGACTACCTCCAACCGGTCGTCGACCGAGCCACCGACGCGGCGACAGCGCGGCTCGGCGCCGACCGGGTGGACACGACGATCACCCATGGACCCCCGCTGTCCGTGCTGGTGAACATGGCCGAGAACTACTCCGGCCTCGTAGTGGGCAGGCGTGGCATCGGAGCCATCAGGAGGGTCCTGATCGGGTCCACGTCGATCGCGGTCGCAGGTCGCTCCTCGAGACCGGTCACCATCGTCCCGCAGACATGGGACGGCGCCTCGGCTGCTGCTCGGCCGGTGCTCATCGGTCTCGACATGGAGGAACAGCACGATGCCGCCGTGCGCTACGCCTTCACCGAAGCACAGACCCGAGGCGTCTCGCTCCAGGTGCTGCAGGGTTGGCGACCACCTCCCATGCTCGGCGAGATGGATGGTGCCCAGGCCGCCTACTACAAGGAATGGCAAGAGGTCTGTCTTGCAGCTCTGAGGCTCTACATCGAGCGGATGGGTCAGGAGTTTCCCGAGGTGGACGTTGCGGTGGACCAGAAGACCGGCCACCCGGTCGACCTCCTCGTCGACGGAGCCGAGGAGGCACAACTGCTCGTCCTCGGACGCGACGAGAAGGCGCGCTGGAGCGGCTTCGCGCTCGGCTCCGTGGCACGCAGCGTGCTCCCGCACTGCGACGTTCCGGTCACTGTCGTACCGGCGTAGCCCATCGGCCTCTGACGAGACCCAGACCTGCATTCTTGGTGGAGCTGAGGGGATTCGAACCCCTGACCTTCTCGATGCGAACGAGACGCGCTACCAACTGCGCCACAGCCCCGATGCGCCCGTGAGCGCGAGGGAAAAGTTACCACTGCCTCGCCTGCTGCCCGAATCGGGCCGCTCGGTCAGGCGCCTGCGGCCCGGCGCTGCTCGGAGGCGTCCTCGTCCGCCTGGGCGGCCACGAGAGCTTCGGCGGCCTCGCGAGCCAGCGCCGAGTCGGTCTCGTCGTGACCAGAACTGTTGATGCCGGTGAGCGCGATCGTGCGGACCGTACGTCGCGCACGCGCCTTGCCGACGTACGTCGGGAGGGTCATCGGCAACGGGTCCCACAGCGAGCCCTCGTCGGCCAGCGCGGCCTCGAGCTCCAGCCGGGGAACGCCCACGGTGTCCTCGGTGTCCTCGGTGTCGCTCTCGTCGGTGTCGCTGTCCTCCACCGAGACCGTCGCTGCGGCAGGAACCGGGATCGCGACCTGGGTGGCGATGGCGACGGAGACCGGTCGGGCGACCCGGCGACGCTGGGCCCGGCGCACGGAGATCCGAGCGACGAGCAGGAAGACCACGATCACGGCGCCGGGGATCGCGGTCGACCACCACGGGAGGACGGCGAACCAGGCAAGGGTGACCACGGTCGCCGCGACCAGGACGAGCACGCCGAGCACCCGGCGACGGTTGCGGGCGGCTCGGCGAGCGGCTGCGCGGGTCGGCGGTGCCGAGGTGACTCCGGTCGGCTCGGGTACGACCGCAACGACGGCGGACTCTTCGACCGTGATGGAGCGGCCGTGGCGCGAGAGCACGCGCACCTTGTCGGAGTGGCCCTCGACGAGCCGGTCGCTCGCCATCTCGTCGTGGTGCTTGAGCGCCTTCGGGATCAGATAGACGGCCCATGCGGCGGCGAGCACGACGAAGATGACAGCTGACAGGTCCACGAGGGTGACGATACGAGCGCAACCGGGTCGCATCCGGCAGGGATGTCGGTGTGTCGTGAGATCACTCTTGTGACAGGTGGGGCAGATGTGCCTAGTCGGCTCTTCTTGACCGATCGAGCCGGGCCACCATCCCGAGCGGAACCTCTTCCCGAGTCACCGCGAAGAGCCTGTGATCGCGCCAGTCACCGTCGATGTGCAGGTAGCGCTGAGCCAGCCCGATCTCACGGAAGCCGAGCTTTGCGGCCACGCGCAGCGACGAGACGTTCTCCGGCCGGATCGCGACCTCGATCCGGTGCATCCCCACCGGGCCGAAGCAGTGGTCCACGACCAGAGCCACGGCGCGAGGCATGATGCCTCGCCCGGCGAAGGCTTCGTCGATCCAGTAGCCGATCGACCCGAACTGGGCCGAGCCGCGCACGATGTTGCTGACCGTCAGCTGTCCGATCAGGCGCCCGTCGTACTCCACCACGAACGGCAGCTGTCGCCCCGCCCTCGCCTCCCGGCGCAGGTGGCGGACCATCGCACCGAAGCTGCGCGGCGCCCCCAGCAGCTCGCTCGGCGGAGTGGCGTCCCAACGTCC
This sequence comes from Marmoricola sp., assembly GCA_039921445.1. GTDB lineage: Bacteria > Actinomycetota > Actinomycetes > Propionibacteriales > Nocardioidaceae > Marmoricola. Next base: position 24,436 of record JBDSBU010000187.1, on the reverse strand, counting down.
GAGCCACACCTGATTGGCACTGCGGAGGCGACGCCAGGCGAGGTTGTCGGACAGCGCCAGCGGGCGGACGCGCAGGGCGCCCGCCTGCAGCACCACTGGCCAGCCGGCGCTCAGTGGTCGCTCCCCTCGATCTGCTCGACCGCGTGTCGCAAGAGCGGCATCAGCACCGCCAACCCGTCCTTGACTCCGCCACGTGAGCCCGGCAGGTTCACCACGAGGGCCAGTCCGACGCTCCCCGCGAGCCCGCGCGACAGCGCCGCCGTCGGGACTCCCTTGGCAACCCCGTGGGCACGGATCGCCTCAGCGATGCCGGGCACCTCGCGCTCCAGCAGCGGGCGCGTCGCCTCAGGGGTCAGGTCGGTCGGGGTGAGTCCGGTGCCGCCGGTCGTGATCACCGCGCGTGCACCGGCAGCAAGGGCAGCGGAGATCGCCGCGCCGACCGGCTCCCCGTCGGGTACGACGACGGGCTCCTCGACCAACCAGCCGTCAGCACGCAGGGCCTCGACGATGAGCGGTCCGGTGGTATCGGCGTACACCCCTGCCGCGGCGCGGTTGGAGGCGACGACGACGGCGGCGCCCAGCTGCTCACTCACGGCGGAAGGTCCCGCTCTTGCCGCCGGTCTTCTCCTCGACGCGTACGTCGGTGATCACCGCGGCCTTGTCAACGGCCTTGACCATGTCGATCACGGTCAGTCCGGCCACGGCCACGGCGGTCAGCGCCTCCATCTCGACGCCGGTGCGATCGGTGGTTCGGACCGTGGCGGTGATCGCGACCCCGTCGTCGAGGACCTCGAGGTCCACGCTCACCCCGCTGATCGCCAGCGGATGGCACAACGGCACCAGATCCGGTGTGCGCTTCGCGGCCATGATCCCGGCGACCCGGGCCACTCCCAGAGCGTCTCCCTTGGGTACGCCGTCCCCGCGCAACAGCTCGACCACCGCAGCGGAGACCAGCACCTTGCCGCTGGCAGTGGCCGAGCGAGCAGTGACCTCCTTGCCGGACACGTCGACCATGCGCGCAGCGCCGGACTCGTCGAGGTGGGTGAACCGGTCCATCAGCTCTCCTGGTCCACGTCGAGCACCAGCACCTGGACCTGGTCGCCCTGATCCACCCGGGTGACGTCCTCTCCCAGGACGATCAGCGCGTTGGCCTGCGCCAGCCCGCCGATCAGGTGCGACCCGGCGCCACCGACCGGGGTCACCCTCGATCCCGCAGCGTCCCGCTCCAGTCGCGCCCGCACCAGCTGCAGCTTGCCCGCCATCGAGCGCATCGAGGTTTGAGCGACCGCGGTGCTCAGCGTGCGCTCGACCGGGTCGTGACCGGTGAGCTTGCGCAGCACCGGGACCACGAACATCTCAAAGGAGACGTAGGCCGAGACCGGGTTGCCCGGAAGAGTGAAGATCGGGGTCGCGTCCTCGCCGACGACGCCGAACCCCTGCGGCTTGCCGGGTTGCATCGCCACCTCGAGGAACTCCACGGTGCCGAGCTCGCTGAGCACCTCCTTGACCACGTCGTGGGTGCCCTTGCTGACGCCGCCGCTGGTGACCACGAGGTCGGCACGCACGAGCTGGTCGCTGAGCGCCTCGGTGAACGCCGCCGGGTCGTCGGAGCTCGCGGCCACTCGGTAGGCGGTCCCACCGTGGGCCCGCACCGCCGCGGCGAGAAGATAGCTGTTGGAGTCGTAGATGCTGTCCCGCGGCAGCTGCTGCCCGGGCTCGACGAGCTCGGAGCCGGTGGACATCACCACCACCCGTGGTCGATGAGCGGTCGGCACCCGACCGAGACCGACTGCGGCCAGCAGGCCGAGCTGGCGCGGTCCGATCACCTCCCCCTTGCGCAGGAGCAGGTCGCCGGCCGTGATCTCCTCGCCTGCGCGGCGGATGTGTTGTCCCTCGTGCGGCGCCTGGCGGATGCGGACCTCGCCGCCCTCCTCCTCGGTCCACTCGAACGGCACCACTGCCGTACAGCCACTGGGGACCACGGCGCCGGTCATGATCCGCACGGCGGTGCCGGGGACCATCTCCCGGATCGTGGTCACTCCGGCGGCGATCTCCCCGACCACCGGCAGGTGGACGACGCGCTCCGCAGAGGCGTCGGCAACGTCACGGAACGCGACGGCGTAGCCGTCCATCCCGGAGTTGTCGAAGACAGGCAGCGAGACTGGGGCGTGCACGTCCTTGGCCACGGGGAGACCGAGCGTCTCCATCAGAGGCTGGTCGTAGGGCTCCATCGGTTCGATGCGCGCCAGGATGCGTTCGAGGTAGGCCTCGACCGAGAGCATCCTTGGGGAGGAATCAGGCATGTAGCCGACCTTAGAGGGTGGGCCTCTCTTGCGCGGACGCCACTCGTCGGCGTCTGTGTTCGGTCTGCCCGGTCATTGGTCTTCCCGCTTGCGGACGACACTCACGCTGAACGGCTCCTCGGCCCGCCAGGGGCGCAGGTCGTAGGTCGCGAACCGGTGTTCGAGACTCAGAGCCGACCCGGTCATCGCCGCGTCCACGTCATCAGCGGTGAAGTCATGGTCAGCCCGACAGCCGATGACGAGGAAGGCGCCAGGCCTGAGGTGAGCAGCAATCCGCTCCAGGACGATTCCCCGGTGCTCCGGAGTCACGAAGTCCAAGACGTTCCCGACGATGAGAGCACCGTCGAACATCGCGGTCTCACCGAGAGCAGCGAGATCCAGCCGGATCAGATCCGCCACGATCCAGGTCGCTTCAGGGTGCTCCGCACGTGCGGCTTCGACAAGCACGGGATCGATGTCGACCCCGACGACCTGGTGACCGAGCTCGGCGAGGTGACCACCATGACGTCCCGGGCCGCACCCGGCGTCGAGAAGCCGTGCTCGACGTGGCGCCAGCGCATCAACAAGACGTGCCTCTCCGTGGAGATCCTCGCCGCGAGCAGCCATCTCCCGGAAGCGTTCGATGTACCACTTCGAGTGCGATTCGTCGCTCAGTCCCGGCCAGGTGGATCCCACAGGTGGTTCCGCGTTCACATCGGCTCCCCATCACGTGGGCGGGGTTCGGCTGCAGCACGTTCACCGGCCTCGAGCACGGCAAGGTCGCGCACCGCGTAGCGGTGATGCTCGACCTCTTCCTTCAGCACCACCTTGAGGCAGCGGCGCACGACGTACTCCTGGTCGGGGTAGGGCTCCGCCGGCCTGCGGCCGCACACCCGATCGAGCTCGGCCTCAGTGAGCCCGTCGATGACTCGTCGCATCGAGGCCATGCGGGCAAGCCGCGGGGTGAGCACCTCCTCGAGCGTGGGGCTGGCATCGAGGGCCAGCCCAAGCTTCGCCGTCGCGTCGGGAGCCATGCCGCCGGCAGGGAAGCCCAACGGGTGGTACGGCGCCTGCTCCTCCAGCACGGCATTGCCCAGCCAGGCATCGCCAGCGAACAGCAGGTGCCGTTGCGTCTCTACCAGCGACCACTCGTCGTTGACCTGTTCGTGCAGCCTGGCCCCCGGCAAAAGCTTGGCGCGCTCGAGGGTCTCCTGCCACAGCGTCTCGATGGCAGCCCAGGCAGCCCGGTAGTCGTCGGGTGAGGTGGCCTCCCGCGCCAGCACCCGCAGAGGATGTTGGCGGTCCAGCTCGGTAGTGACGTAGGCGGTCACGTCGACGTCGTTCACGACGAGACGCTCGAAGTCCCCACCGAGGTAGACGTCGCTGCCATAGCAGTCGACGATCTTCAGACCGCTGACCTCACAATCGCGGATCTCGAGGCCAGCAAGGTCGCAGAGGTGGATACGGGCACCCCGGAACTGGTCGCTGTGGGCGTACTCGGTAGGCATCGAGGCAGTCTCGCGCACCTCCTCCGTCGATGCCACCGTTCGGTCTCTGCGACGCTGCGCCCGATGGCTGGCAAGGCGACTTGCCGTAGGTTCACTTCGTCACGCATCGCGAAGGAGCCGATCATGCCGCGTCCCGACCTGACCGTCCTGGCCGTGCCCGCCTTCGTTGCGGCGATGGGCGTCGAGCTGTGGTGGCAGCGCACCCACCCGGCCGAGCCGGGCATCAGTCGGGCAGGCGACTACGAATTGAATGACACCATCGCCAGCCTGACGATGGGCATCGGCAGCCTCGTCGCACCCTTCGTGACCGGCCCGATCCTCCGCCGGCTCTCACCCGGCGCCACGAAGGCCGGCACCGCGCTCCTGGCCATCGGGGTCGCCAGCGGTGCGGCCGCAACCGTGGGGGACGTGCTCCGTCGGCGTCGTGATCACGGCGGCACACTGCCCGAGGCGGGCACCCTGCCCTCGGACGACCCTGCTCCGATCCTCGTGCGCTCGCGCGTGGATGCCTTGGGGCTGATGACCTCCGGCTCGGCCGTCGCCGCCGTGGCCTCCACGGCGGTGGCCGCCGCCTCGGTGTGGGCGACGCAGACCTCGGCAACCCGGCTAGCGCAACGGGCACCCTTCGGGATGCGCAGCGGGCCTGCGGTCCAGCTGCTCGCGATCGCCGGGTGGGACTTCATCTACTACTGGAACCACCGCCTGTCCCACGAATCACGCTGGCTGTGGGCGGTGCACGTGGTGCACCACAGCAGTGAGCGCTACAACCTGTCGACGGCGCTTCGCCAGCCGGTGGCCGAGGGGTTCACCATGACGCTTCCCTACGGACTACTGGCCCTCGCCGGCATCCCGCCGAGGTACATCCAGGACGCTCGGGCGATCAATCTGATCTATCAGTTCTGGATCCACACCGAGGCGGTGCGCTCCATCGGCTGGCTGGAGAAGATCCTCAACACCCCGAGCCACCACCGTGCGCACCACGGCAGCCAGCGGCAGTATCTCGACATCAACCACGGTTCGATCTTGATCATCTGGGACAGGCTCTTCGGCACCTTCGAACCAGAGGTCGAACCGGTGCGCTACGGCCTGACCCGCAACCTCGGCTCCTTCGATCCCCTCACCATCGCCACCCATGAGTGGCAGGACATCGCCAAGGACATCTCGACCGCCCCGAAGTGGTCCGACCGGCTGTTCTTCCTTCTCCGCGGTCCCGGATGGGCCTATCGGCGCAGGGAGCAGCTCGCCCCGGTCGCACACGTGCCCGGGCCGATGAGGGCGGTGTCGCAGCCGGTCGCCGGCTGAAGCTGGGCGGTGCGGCCCGCCCACCACGTCTGATCGTCACCGCGCGCCTCCGGCAGTGGTTGGCCGCCAAGTGTGCCGTGGTCTCGCGCTGATCGACCCCGGTGGGTGTGCAAACCTCGAGCATGACCGATATCAAGGTCCGCCTCCTGATCGAGAGTGAATGGCAGCTCTACCGCGACGTCCGGTTGGCGGCGCTGCGCGATGCCCCAGCAGCCTTTCTCGCCCGTTTCGAGGACGAGGTGTCCTATGAAGACGACTTCTGGCGCGAACGGATGAGCCACGCAACCCGCATCGTGGCCGAGCGCGCTAACGAACCAGTCGGTCTGGTCTGCCTGGGACTCCACAACGATGATCCTCAGACCGGTGAGGTGTTCGGCCTCTGGACCGCCCCGGATGTGCGTGGTCAGCGCGTCGCGCGGGACCTGGTCGCGACCGCACGCCGGAAGGCGGCCGAGGATGATCGCAGGCTGCTCTACTTCTGGGTGGGCTCCGACAATGCGTCCGCGGTCGGCTTCGCAAGCAGCTTCGGTTTCCGTCCGACGTCGGAGCGTCGGCCCGCTCGGGTTGCTGCGGGCCGGGCCGAGGGTGACGCCGACGAGGTCGCCATGGTGCTGCCCCTCCTGGCCGCCCCGAGCCGCACGCCGCACCCTTACCCGGAGTGATCGACCCGCCCGCCTCGGAGACGAAGAGGCCGACAGCGCCGTCGCAACCATCTCGAGCTCAGAAGCCCGCCGTTCTCCTCGGTTGACCTGTGTCGTGTGCCGATCGTCCGGAACCGGTTCTAGGGTGAGCGGCATGGCCGCCGAGACGTCGTACACGATCGCTTCGCTCAGCACCGAGACCTGGCCCGCATTCGACGCGTTGGTCCAGCGACACAACGGCATCTTCGGCGGCTGCTGGTGCATCTGGTTCCACCCCGACTGCGCCGAGCGCGGCCAGAGCGCCGAAGGCAACCGCGCACTGAAGAAGACCTACGTCGAGCAGGGCAAGGCGCACGCCGCGCTGGTCATGGACGGCGACGAGGCGATCGCATGGGCGGAGTACGGCACGCCCGTCGAGTTGCCGACCCTGCATCACCGCAAGCAGTACGACGCCACCAAGTCCGCGGACCCCGACTACCGCATCACCTGCGTGTTCGTCGACAAGCGCCACCGGCGGACGGGCGTGACCGAGCTGGCGATCACCGGTGCCCTCGACCTGATCGCGCAGGCAGGCGGCGGGCGGGTCGAGAGCTATCCGCACGACCTGACCGACCAGACCAAGAAGATGTCGTCGTCGTTCCTCTACAACGGGACCCGCCGCCTCTACGAGCGGCTGGGCTTCACCTACGACCGGCCGAAGGGGCTCAAGAACTGCGTGATGACCAGAACAGTCGAGCCTGCCTGAAGCCAGTCAGTGCCATCTCAGGCACGGTCTCCGAGGACCGTGCCCGCATCGATGCGACCGTGCTCCCCGTCGAGGGTGGCCTTGCCCTTGACGCGCACGTCGGACCCGAAGATCCAGTCGCCCTTGATGACCAGCGACTCGGCATCCTTCAGCGACGGGACACCCGCCGGGAAGCGGCGGTCGAAGTCGCCGACCACCTTGTAGTGCTCGCTGAGATCGACGAACGGGAGGCTCTCGCTGACCTGGGAGAGCACGAAGCCCTCAGTGAGCTTGTAGGTGTCCGAGCGCAGCACCAACAGGTCGTTGGTCGACTTCACCGGCACGAACCGGTCGCGGCCGACCTCGATGGTGGTCGAGTCGTCGAAGAGCTCGATCGCCGAGCCCATGGCGCTCTCGATCTGGATCACCTTCGGGCTCTTCGGGTTGGCGGGATCGACGTTCTTCTCGTTGCGGATCAGGGGCAGGCCAAGAACGCCGTCTCGGTGCTGCAGCTCCTGGCGCATCCGGGCGAGGTCGAACCACAAGTTGTTGGTCGAGGTGAACTTGTGCCGTTCGAGGTCACCGAGCGCCGCCTTGTCGGCGTCCGTGGTCTGAGCGGTCTCGCGCAGCACGATCCGACCGTCGACCTTGCGACGGGCCAGGTGCCCGCCCTTGCGGTCCGAGGGAGTACGCCGGACCGACTCGAGCGCGAAGGGCGAGCCCGTGGAGGCGAACCAGCCCGCCACCCGGGCGTCGGGCATCGCCCCGAGGTTGTCGGAGTTGGAGACGAACGCGTAGCGGTAGCCGGACTCGATCAGCTGCTCCAGTAGACCTGTGCCCATCATCGCGGTGTAGAGGTCGCCGTGCCCGGGGGGACACCACTCCAGAGCAGGGTCGATCGTCCAGGTGACCGGGGTGAGGTCGTCGGCGCGGAGCTTGGGCTCCTTGTTCTGCAGGAACTCCAGCGGCAGACCCTCGACCGGGAGGTCCTCGTAGCGTGCGAGCGCAGCCAGGGTGTCCTCGGAGGTGCGGAAGCTGTTCATGAAGATCAGGGGCAGCGCGACGCCGTACTCCTTGCGCAGGTGCAGCACCTGCCGGGCGATCACGTCCAGGAACGACAAGCCGCTGCGCACGCACAGCAGCGACTTCGCGCGCTCCATGCCCATGGAGGTGCCGAGCCCACCGTTGAGCTTGATCACCGCGGTCGCGCCGATCGCCTCGGCGGCGACTTCGTCGCTGACCTCGACGTCGGCAAGCGACTCCATGTCGTGCGGCTCGATCGAGTCCTCGGTGATCATGCCGGTCTCGCCACGCTCGATCAGGCGGTAGTAGTGCGCAAAGACGTCGATCGCGACCTGGTCAACGCCAGCGTTCCGCATCTTCTCGGTCGCCTGCTTCAGGCCCTTCGATGTCATGAACCGATCGTAGGCTTGATCCGTGCCGGAATTCATAGGGGTCACCAAGCTCGCCCTGCGGGACCAGCTGCTGACCGGTCGCAAGCGGCTTCCTCTGGTCGTTCTCGGCGAGCACGCCCGCCGGGTGGCCGATCACCTGATGGCGACACCCGAAGTGCGAGCTGCTGCCAGCGTCGCGGCGTACGTCGGAGTGGGCAGCGAGCCCGGCACGGGACCCCTGCTCGACGCCCTGCGCGCAGCAGGCAAGCGCGTGCTGCTCCCGTTGCTCCAGCCCGACAACGACCTCGACTGGGCCGCCTACTACTCCCCCGACGACCTTCGTCCAGCAGGCCGCGGCCTGTTGGAACCCAGCAGTCCCCCGCTCGGGTGCGAGGCGATCGCCACCGCTGACGTGGTGCTCGTGCCGGGGCTGGCGGTGGGGCGCGACGGCGTCCGCCTCGGACGCGGCGGAGGGTCCTACGACCGGGCCCTGGGCCGGGTGCCGGTCGGCACCTTCGTGTGCGTGCTGCTGCACCACGACGAGCTGCTCGAGCAGGTGCCCGCCGAGGTGCACGACCGCGCGGTGGGAGCCGCGGTCACCGAGGAGGGCGTGGTGCGCTTCTAGCGGCCCGGGATGAGCAGCAGTCGATCCTTCGTGGCCTCCGCCACGGCCTCCCGGGTGGAGGCCCATGTCAGGGTTCGCCCCGCGACCCACAACGGGGTCTGGTCACCGTAGTGATCGGACCACACGTGTCCCGATGCTCCCGCCAGTGAGACCCAGCGCGAGCGATCGAGGTCGTCGAGGTCCACGACCATCCTCATCACCGGTGGCGAGGTGACCGAATAGCCCTTCGCCGCGTCCCAGCTCGAGGCGTCGAGCGCCGCATTCCCGCCAGCGACGTCATAGGGGCCTCGGTCCAGGACCCGCGCCAGCAGCGAACCCTCGGAGTCACCGACTGCAGGGTTGCTCAGCTCCAGCCGGTGCAGACGACCCCACGCCCACCGACTGGGCGCCACCCCGAGCCGCCGGGTGAGCTCGTCACGGGCGTCCCGCATGGCCTGGTTGAGCACCGAGTCGCGATCCTCGATCACCCCGTCGGTGCTCGAGTCGTCCCACCACGGGCTGTTGGGTCGCCGGAGCAGGTTGGAGACCACGGCCATCCATCGTTGACCACCGTCCGGCCACAGCGACTCCGGCAGCTGGTCGTGGAAGGTGAGTCGGAGCAGGTTGCTCCAGACCACGTTGAAGTAGGCAGCGGCCGCAGAGTCCGCAGGCTGGGCGTAGTCCCAGTCGGCGAGCAGCCGCTGGCCGTCTGCGTAGTACCTCGAGGTCAGCAGCTGGCGCTTGAGGTAGGGCACCAGCACAGGGGCCATCGGGTTGCGCGAGTCCAGCTGCAGCGCGGTCGCGTCGTTGACGTCGAGCCGGTCCCCTTCGGTGATGCTGCGCTCCAGGAGGTCTCGCGCGCGCTGGCTGCGGTAGCCATGGTCGGGGGATCCGGCCAGCTGGTAGGGGTAGTCCGGCCCCGTAACGGCCTGGTTGGCGGCCACGATCACCCCCGAGGGCGGGTTGTAGACACTCGGCAGCTTCTCGAACGGCACGAACTTCCCGCTCCAGTCGTTCTCCGGGAGCCATCCTGCGACCGGATAGGCGCCCGGGCTCGCGGCGCCGTCGTTGGGACGGACCGGGATCCAGCCCGCGGCCTGGTAGCCGATGTTGCCCTCGGTGTCGGCGTAGACGAGATTCTGGCTGGGTACGTCGAACTTCCGCGCCGCCTCGCGGAACTCGGTCCAGTCGGTCGCCCGGTCCAGGGCGAAGATCGCATCGGCCGTCGGCCGGGGACGCAGCGCCGTCCAGGCCAGCGCGACGGCGTACCCGTTGCCCCGGTAGGGCGCGCCGGACGGCACCTCGGCGTTGGCACCGACGCTGGACAGCTCGGGCGAGACGTCTGAGAGCAGCGGGCCGTGCTCGGTCGAGCGGACCGTGAACACCCGCGAGCTCCCACCACGGACCCGGATCACCTCATCGCGCTCGGCGAGCGGAAGCCGCTTGCCGTCGTAGAGGTAGGCATGACCCAGGACCGACTCGAGGTAGAGGTCGCTGACGTCGGGGTCGAGGCTGCTCAGGCCCCAGGCGATCCGGGTGTTGTGACCGACCATCACCCCCGGCATCCCGGCGAAGCTGAACCCGCTGACGTCGAAGGGACAGTCCTCACTGAGACTGCGGCAGTGCAGCCCGACCTGGTACCAGGGTCCCGGAACGGTGGCCTGCAGGTGCGGGTCGTTGGCGAGCAACGGCTTGCCCGAGACGGTGTGCCGACCCGAGACCACCCAGCTGTTGGCTCCCACGCCGTTGTCGCGTCCCAGAGGCGCTGGGTCGACCGAGAACGACGGCGCGACGCGGGGCCGGACACCGAAGGTGTCGGTCACGATCGGCGAGAACCGGTCGTAGGCGAAGCGCGGATAGAGCTCCGAGACCTGCTCGGGCGTCCGGTTGACCGAGAGCCGCGCTCGTTGGACCTCCTCGTCCATGGTGCCGTTGAGGTCCCACGCCGTCGCCTTGAGCCAGGTCAAGGAGTCGACCGGCGTCCAGGCCTCCGGCTTGTAGTCCAGGCCACCGAGACCGAGCAGGGTGTACTCCAGCGAGATCTCCGTCTGGGAGCGACCGCGCAGGTAGGCGTTGACCCCGTCGCTGAAGGCCTGCAGGTGGCTCCGAGTCTCCAACGAGACCAGGTCGTACTCGGCCGCGGCGACCCGACGCCAGCCCATCGTGCGCTCGGCCATGTCCGCCCGCACTCCCGAGGCTCCGATCAGCTCGCTGATCCGCCCGGCGCTGGCGCGTCGGCTGTAGTCCATCTGGAAGAACCGGTCCTGGGCCTGCACGAACCCCTGGGCCACGAACAGGTCCTCGCTGGTGTCGGCGTAGATCTGTGGGATGCCGTGATCGTCACGCAACACCTCCACCTTGCCGCTCAGCCCGGCGATCCCAATCGTGCCTTCGACCTGCGCGAGTGGGCGACGGACCACGACCACGACGGCCACGGCGGCCGCCACCATGGTCAGCGCAACCAGCACCGCGACGTAGGAGGTGACACGCGCCCAGCCCGGCCAGTCGGGGAAGGTGCGGGCAGGACTCACAGCGAGCATTGTGCCCGCTTGCGGACAGTGTCGTAGCATTGGCACTCGTCAGTGGCGAGTGCCAACACCTCTCCAGCGGGACTTCCGGAGGAATGCATGCCGACCTATCAGTACTCCTGCACCGAGTGCGGCCATTTCTTCGAGACCTTCCAGAGCTTCTCCGAGGACTCCCTCACCGTGTGCCCCGAGTGCGAGGGCCGCCTGCGCAAGGTCTTCAACGCTGTCGGCGTGGTCTTCAAGGGCTCGGGCTTCTACCGCAACGACAGCCGTGGCGCCCAGAGCACCAGCGATGGCGCGGCTCCGGCCTCGACCTCCTCAGCTGCTGCAAAGTCCACGACGAGCTCGCCCTCGACCTCGAAAGAGGGCTCGAAAGAGGGCTCGTCGGCAAAGCCTGTGGACAAGGTCAGCACAACTTCCTGATCCCGCCTAGGTTCGGGGCGCATGAAGCCGCTCCGACCCTTCGACCGACTGCTCCGTGCACGGCGTCGCGTCCTGGTCCATCGACGACCATTGGCCGCGCTGGCCGCCTCCGGGGCAGTGCTGGCAGTGCTGCAGGCCGCCTCCCCTCCCCCACCGACCACGGTCGCGGTCCTGACCGCGTCCCGGGACCTACCCGGCGGAGCCGTGGTGCGCTCGCAAGACCTCGAGCTGACCCGGCTACCACCTGGAACCGCTCCCGAGAGCGCACTGAGTGATCCATCGGCGGTGTCGGGGCGCACGCTGGCTGCGCCGCTGGCCAAGGGGGAGATCGTCACCGAGGCCCGAACCATCGGTCGCAGCCTGCTGGCCGGTTACCCGGGGCGTACGGCGGTCCCGATCAGGGTGAGCGACCCAGCGGTCGTCGGTCTGCTCCGGGTCGGTGACGTGGTCACCCTCGTCGGCGCCGACCCCGAGGGCAGAGATCCATCGACCACGATCGCGGCCGACGTCTCGGTGATCGCCATTCCCCGCGAGGGCGGTGAGGTCTTCGGGACAGCGACTCCCGGTCGCCTGGTGGTCATAGCAGTTCCGCGCCTGATGGCAACCGAGGTCGCCGCCCGGTCCATGACGGATTTCCTCACCATCGTGTGGAACCGTTAGTCTCCCGGTCCATGAACGGATTCAAGAACTTCATCCTGCGTGGCAATCTCGTCGACCTGGCCGTGGCGGTCATCATCGCCGTCGCCTTCGGAAAGGTCGTGAGCACCTTCACCAACTGGTTGACCGGCCTGATGCCGGACTCCGCGTCGGCGGTGTTCAGCAACAAGGCGAACACCTTCGGTGCCTTCCTGAACGCGACGATCTCGTTCGTGCTGCTCGCCGCGGTGGTCTACTTCTTCGTGGTGCTGCCCTACACCAAGGCGAAGGAGAAGTACTTCCCCTCCGAGCCGGCCGGGACCCCCGCCGACGTCGCCGTGCTCGAGGAGATCCGCGACCTGCTGGCCGCGCGCTCAGGCCAGGTCTGACTCACCCGTGGTGCGGCGGCACCTGACGTCGTAGCCACTCCTCCGAGGCGTCGGCCCCCTCCCGGGGGTCGACGTCGTCGGACGTCTGCTCGGGCAGCACGTCGCCGAAGACCTCGGCGAGCCGTCGGCGCCTGGCTGCTTGCTCTGCCTGCGTCGGCGCGCTCACCGGCGCATCTCCACCAGGCCGGGATTCGCCGGCAGCGCCACGTCGAACCAGCTGGCCTCGAAACGTGGGCGGGTCGGGCGCCAGCCCGTCTGGGCGGCGAAGTGGTCCGAGCACACCCGCAGCGAGCGCGTGAGCGGCTCGAGTCGCGGCCCGGCGAACCACCGGCTCACCACGCCCATGAACGCGGCCGACTCGGCGCCGACCGCGTCGGCGTACCCCTGCACGAGGCCGCGGCGTTGCACGGGCTCGGCCCCGACGTTGTAGACCCCGCTCGGAGCATGCAGCGCGGCCAGCACCGCAGGACCGAGGTCGTCGGTGTGCAACAGGTGCGCCCACGACTGCGGCGCACCCACGCCCACGGGCCGTCCACCAGCGGCGGCGCGGAGCCAGAACCGGGTCTGGGGGTCGTTCCCGACGATGGTGCCGAAGCGAAGCACCACCCCGGTCCGGGAGTCACAGGCGTAGTCCTGGACGAAGGACTCGCCCACGGCCGCCGGCTCGGTCATCGAGGTGATCTCGACCGGGCTCTGCTCAGTGATCCACGCGTCGACCTGGTCGGCGTAGAGAAAGCTGACACTCTCCTGCACCACCCGGCGTACGCCCGCCCGCCGGGCCGCCTCGACCACGTTGCGGACTCCGACGGTGCGCAACAAGTCGTGCCGTCGCCACGCCCGCGGAAGCACCGCGCCGTAGCCGGTCGGCACGCTGGTCGCGAGGTTGATCACCGCGTCGGCGCCGGCGTAGGCCAGCTCGAGACTGCCCCGGTCGAAGATGTCTCCGGAGGTGGCGCTCGCCCCGAGCTCTGCAATCACCGCAGCGTTGGCACGCGAGCGCGAGAGCACGACGACGTCGTGACCGGCTCCCAGCAGAGCGACGACTGCAGCCCGGCCGATGACGCCAGTGCCGCCTGTCAGGACAATCCTCACAGCCGCCATCTTGCGGTAACGACTCGATAACAGCAACCCGAGGCCCCGAGTGGTCGTGCGGGTCGCGCTAGGCGCACAGGCCCGCTTCCGCAGCTGCTGCGCTGCGCTCCGCATCCGTCGGGCCAGCGGATTTCGAGGGCTTGCCGGACGGCTTGCCCGACGGCGAGCCGGACGCACTCGCGGACGGGCTCGGCTTCGCGGTCGGCTTGCCGCCGGCATCCGTCCCGGCGGACAGCGCTGTCGATTCGTAGGGTCCGAGCGCCTGGTCGTTGCGGATGCGCCTCCACAGATCGTTGGCCTCGGAGGTCCACACCAGCCGGTTGTTGTCCTGCGGCCACGGCTCGTTGGGGACCGTGATGAACTTGATCCTGTCGAGTCCGATGTCCTTGAGCTCGGTGCCGAGCGAGGCCAGCTCCTTGAGGTGCGCGAACCCGGTGTCGGTGGTCAGTGACTGGGTGGCGGCGTTGAGGAACTTGAACAGCCGGACCGGGTTGGCCAGGGTGCCGGCCGAGACCACCTTGGTGATCATCGCGGCGATGAACGACTGCTGCCGCTTCATCCTGCCGATGTCGCCCGTCGGCGCCCCGAGGTCGTGGCGGACCCGGACGTAGTCGAGCGCCTGGCGACCGTTGACCTTGTAGGTCCCCTCCGGCAGGTAGATCTTCCCGACGGTGTCGTTGACCTCCTTGGGCACGCAGATCGTGACGCCGTTGATGGCGTTGACCATGTCCTGGAAGCCGGCGAAGTTGATCACCACGAAGTGATCGATCCGGACGTCGGTCAGCTTCTCGACCGTGCGGATCGTGCACGCCGGTCCCCCGACGGCGTAGGCCGCGTTGAACTGGGTCAGCGCTGCCGGGATCTTCTGCTTGCCGTCCTTGGTGGTGCATTCCGGACGGTCCACCATCGCGTCGCGAGGCAGGCTGACGCCGTACGCCCGCGACCGGTCGGCGGAGAGGTGCAGCAGGATCGTGGTGTCGGAGAGCCCGGGGGTGTCCCCTCCGATCTTGGTGCCGTCACGACTGTCTGAGCCCATCACCAGGACGTTCATCGGGCGCTTCGGCCCGGAGACGTCGACGGCCTGGGGCCGGTCGCTGCCGAGCTGCTCGGAGATCGAGACCGCGTTGATGTTGCCTTCGAGCTTCTTGTAGACGATCACCAGGGTCGAGGTCAGCACGACCGCCACGATGGCCAAAGTCGCCACCACCCGGGTCGTGATCCGGCGTCGGCGAGGCACCCTGCCTCGGTGGCGCGGAGAATCGTCTGACAACGTGACCTCGTTCTGGGGAAGACCCCTCATTGTGATCAACGATCCGGGTCACCCCAAATCATCACATGAGCCTGCCGTCACCTCAGGGACCTCGAGCACATGCCAAGATGTACGCCGACCGCGAGGTCGCGCCCCAGTAGCTCAGTGGATAGAGCAGCCGCCTCCTAAGCGAAAGGTCGCAGGTTCGACTCCTGCCTGGGGCACATTTGGGTGGTTTTTGGTGACCAACCTGAACGCCGACAGCCTCGACGGTCTCAGCGCCGCTGCGCTCCAGAGTCGCGCACAGGTGTTCAAGGACGGCGCAGGCGGCGCACGCGGCAGCCATGAGATGTGGAACATCCCGCTGGCCCCTGGTGACTACGCGATCAGCTACACCGTGGGGTTCGACAACGTGACTGCCAGCGCCGCCGCACCCGCCAGCATGCGCTGCTACGTGTACACAGCTGGACCGAGTGGAAGCGCGTACTCCGCGGTCCAGAGCGCGGTCAGCACCGGCGGGTTCACCGACACCTACGCCAACGCCAGCGCCGCCGTCACCGTTCCTGCGAGCGGAACGACCCGACTGATCTGCGACTCGAGCACCAACTTCAACACCACGACTGGGGTCCCGGTGCAGTTCTCGGCCATCAGGCTCGACGGCAGCTCAGCGGCACCGTTGACCACGCTGGGTCGACCGATCCCGCCCAAGGCCCGCCTCGGCAGGTGAGCCACCACAGCCGCGAGTGGGCGGGCTCACAGCCCGGCCCACTCGCGGCTGTCACCTGCCCGGTGTACGGTGCTTAGGTAAGCCTTACCTGACACCGAACACGCTGCGGAGACCCCCATGCTGGCGAACTACCTGATCGGCTTGCGCGAGGGGCTGGAGGCCAGCCTCGTCGTCGTGATCCTGATCGCCTACCTGGTCAAGTCCGACCGGCGAGCACTGCTGCCACGCATCTGGACCGGTGTCGCTCTGGCCGTGCTGGTCTCGCTGGCGTTCGGGGCACTGCTCACCTACGGCCCCCGACGGCTCACCTTCGAGGCCCAGGAGCTGATCGGCGGAACCCTGTCGATCGTGGCCGTCGGCTTCGTGACCTGGATGGTCTTCTGGATGGCACGGCACGCTCGAGGCCTCTCCGGGGAGCTGCGCGGCAAGATCGACACTGCTGCCGAAGGTGGGGCCTTCAGCCTCGCATTCGTCGCACTGCTCGCCGTCGGTCGCGAAGGTCTGGAGACCGCGCTGTTCTTGTGGGCGGCCACCCAGGCGGCGACAGGCAGCGCCGGGTCCTCGACCTCACCGTTGCTCGGCGCCCTGCTGGGCATCGTCACGGCCGTGGTGATGGGCTACTTCTTCTACAAGGGCGTGCTCAAGATCAACCTCTCGAAGTTCTTCGCGTGGACCGGCGGCATCCTGATCGTCGTCGCCGCGGGCGTGCTGGGGTACGGCGTCCACGACCTGCAGGAGGCCGGCGTACTGCCTGGCCTCGGCAGGCTGGCCTTCGACGTGAGCAGCACCATCGATCCCACCTCCGTGCTCGGCACCCTGCTCAAGGGGATCTTCAACTTCTCCCCGACCACGACCTGGCTGCAGGCGATTGCCTGGACCGCCTACGTGGTGCCGACGATGTTCTTCTTCCTGCGGATGATGCGCCACCGGGAAACCCCCGCCGCCGCCGCGACGCCGCAGCCCGCCACCGCCCGCTGAGCCCGCGCCGAGCCCTGCCCAAGCCCGACCCAGCCACCGCTGAGCCCGAAAGGCCCCTCCCCCATGCCTTTGTACCGACCGATCGCCACTGCCTGCGCACTGGGCGCTCTCGTCGCGACCTCCGCCTGCAGCCTGACCGAGTCCAACAGCACCGCCGCGAAGGACAGCAGTGGGGTGATATCGGTGAAGTCCTCTGACGACGCCTGCACCCTGAGCGCGACCACGGCGCCCTCGGGGCGCGTCGCCTTCAAGGTGGAGAACACCGGCAGCAAGGTCACCGAGTTCTACCTCTATGACGAGGCCGGCACCAAGATCGTCGCGGAGGTCGAGAACATCGGCCCCGGGCTGACCCGGGAGCTGGTGATCACCGCGGCTCCGGCCACCTACCTCACCGCGTGCAAGCCCGGCATGAGCGGCAAGGGCATCCGTGCCGACTTCGTGGTCACCGACTCCGGGGACAAGGTCGCGGTCAAGGGTCTGGACCAGGGTGACGTCGACGCCTCCGTCTCGGCGTACGAGACCTACGTGCAGGGTGAGACCGCAGAGCTGGTGACCAGCACCCGCGAGTTCGTGGAGACCTATCTGGCCGGCGACGACGCCCAGGCGCGTTCGCTCTACGCCCCGGCCCGCGCCCACTTCGAGCGGATCGAGCCGGTCGCGGAGTCCTTCGGCGACCTCGACCCCAAGATGGACCTCCGAGAGGCCGACGTCGAGCCCGGCGCCGAGTGGACCGGATGGCATCGACTGGAGAAGGACCTGTGGTCGCCGTCCGGCGCCCAGCGCCTGAGCAAGGCCGACCGCACGAAGTATGCCGAGGACCTGCTCGCCAACACCGAGGAGCTCGACAAGCGGGTCGCCTCGCTGGACCTGCGCCTCGACCAGATCGGCAACGGGGCCAAGGGGCTCCTCGACGAGGTCGCCAGCACCAAGATCACCGGCGAGGAGGAGATCTTCTCGCACACCGACCTGTGGGACATCGAGGCCAACGTCGAGGGGGCCAAGGAAGCCTTCGAGGCGGTCGAGGACCTGCTCAAGGTCAAGGACGCGAAGCTCTACGAGACCATCGAGGAGGAGTTCAAGGCCCTCGAGTCGCGCCTGGAGTCGCTGCGCGCGAGCGGCGGGTTCGAGTCCTACGAGAAGGTCACCTCGACGCAGCGCAAGCAGCTCTCGGACGAGGTCAACGCCCTCGCCGAGCCGTTGTCGAAGATGACCGGCGCGATCTTGTCGTGACCGCCGACCGCCCACTCTCCCGGCGACGCCTGCTCGGTGTCGCCGGCGCCAGTGCGGTTGCGGCCGGCGCCGTGGGAGCCGGTGTGCTCGCGCTCGGCGAGGACGACCAGGCCTCCGCCGGAGTCGACCGGGCGAGCTACCCGTTCGAGGGCGAGCACCAGGCCGGCATCCTCACCCCTGCGCAGGACCGGCTGCACTTCGCGTCCTTCGACGTCACCACCGACTCGCGTGAGGAACTGGTCACGCTGCTCCAGCAGTGGAGCGCCGCCGCGCGGGAGCTGACCTCAGGCAGGCCTGTGGGCGGCGGTGCCGCCTCGGCGTACGACGCTCCGCCGGACGACACCGGAGAGGCGATCGGACTCAGCGCCAGCGGTCTGACCCTCACCTTCGGCTTCGGTCCGACGCTGTTCGAGCGCGACGGGTCGGACCGGTTCGGCATCCGCGACCGGCGCCCCAAGGGGCTGCGGGAGCTGCCGCACTTCCCGGCCGACAACCTCGACCCCGAGCTCAGCAACGGCGACCTGTGCATCCAGGCCTGCGCCCACGACCCCCAGGTCGCAGTGCACGCGATCCGCAACCTCGCCCGGATCGGTTTCGGCACGGTGGCGCTGCGCTGGAGCCAGCTCGGCTTCGGGCGCACCTCCTCGACCTCGACCAAGCAGGACACGCCGCGCAACCTGTTCGGCTTCAAGGACGGCACCGCCAACCTCAAGGTCGAGGACCCGGCCGGGACCGACGAGTTCGTGTGGGTCCAGGACGGTGACGCAGGCGGTGCGGACTGGCTCACCGGCGGCTCCTACCTCGTTGCCCGCCGGATCAACATGCAGATCGAGACCTGGGACCGCACCAGTCTGCGGGAGCAGGAGGCACTTGTCGGACGGGACCGGTCCGCCGGCGCACCGCTGTCCGGGGGCCAGGAGTTCACCGAGCCCGACTTCGAGCTTCCTGGCCGTGACGGTCCCCTGATCGCGATGAACTCCCACGTGCGACTGGCGCACCCGACCCAGAACGAGGGCGTACGGATGTTGCGCCGTGGCTACAACTTCACCGACGGCAGCAACCGGCTGGGCCGACTCGACGCCGGCCTGTTCTTTCTCGCCTTCGTCCGTGATCCTGATGTGCACTACATCCCGATGCAGACCCGGCTCTCCGCGCAGGACGGCCTGATGGAGTATCTCCAGCACACCGGGTCAGGCCTGTTCGCCGTCCCTCCCGGAGTGACCTCGCCGACCGGTTGGGTCGGCGAGGCACTGTTCGCCTGACCAATTGGTCCACCCCGCTTCGTCCAGCCGGTTGTGCAGCCCTCAGGTGAGGATCTCGAACTTCATCCCGGCGGCCTGCAGCCGGGACAACAGGTTCTCGGCCATCGCGGTGGCGGGAGTGACCTGACCCGAGGTCGTCGGGTTGTCGTCGAGCACCAGGCACATGGCCGACTCCGCAAGCATCTTCGCGGTCTCGGTGTAGCCGGGGTCGCCGCCGGAGACCTTGGTGTGCACGGTGCGACCAGCGCTCTCGGCGACGAAGTCGACGCTGAACCACGACTTCGCACGGCGCTCCTGCGAGGGTCCTTCCCCTTGCTTGACCTTGCTCTTCAAGAAGTTGCGAACCGGCGGGATCTGCGCGGCCACGACCAGGCTGGAGACCGCTGCCACGCCGCCGACGGTGTAGCGCAGGGTCTTCAGCCCGGCGTAGTGGCTGTAGCGGAAGTCCGGGCCGTACGCCGGCAGGGCCGCCGCTGAGCGGGCCACCACGAACGGGTCGATCGTCGGCAGCGGCAGCAACCACAGGCCGAGGAGCCGGTCGCGGTGCGGCTTGCCGGCCACGGCGCGGGCCTTGCGCCCTTCGAGACGCCCCTCCTTCTTGCGACGCGCCGACATCGCGGCCTTCATCTGGCGGGCGCGGCTCATCGCCGTGAGGCCGGAGTGGAAGGTCCCGCCGGAGAACGTGGCCGCGGAGCGCACGACGCCACGCATCGTGATCGGCGCGGACGAGCCGAGCTGCTGTGCGGTGAACCAGGCACCGAGGTCGTGAGGGATCGAGTCGAAGCCGCAGGTGTGCACCAGCCGAGCACCGGAGACGACCGCCTCGTCGTGGTGCTGGAGGTACATGTCGTCGACGAACTCGGGCTCTCCGGTCAGGTCGAGGTAGTCGGTGCCGGCGCGGGCGCAGGCGGCCACGAGCGGCTCGCCGTGCAGCAGGTAGGGACCGACCGTGGTGATGATCGCGCGGGCAGACTCCGCCACCGCCCGCAGCGAGGCGTCATCGGTGCTGTCGGCTCGCAGCAACGGCAGCTCGGCCAGCGCAGGCTTGATCTTCGCCAGTCGGTCGCGGACGGCCTCGAGCTTGGCCTGGTTTCGACCGGCGAGCGCCCAGCGCAGCCCGTCGGGAGCGTGCTCGGCCAGGTAGGCCGCGGTCAGCTCCCCGGTGAAACCGGTCGCGCCGAAGATGACGATGTCGTGCTCGCGCTCTGCCACAGAAGTACTCCTGGTTCGGGGGGGACCCATTCTCACGCACCCCTGTGGTGGGGAACCGACCGGGCCATGGCTGCGTCGGACCACCATGAGGACACGAACCCGGCTGGCGCTCGGCGCCGGCGCACTGGCAGGAGCGCTCGGGTTGACCGGCGCGATCCCCGGCCCCCTCCCGGGGACAGGACCGGGTCTCCCCCCGGCCTCTGCGGCCGCGCTCGTGCCGTTCCAGGACTGCGACACGCTGTTGAAGTGGTACGTCGACCGCACCCTCGACCAGGTCGGGCCGTGGGGTTGGGGCGGCCGCTACCCGATCATCATGGACCAGATGACGGCTCGCGGCGAGGCCGCCACCCCACAGTCCCCTGCCTTCAACGGACCGACCGGCACCAACCTCCAGGAGGCCGGCGTCGACGAGCCCGACGTCGCCAAGACCGACGGCCGGATCGTCGTAGGTCTCCAGGCGGGGGGGCGGGTGGTACTCACCGATGTCACCGGCGAGAGCCCCCGGCAGCTGGGCACGTGGCGGTTGCCGAGGAACGAGTACGCCGAGGGTCTGCTGCTGGTCGGCGACCATGTCGTGCTGACGGCATCGAAGCCGACGACGATGGCCTTCGACCAGCGGATCATGCCTGGCAGCTACCCCGGACGCCAGGAGGGCACCCACCTCCTGGACCTGGACATCTCCGATCCGGCGCATCCGGTCCTCACCGCCGAGCAGGAATGGTCCGGTCGCGCCCTCTCCATGAGGCAGTACGGCGAGACCGTCCGGCTGGTCACCTCCACCGGGCTGCCCGACCTGCCCTTCATCCAGCCGCGATCGAGCCGACGCAGCGACCGCGAAACCACCCAGCGCAACCGCGACATCGTGCGTGCCTCCACGATCGAGGACTGGCTGCCCACCGTGACTGTCGCGGGCCGGTCCCGACCGGCGGTCCCGTGCGAAGAGGTGCTGCACCCCAGCGACGGCAGCGCGCTCGGATCCGAGACCCTCGCAGTGAGCACCTTCGCTCCGGGCGCCCTCGGCTCCGTCGACGCCGTCGCGGTCACCGCGGCAGGCGGGAGCGTCTACGCCTCCCAGGACCGGCTCTACGTCTTCTCCACCGACTGGGGCAGAAGCCTGGTCCCGATGCCGCTGGACACGATGACGATGGAAGGGGCACGACCCGAGCCGCAGCCCAACCGGACCACCACGACACTGCACGCGTTCGCGCTCGACGCTGACACCACCCGCTACGTCGCGTCAGGCTCCATCCCAGGCGTGGTCCGCGACACCTGGTCGCTCGACGAACACCAAGGGCGGCTCCGGGTGGCGGTCTCGTGGCCCGGAAAGGACGGGACCACCAAGGAGAGCGGCGTTCTGGTCCTCGACGAGGACGGTGGGCGGCTGCTGCCGGTCGGAGAGCTCCGCGGTCTCGGTCCAGATGAGGAGATCCAGTCGGTGCGCTGGTTCGACGACCTGGCCGTCCTGGTCACGTTCCGAGAGATGGATCCGCTCTACACCGTCGACCTCAGTGACCCGAGCCGGCCTCGACAGCTGGGTGCCCTGAAGATCCCCGGCTTCTCCTCCTACCTGCACCCGGTCGGCGGCGACCGGTTGCTGGGCCTCGGCACCGACGCCACGAAGCAGGGACGCTCCCGCGGCGCGCAGGCTGCGGTCTATGACATCAGCGACCCGGCCGACGCTCGCCAGGTCGACAAGGTCCGCTTCGGGTTCGAGACCGGGCTCGGGGCGGCCGCTGATCCGCACGACTTCACCTGGCTCCCGGAGGCGAACGCAGCGATCACCTCACTGTCGCGCTCCTCCGACGAGCCGGGCCCACGGATGGTGGTGCTCCGGGTCGCCTCGGACGGCACCCTGAGCACCCAGGAGCTCGAGGGCCCCGGTGGTTGGAGCGTGCGCGCGCTCCCGCTCGGCGGCGACCGGGTGGCACTCGTCGGCGACAGCGTCCGGATCATCGCCGTGGACGCAAGCCGCGCCTGACTTCGCGATCGCCCGCTCCCGGGTCCGGCGTACCCTCGACGGCATGTGCCGCAACATCCGTACCCTGCACAACTTCGAGCCGCCGGCCACACGTGACGAGGTGCACGCCGCCGCCGTGCAGTACGTGCGCAAGATCAGTGGCTCCACCCGGCCCTCGCAGGCCAACCAGGAGGCCTTCGACAAGGCCGTGGCCGAGGTGGCTGCGACCACCCACCGGCTCCTCGACGGGCTGAGCACCCACGCTCCGCCCAAGGACCGCGCCGAGGAGGCCGCCAAGGCCCGCGCCCGCGCCGAGGTCCGCTACGCCGGTGGTTGACTCGCACCTCGCTTCCTTGGGTCTGCTCGCAGGCAGGACCGTGGTGCTCACGGGCGCCGGGCTGAGCACCGACTCCGGCATCCCGGACTATCGCGGCCCTGGGGCACCGGTCCGGATGCCGATGACCTACCAGGAGTTCGTCGCCAGCCCCCGCAGCCAGCAGCACTACTGGGCCAGGGCCCATCTCGGGTGGTCCCGGATGGGTGCGGCCACCCCCAACGACGGGCACCGGGCACTGACCCGGCTGGAGGCCGACGGCGCGGTGTCGTTCCTGATCACCCAGAACGTCGACGGACTGCACGAGCGCGCCGGCCAACGGCGGATGGTGGCGCTTCACGGCCGGGTGAGCGACGTGATCTGTCTCGACTGCCGCACCCGGACCCACCGCGAGGAGATGCAGCGTCGACTCACCGAGGCCAACCCCGGTTGGCTGGAGAAGCACGCGACGGCCCCTGCGCGTCCGGACGGCGACGTCGACCTCGAGGAGACCAGCAGCTTCGCGGTGCCGGACTGCGCGGTCTGCGGTGGTCGCTTGAAACCGCACGTGGTCTTCTTCGGCGAGAACGTGCCCAGGGACCGTGTCGAGCAGAGCTACGCAGCCGTCGACGACGCCGACGCCCTCGTGGTGGCGGGATCCTCGCTGTCGGTGATGTCAGGTCTGCGCTTCGTGCGGCACGCTGCCCGGCGCGGGCTGCCGGTGGTGATCGTCAACCGCGGAGTCACCCGCGGCGACGATCTGGCCACGGCCAAGGTCGAGGCGGGGTGCAGCGAGTGGCTCGACGCGTGGGCGAACGCCTCAGGCCGTGGTGACGAAGATGTGGTCGGCTGCCTCGGGGTCGACCTCGGCCGTCTCGCCTGAGCTTCCGAGCAGCACGCCCTCGCTGGTCTCGATCGCGGCCACGACCTGGCCCGGCATCGCTCCGGCTCGGCGCAGCGCGCCCATCAGGCTCTCGTCCTTCTGGACCTCCTCGCTGATCCGGCGTACGCGGACCCGGCGGGACTCAGCCGAGACCACTCCGGACAGCGGCTCGACCCCGTCGCGGAACTCCTCGCCCGCAGAGCTCTCGCCGAGCTCGGCCAGCCCCGGGATCGGATTGCCGTACGGCGACTCGGTGGGATGGTCGAGCAGCTCGAGCAGCCGGCGCTCGACGGTCTCGCTCATCACGTGCTCCCAGCGGCAGGCCTCCTCGTGCACCAGCTCCCATTCGAGCCCGATCACGTCGGTGAGCAACCGCTCGGCCAGCCGGTGCTTGCGCATCACCCGAGTGGCGAGGCTCAGTCCCTCGTCGGTGAGCTGCAGGTGTCGGTCTCCCTCGACCGTGACCAGGCCGTCGCGTTCCATCCGAGCCACGGTCTGGCTGACCGTCGGGCCGCTCTGGTGCAGCCGCTCGGCGATCCGCGCTCGCAGCGGCACGATGCCCTCCTCCACCAGCTCGTAGATGGTGCGGAGGTACATCTCGGTGGTGTCGATCAGGTCGCTCACCCGGCCATTGTCGCGCACCGGCACCGGTGGTCGGAGGCGGCCTGGAAGGGCCGTGGGCATGACTACTCCAGAGCGGCGTTGTAGCGCCCCAGGGCAAGGACGAACTGCTCCAGCTCGGCCTCGGTCCAGTCGGCGAGCGAGGCACCCACCTCCTCGCGCCGCTGCGTGGAGACCTCCTCCAGCCGGCGGATGCCCTCGGCGCTGATCGCGATGATCGCGGCACGGCGATCCTCGGGGTCCGGGGTGCGCTCGACGAAGCCGAGCTCCTGGAGGAACTGGATGTGCCGACTGACTGCGCCCTTGTCGACCGAGAACAGCTCCACCAGCTCGCTCGCCCGGTGTGGTCCGGAATGCACCAGTGCTCCGAGGATCGAGTAGGACACCGCGGAGAGCTCGGGGTGCAACATCCTTGCCCGCTCGGCGATCACCCGCCGGATCCGGCGCGCGAGGACGGCGATCTCGTTCTCGAGCGCACGCA
>JBDSBU010000186.1:0-8021 GCA_039921445.1 Marmoricola sp. | reverse complement strand
CACGAGCCCAACCGGGGCTTCCTGCGCGCCCTGGCGGCCTTGACCGAGGCTGCCGAGCGGATCGGTGAGAGCGCGGAGCGCGAGCGGTGCGACGCCTTCCTCCATGACTCCAGCCCGGAGGCGCACGCGGCTCTGCGCTGAGAAGCGCTGAGAAAATTCGTCGGGCTGAGGTGGTGAGACCGGGGTCACATCGGTCTAGAGTGCCGTGCCATGACGGATTCCCGCTCGGGCGAACCTGACGTCCCCCCACCGACCAACAAGACGCTGCTCGTGATCGCGGGGGTGCTCCTCGTGCTCCCCGTGATCGCCTTGTTGTGGGTGAGCAGCTACAACCGCGACACCCCTCGTTTGTGGGGCTTTCCGTTCTTCTTCTGGTACCAGTTCCTTTGGGTCTTCCTGTGCGCCGGACTGACCTACACCGCTCACCGGCTCGTGCTTGCTGCGCGCAAGCCCGGGCCGGGCACGACCGGACACACCACCCCCGTGAACCGGGAGGGTGAGCGATGAGCCCCAAGGTGTCGGCTCTCGCCGCTGGTGGGGGAATCAACGGCGTCGCGCTCGCGGTGCTGATCGTGCTCTTCCTCGTGGTCACCGTGCTCGGCTTCATGGCCACCCGCTTCCAGAAGGGCGACACCCTGGAGTCCCTCGACGAATGGGGGCTGGGCGGGCGCAAGTTCGGGACCTGGGTGACCTGGTTCCTGCTGGGTGGGGACCTCTACACGGCGTACACCTTCATCGCGGTCCCGGCGGCGATGTTCGCCCTCGGCTCGGTCGCGGGGTTCTTCGCGGTGCCCTACACGATCATTCTCTATCCGATCATCTTCGTCTTCATGGCCAGGTTGTGGTCGGTCAGTCACCGGCACGGCTACGTCACGACCGCGGATTTCGTGCGCGGACGCTACGACTCCCGGGTGCTCTCGCTCGCGATCGCCGTGACCGGCTTCCTTGCCACGATGCCCTACATCGCGCTCCAGCTCGTCGGCATCCAAGCGGTGCTCGACGTCGTCGGTCTGGGCGGTGGTCAGAACTGGCTGGCCAAGGACGCGCCGCTGCTGATCGCCTTCGTGGTGCTGGCGGCCTACACCTACACCTCAGGCCTGCGAGCGCCGGCGGTGATCGCGTTCGTCAAGGATGCGCTGATCTACCTGGTGATCATCGTCGCGGTGATCTACCTGCCGACCAAGTTCGGCGGCTGGGAGGCGATCTTCGGCGCTGCTGCGGACAAGATGTCGACCACGAACGAGGTGACCGGCAAGCCCAACGGCGCCTTCATCCCCGGCGACGGCCAGATGTGGGCCTACGCATCGTTGGCGCTCGGCTCGGCGATGGCGCTGTTCATGTATCCGCACTCGGTCACCGCGACCCTCTCCTCGGAAAGTCGTACGACGATCCGGCGCAACGCCTCGATCCTTCCGGCGTACTCCTTCGTGCTGGGGCTCCTCGCCCTGCTCGGCTGGGTCGCGATCGCGGCCGGCACCAAGCCGATCGGAGTGGACGGGAAGCCCAACCCGCAGCTGGTGATCCCTCAGCTCTTCGAGGACTCCTTCCCGGCATGGTTCGCGGGCGTGGCCTTCGCAGCAGTGGCCATCGGCGCTCTGGTGCCAGCGGCGATCATGTCGATCGCGGCAGCGAACACCTTCACGCGCAACATCTACAAGGAGTGGATCAGGCCCGACGCCACCCACGCGGAGGAGGCGCGGGTCTCCAAGTACGCCTCCCTCGCCGTCAAGGGGTTCGCGCTGGTCTTCGTGCTCACCCTGGACAAGCAGAACGCGATCAACTTCCAGCTCCTCGGTGGCATCTGGATCCTGCAGACCTTCCCCTCGATCGTGTTCAGCCTCTACACCCGCTGGTTCCACAAGTGGGCGCTGCTCGCGGGCTGGGGAGTCGGCATGATCTACGGCACCATCGCGGCCTACAACGTGATCAACCCCGCGACGGGCAAGCACTTCGGTGGCTCCCTGAACCTGATCCCCGCCATCGGGGAGATGGGCTACATCGCGGTGACCGCGTTCGTGGCGAACCTGGTGATCGCCGTCGTCGTCTCGGCGGTGCTGAACGCGATGAAGGTCGAGAACGGGTCGGACGAGACCACGCCGGGCGACTACTTCGCCGACAAGGGTGACCTGCGGGTGGAGAAGGACAAGGCCATCCGGAGGCAGACCGGCAGTCAGGGAACGATCAGCGAGTAGGCCGCCGGCTCGAGGTGCCAGGAACGGCGCCTCTCGGGGCCCTCGATCTCGCCGTCGGCGGAGAGCCAGAAGTCCTCTCCGCTGACGGTGATCTGCTTGGCCTGCATCGAGATCACGTCGCGACGTTCCTCGTGGTCGCCCCGTCGCAGCTGCCACACGTAGACGAGCCGCTCGATCGGGCCGGTGGCGAAGGAGATCATCACGTCGAGCCGTCCGTCGGTGGGGTCGGCATCCGGGGTCAGCTCGGTGCCGCCCCCGACGCTGGTGCCGTTGCCGATCGCGACCATCAAGATGTGCTGGTCCATGTCGCTGACCACCTCGCCGTCCACCTCGACGCGCAGCCGGACGAACGGTGGTCTGACGGCGGCGAGCAGCGCTCCGATGGGGTAGCCCAGGATGCCGAACCCGAACGGTCCGAGTCGTTGCTTCCAGCGCGCGCCGCGTCGGCTGGCCTGGGCGCTGGCGCCAGCGTGCACTCCGTTGACCACCACGCCGCCGAGCTCATCGACGATCAGGTCCATCGGGCGGGCCTTGCCTGCCACCAGGGCGGCCGCTGCCTTGTCGGGCTCCAGGGGGATGCCGAGCGCGCGGGCGAAGTCGTTGCCGGTGCCGAGCGGGATCAGCCCGAGTGTGTGCTGGGAAAGCTCATGGCGTCGATGCAGTGCCTTGACCACGGCATGGACGCTGCCGTCGCCGCCGGCAACCACGATCGAACGCGACCCGGCGCGGTGCAGCACGCCGTCGAGCTCTCCGGGATTGCTGGTGTGCGCGACCTCGACGTCGGCGTGCTGACGCAGCACCGTGAGCGCCACCTCGAGCGCCTCCTGCTGCCCTCCGCCCGCGTCGGCATTGGTGATCAACAAGAGGGGGTCCACCGGGTCAGGGTAGTGGTCGGGTCTCACGGCACTACGATGTGGGCGCCGCTCGCCTCGTCCCGGGGTGGGGTCGTCGCGTCTGAGGAGGAACATGCCAGCCATCGTCGTGCTCGGCGCCCAGTGGGGCGACGAGGGCAAGGGCAAGGCGACCGACCAGCTCACCACCGAGGACGCGATCGACTATTGCGTTCGCACGAGTGGCGGCCACAACGCCGGCCACACGATCGTGGTCAACGGCGAGAAGTTCGCGACGCACCTGCTCCCGAGCGGAATCCTCACCCCCGACTGCATCTCGGTGATCGCCAACGGGGTGGTGGTCTCTCCGGAGGCGCTCTTCCGCGAGCTGGACGCGCTGATCGCCCGCGACGTCGACCTGGGCGAGCTCGTGGTCAGCGCCAACGCGCACGTGATCGCCTCCTACCACTCGACCGTCGACAAGGTGACCGAGCGATTTCTGGGCAAGAACAAGATCGGGACGACGGGGCGCGGCATCGGTCCGGCGTACGCCGACAAGATCAACCGGGTGGGCATCCGGGTCGCTGACCTCTTCGACGAGAAGATCCTCAACGACAAGGTCGAGGCCTCGCTCGAGATGAAGAACCACCTGCTGACCAAGGTCTACAACCGGCGCGCGATCACGATCGAGGAGATTGTCGAGGAGCTGCTCGGCTACTCCGAGCGGCTGCGTCCGATGGTGGCCGACACCTCGCTGCTGCTCAACCGTGCGCTCGACGAGGGCAAGACCGTGCTCTTCGAGGGTGCGCAGGCCACGATGCTCGACGTCGACCACGGCACCTACCCGTTCGTGACCAGCAGCAGCCCGGTCTCCGGCGGCGTGTGCGTGGGCGCGGGCGTCGGCCCCAAGCGGATCGACCGGATCATCGGCGTGATCAAGGCCTACACCACCCGAGTCGGGTCGGGGCCGTTCCCGACCGAGCTCTTCGACGACGACGGCGCAAAGCTGTGGGAGATCGGCGGGGAGGTCGGGGTCTCGACCGGTCGCGACCGCCGGTGCGGCTGGTACGACGCCGTGGTTGCTCGCTACGCCGCCCGTGTCAACGGTCTGACCGAGTTCTTCATGACCAAGCTGGACGTGCTCAGCACCTGGGAGGAGATCCCGGTCTGCGTGGCCTACGACATCGACGGCACCCGCCACGACGAGATGCCGATGACCCAGTCGGAGTTCCACGCCGCCGTGCCGATCTACGAGACCCTGCCCGGGTGGGGCGAGGACATCTCCAGCTGCCGCAGCTTCGCAGACCTTCCGCCCAATGCACGCGCCTATGTGCGTGCCTTGGAGGAGATGTCCGGCGCCCCGTTCTGGGCCGTGGGAGTGGGTCCCGGGCGCGAGCAGACCGTCGTGGTGGCCTGAGCAGGAGGTCGTTCGCAGAGGCTCACGGACGCCGGGCCATGGCGACGAAGAGGTCGCTGGCGGTCTGCACCAGCTGGTCCTCGCTCAGCGTCACCCGGCCGGTGAGCCAGGCTCCGAAGAGCTCGGCGAGCCCCGAGATGTAGACGAGTCCATGGATCTGTGCGCGCTCGGGCGGCCAGGCGTCGTCGCCGTACAGCTCGGCCGCCTCGGTGGAGACCAGCGCCGCGAAGGACTCGAGTAGCTCGTGGCGGCGGGACCGCAGCGCCGGGCTGATGCTGGCGTGCACCACGACGACCAGGCCCTTGGCCGGCTCCCGAACGAGGTAGGCGATGAAGGAGGTCATCACGGCGCGCACCCGCTCCTCGGGTGCGCCGGGCGTCTCGGTCAGGACGCGGACGGCGTCGCCGGCGATCTCGGCGGCCACGTGGTCCATGGCTGCGAGCAGCGCCTCGCTGCGGTTGGGAAAGCTCTCGTAGAAGTAGCGCTCGGTCAGGCGGGCGCGGTTGCAGATCGCGGTCATCGTCGCGCCGGCCTCGCCGTGCTCGGCCAGGACGTCGATGGCGGCGTCCACCAGGCGTGCGCGGCGCTCGGTCGCGCGCTGCTGCGCAGACTTGCCGTTGTAGGTGCGGGCCGAGGTGCTCACGCGTGCATCTTGACGTGAGGCGCCTTCTGACACAAACTGACCGACATCCCTGTCAGATGGAGAGCCCATGCGGTCGAGTTCCAACCCGGTGTCGAGACCGGCCCTCTTCCGGCGCGGGCTGCCCCTTGTGGGGAGCACCCTGGCCTATGTCCGGGACCCGATGCGGATGATGCGCGAGCAGTACGACGGCTTCGGACCCGTCTCCGAGGTCGGCTTCCTCGGCAGCCGCTGGACGGTGCTCCTGGGACCGGACGCGTGCGGCGCCGCCCTGAAGAACGCCGACAAGGCCTTCGCCAACGGGCCCGGCTGGGGGCGACTGGTCGGACCCTTCTTCGATCGCGGATTGATGCTCCTGGACTTCGAGGAGCATCACCGACACCGCCGGCTGATGCTCGAGGCGTTCACCAGGCCACGACTGGCGGGGTACGCCGACGCGCTCGGCCCCGCCGTCTCCCGGGGACTCGATGCCTGGCAGCCGGGCCGCGGGTTCTTGGCCTACCCGGCGCTCAAGGAGCTCACGCTCGGTCTTGCGACGCGCGTGTTCATGGGGGCTGACGAGACCGCGGACGCCGATGAGCTGGCCGAGGTCAACGCCGCCTTCGTGGCCTGCGTCCAGGCGGCCACGGCGCTGGTGCGGTTGCCGATCCCGGGGACCCGTTGGGGTCGCGCCCTGGCAGGTCGGCGGCTGCTCGAGGAGTTCTTCACCCGGCGGATCGAGGCGCAGCGTGCGACCGGGGGTACGGACCTGTTCTCGGTGTTGTGCGGGTTGCGGGACGAGGGTGGGACCGGTCTGAGCGACGCGGACATCGTCAACCACATGATCTTCGTGCTGATGGCTGCCCACGACACCACGACGATCACGGTGAGCTCGATGATGCGACGCCTCGGGGCCGACCAGCACTGGCAGGAGCGACTGCGCACCGAGGCCGCCGGGTTGCCCGAGTGCCCCAGCCTGGACCAGCTCGACGGATTGGAGGCCTTCGACATGGTGATGAAGGAGTGCCTGCGGCTGGTCCCGCCGGTCCCGGTCGTGGCCCGGCGTACGGTCAAGGCCACCGAGGTGCTGGGTGTGCACATCCCGGCACGGCGCTACGTCGCGGTGATGGTGCACCTGGGCCACCTGATGCCGGAGTACTGGTCCGATCCCGAGGTCTTCGACCCGGAACGGTTCGCGCCCGAACGCCGCGAGGACAAGGCGCACCGCCACGCCTGGGAGCCCTTCGGCGGTGGCGTTCACAAGTGCCTGGGGATGGCCTTCGCCGGTGCCGAGACGAAGCTGATCCTCCACCAGCTGCTCCGTCGCTTCGAGTGGACGGTGGACGCCGACTACCGCGACCGGCTGAACTACCACTCGTTGCCCTTCCCCGCAGACGGCCAGCCGGTCGACCTGCGCCTCCTCGAAAGGACCCCCGCATGAGCAAGCGTCAGATCGCTGGACTGTCGGTCGTGATCACCGGAGCCGCCCGGGGGATCGGAGAGGCCACGGCCGAGCTGCTCGTCGCGCAGGGTGCGCGGGTCGCGCTCGGTGACCGCGACGCGGAGCTCGTCGGCCAGGTCGCAGCCCGGCTCGGCGAAGCCGCTGTCGCAGCGCCGCTCGACGTGACCAGTGCCGCGTCGTGGCGAGACTTCCTGGAGGCGACCGCGGCGGTCGGCCCGATCGACGTGTTGGTGAACAACGCCGGCATCATGCCGCTCGGCTCGGTGCTCAAGGAGCCGGACGAGGTCGCCCGCGCGATCATCGACGTCAACGTGCACGGCATCATCAACGGCACCAAGGCGGTCGCCCCCGGCATGGTCGAGCGCGGCCGCGGCCACATCGTCAACGTCGCCTCCGCCGTGGGCCGGATCGCGGTCGCGGACGGGGCGACGTACTCCGCCTCCAAGTTCGCGGCGGTCGGCTTCAGCGAAGCCACCAGGGCCGAGCTCAAGCCCCAGGGCATCGACGTGAGCGTCGTGCTGCCGACGATCGTGAACACCGAGCTCGCCGCGGGGGTCGGGACCGCGCGCGGCATCAAGCCGGTCACGGCTCAAGACGTCGCCGAGGTGATCGTCTCGGCGATCCGTCGACCGCGGGCCGAGCTCTGGGTGCCGCAGTGGGTGCAGGCGATGACCCGGACGACCGGCCTGCTGCCTCGCTCGCTCCAGGAGGCGATCGCCAAGGCGTTCAAGGCCGACAAGGTCCTCGCCAACGCCGACCACGTGGCGCGGGCGGCCTACGAGGCCAAGGTGCGTCCGCCCACGGCTTGAGTGCCGGAAGCGGCCGGTCGCCGAGCGCCGATAGGATCGCGCAACGTGAAGACCCTCGTCATCGGCCCTGGTGGGCGTGAGCACGCGCTCGCGCTCGCGCTCTCGCGCGATCCGTCGGTCACCGAGGTGCATGTCGCCCCGGGCAACCCTGGGATGGCTGGGATCGCGACCCTGCACGACGTCGACCCGCTCGACGGGAAGGCGGTCGCGGCGCTTGCCGAGGCAGTCGGCGCCGACCTCGTGGTCGTCGGTCCGGAGGCGCCGCTCGTCGCAGGCGTGGCCGATGCCGTCCGTGCTCGAGGGATCAGCTGTTTCGGTCCCTCGAAGGAGGCCGCCCAGCTCGAGGGGTCCAAGGCCTTCGCCAAGGACGTGATGGCAGCAGCCGAGGTGCCCACCGCGATGGCTCACGTCTGCTCGACGGCCGCGCAGGTCGAGGTCGCCCTGGATGCGTTCGGTCCGCCGTACGTCGTCAAGGACGACGGCCTCGCTGCTGGCAAGGGGGTCGTGGTCACCGACGACCGAGAGGTTGCGCTCGCCCACGCCGCCGCCTGCGACCGCGTGCTGATCGAGGAGTTTCTCGACGGCCCGGAGGTCTCGCTGTTCGCGATCACCGACGGAGCCACGGTCTACCCGCTCCAACCCGCGCAGGACTTCAAGCGGATCTTCGACGGCGACGCCGGGCCCAACACCGG
>JBDSBU010000185.1:0-10868 GCA_039921445.1 Marmoricola sp. | reverse complement strand
GGCTCTGCGGAGCCGACCGGGCTCGCCCGACTGGCCAGGACCCTGGTGGATCTGCGTGACGTCTCCGAGGCCCCAGTGCGCGTCGTGGTGAACCGGATGCGCGACTCCCTGGGCTGGAGCAGGAAGGACGTCACTGCGATGGTCGAGGGCTACGTCCGACCTCTGGGAGTGCACTACCTCCCCGAGGACCGCTCGACGACCGATCGCGCGCTGGTCGCCGGCAGGTCCGTGATCGAGCTCGGTGACTCGACGTTGGGTCGTGGGCTCACCGCGCTCCACGACGAGGTCTTCGCGGGCTCGGCTCAGGCCGCGCCCATCAGCAGGTAGAGACCCGTGGCGGTGTAGCCCACCATCACCACGAGCATGCCGAGCTGGCCCACCACCTGGTGCCGCGGGGGGAGCAGCCTCAGGGACCGGTCATGGACCGCGACCACTCCGACGATGTGCCCGGTGACCACGGCCAGCACCTTGATGGAGGCGAGCAGGGTGGGGTGGAAGGAGAGCCAGTAGTTCACCGACAGGTTCGCGGTGCCCAGGTAGTTGTCCCCGCGGACCAAGGGGTCGCTGAGCTGGATCAGCGTGCGCTGCCCCTGCTCGATCAGGTAGCTGAGGTAGTGGGCGGTCATGTAGCCCACGATGATCGGCAGCACCGAGTGCGCCAGCAGTCTCGGCAGCTCACGACGGCGTACGACGACCTGGCCCGCGCCGTCGTCCTGGTCTCGCTGCAGGGCCGGGTCCGTGCCTGTGGCTGCGCCCGGGTCGAGGCCGGTGGACATCGCCGCCACCGTGAAGCTCAGCGCCACCACGGCACAGAACGCGATCAGCGCGAGGGTGTCGAGCAGGACCGCACTGCCACCGATCCGCTCGACCAGTCGCAGCCAGGTCAGCGTGTCCTTGAAGCTGTCGAAGGCGGTGGAGCCGAAGAGGACCGCGACGACGGCAACCAGGCCCGGCCGGGAGGAAACGGTGGACAGGTTGGCCAACGGGCTGCGCACCACCAGCCGGCCGGTGTCGTCGCGACCCCAGAAGGAGAGCTTCGAGAGCAGGGTCGAGTAGACCTCGAACGGATCGGCTCGACGCAGCCAGACGTCACCGAAGACCGCAGCGCCGACCAGCATCAACGCGAAGTAGACCGCCAGCCAGAGCCGCACGGTGTCCAGATAGGTGCTCTGCGGGTTGACCAGCTCCTGCCAAACGAAGCCGAACAGCCCAACGGCGGCGGGCCAGTAGCCGAGCTGCGCGGGGTACTGCACCAGCCCGGTCGAGGGATCGCCGCCGGTGGCTCTGGCCAGGAGCAGGTTGAGCGTGCGGACGGGGCTCAGGGCACGCACCACGGGGCCGAGCAGCAGCGACGCCGGGACCAGGCCCACCCAGACCAGGACGTAGAAGACACCCAGGGCGGGGTTGACGACGAGGTCGGGGCCGGCGACCAGGGCCCAGGTGAGGTAGGCGGTGGCAAGCAGACCGAAGGCCCGGAGGAAGCAGGCGAAGCCGGCGCTGTCGACCAGGCGGGCAAGCACCGCAGGCACGGCCCGCCCCCCACGGGCTCCTTGGTAGCGGGGGGTGCGCCACGCGAGGGTGAGCACGCTGAAGGAGACCACCAGGGCAGCCACCGCAGCAGCCACGGCGAGCGTGAGGGGGATCGGCAGGTCCTGCTGTCCGCCCAACCCGTGCATCGGGACCAGTCCCGGCAGGGGCCTGGTCACGAGCACTCAGCGCACCTCGAGCTTGACGATCAGCTTGTCCAGCTCGTGGTCCTCGACGTCGACGAGCCCCGGCTGATCGAGGGTGAGCGTGTGCTCGCTGGTGCCCGAGGGGTAGGCGATCTCCTGCTCGGGTGAGCTGTGCACGTGCAGCTCTCCGGACCCCTCCGCCGTAATCCTCAAGGTGATCGGCTTCCCGGCCTGCACCTTGAGCTGTTGCCCACTGGGGTCCACGCTCGTGGCGGTGATCGTGATGTCGATGGTGGTGCCAGTGACCGTGGTGGCACTCGGAGTGGCGTCCGACGTGAGGCTCGGGGTGGTCTCGGGGGTGGGGCTCGAGCTGGCGTCGGGGGTCGGCCCGGTCGCCGACGAGGTGGAGTCGGACCCGCAGCCGACGGCGCCTGCCCCGAGGAGCAGGACGGAACACGCGGCCGCGGCTCGACGACGCATCGGACTGGCAAGCAACAGCACGGGATTCCTCCAGCGTTGGACGGTGGTTCGGTGGGCCGAGATGCTCTGACACAATCCCATGAGAGCCAGAAGTGCCGGACGGCGGGACCGCGGCTGATCAGTGATGCATCGAGAACGGAGACGTCGCGATGGGCGACCGGTTGCGGGCCAGCGACCTTGCTCTGCTGGCGGACGAGACGCCGCAGACGCCGCTGCACAACGCGACCCTCGAGATCTTCGACCCGGGCGACTCCGGGCTGGACTACGACCGGCTGCTGGCCCACATCGACGACCGGATCGCCTTCGTTCCCCGTTACCGCCAGCGTCTGCGGCACGTGCCCGGGCGGCTCGCCAACCCGATCTGGGTCGACGACGTGGACTTCGATCTCGCCTACCACGTACGCCGTTCGGCGCTCCCACGTCCCGGGAGCCTCGACCAGCTGCGCGAGCTCACGGCCAGGATCATGTCGCGTCGTCTCGACCCCGACCGACCCCTGTGGGAGGTCTACTTCGTGGAGGGCCTCGAGGGTGGCCGGGTGGCGCTGCTGTCGAAGTCGCACCAGATCCTGGTCGACGGGATCTCGACGGTCGATCTCGGCCAGGTACTTCTCGACGTGGACCCGGGTCCACGCCAGCGGGTGCACGAAGGCTGGGTCGCGCGGGCTGAGCCGACACCGGCAGGGCTCGCGCTCAGCGCGTTGGTCGAGTCCGCACGCAGCCCCAAGGTGGCCGCAGCGACGGCGCGTGGCAACGCTGCGGCGCTGACCCGCTCGGTCGGTGCGGCGGCCGGCCGGCTGGGCACCCTGGGCGGCGCGCTGGCGGGACGGCGTACGGCCGCGGAGACGCCCTTCAACATCGAACCCTCCGCCCAGCGTCGGGTGGTGCTGGTGCGGACCTCGCTCAAGGACTACCGCAAGGTGCGTCGCGTCCACGGCGGCACCGTGAACGACGTCATCCTGACCACGCTGGCGGGCGCGGTCCGCACGTGGTTGATGACCCGCGCCGAGACCGTCGGGTCGGGTCGCCGACTGCGCGCGCTGGTGCCGATGAGCGTGATCGACGAGGAGCTCGAGCCGACCTCGCTGGGATCCCAGGTGATCGGCCACCTCGTCGACCTGCCGATCGGTGAGGGGTCGCCCGTCGTCCGCCTGCACCAGGTCTCCTACGCCCTGCGCGCGCACAGCGAGACCGGCAAGGCCGTGGCGGCAGACCGGATCGCCGGCGTCGCCGGCTTCGCACCCACCACCTTCCACGCGCTGGGCTCGCGGGTGGCTCACCGGGAGGCGCGCGGCAACGTCAACCTGGTGATCACCAACGTGCCAGGACCACAGTTCCCGATGTACCTCGCGGGTGCGGAGATGGTGCAGACCTATCCGGTGCCGCCGCTCCACCCCGGTTTCTCCCTCGCCGTGGGCGTGACGTCCTACGACGGCGGCGTCTACTACGGGATCACCGCCGACAGGGACGCGCTGCCGGACATCGAGGTCCTCGGCCAGTGCGTCCGAGAGGCACTCGACGAGCTCGTCGACAGTGCGAGCGACCAGCGTCCCCGCGCGCCACGTGGGCGCTCGACCACCAGGAAGCCCAAGACCTGATGCGCGTCTATCTCCCGACCAGCCTGGAGGCTCTCGCGACCCACCTCGCCGACGGCGGCATCGGCCCCTCGCCGCTGCACGGCCACGCCGTGACCGAGTGGCTGCGTGCGGAGTGGCCCGACGGCTCCGAGGACGAGTGGGAGTACGCCGTGCTGATGGCTGCGGCCGACGACTCGCGCGCCTGGCTGCCAGCGGATGCCCGTCCACGACGGGTGGTGCTCGTCGCCGAGGTGGAGGGGCTGACCGAGGACCGCGACTCCACGGGCGTCGTGCTGGACTCCGCCGTCCCGCTGCGTCTCCTGCTCGCGGTGCACGCCGACACCGAAGACCTCGACCCGGCGGCGCTGGACCCCGGCGATCTCGGCTGGTTCGCGGTGCAGGAGATCGAAGACCTGATCGGCTGAGCCCGCGGCGCTCGGCCGGGAGACGTCCGATTGGTTCGCGGCGTGGCTCTCTGGCAGCATCGCGTGCATGGACGCCATCACCTCACCGCCGGCTCCCGTCAACGAGCCCACCCTCGACCACGCCCCCGGAAGCACCGAGCGGGCCGCGATCGAGACCGAGCTCGCACACCTGGCCGCGCGGCAGCTCGACCTGACCGCCACCATCGGTGGACGCAAGGTGATGGGTGGGGGAGCCGAGATCGAGGTGGTGCAGCCACACGCGCACGCCGAGGTGCTCGGCGTACTGAAGAACTCCACCAAGAAGGACGCGCAGGCGGCCGTGAAGGCTGCCGCGGCAGCGGCGCCCGGCTGGCGCGCGATGAGCTTCGACGACCGTGCGGCGATCCTGTTGAAGGCCGCCGACCTGCTCGCCGGCCCGTGGCGCGCGCGGCTCAACGCCGCCACCATGCTCGGTCAGTCCAAGACGGTGTGGCAGGCCGAGATCGACGCCTCGTGCGAGCTGATCGACTTCTGGCGGTTCAACGTCCACTTCGCGCGGCAGATCCTCGCCGAGCAGCCGATCGCGAACAGTGCGGGCATCTGGAACCGCACCGACCACCGCCCGCTCGAGGGCTTCGTCTACGCGATCACGCCGTTCAACTTCACCGCGATCGCCGGCAACCTGCCCACCGCACCGGCGTTGATGGGCAACACCGTGATCTGGAAGCCCTCGCCGACCCAGCAGCTGGCGGCTCACGTGACGATGGAGCTTCTGGAGGAGGCCGGGATGCCGCCGGGAGTGATCAACATGCTTCCTGGCGACGGTCTCGAGGTCTCCGAGGTGCTGCTGAACCACCCCGACCTGGCCGGAATCCACTTCACCGGCTCCACGCCCACCTTCCACAAGCTGTGGGGCGCCGTCGGGTCAAACCTGTCGAACTACCGCTCCTACCCCCGCATCGTCGGCGAGACCGGTGGCAAGGACTTCATCGTCGCGCACCCGTCGGCCGACGTCGACGTGCTGCGGGTGGCGATGATGCGCGGTGCCTTCGAGTACCAGGGGCAGAAGTGCTCGGCCGCCTCTCGGGCCTATGTCCCGCGGTCGGTGTGGAAGCAGCTCAAGGACCAGCTCGTCGCGGAGACCGAGAACCTGACGATGGGCAACGTCACGGATCTGTCCAACTTCATGGGTGCGGTCATCGACGACCGGGCGTTCGCGAAGCACAAGAAGGCGATCGCTCGGGCGAAGCGGTCCCAGAAGCTCGACGTGGTTGCGGGTGGGCAGGTCGACGACTCGATCGGCTACTTCGTGCGTCCGACGATCGTGGAGTCCGGCGACCCGACCGACGCGATCTTCAGCGAGGAGTACTTCGGCCCGATCCTCGCCGTACACGTCTACGACGACAGCCGCTTCGAGTCCGTGGTCGACCAGATGGAGTCCTTCTCGCCGTACGCCCTGACCGGTGCGGTGATCTCCCAGGACCGCACCGCGGTCGCCTGGGCGAGTGAGCGGCTGCGGTTCGCGGCCGGCAACTTCTACGTCAACGACAAGCCGACCGGCGCAGTCGTGGGGCAGCAGCCCTTCGGCGGCGCACGGGCCTCGGGCACCAACGACAAGGCGGGCTCACCGGCCAACCTGATGCGCTGGACCTCGCCGCGCTCGATCAAGGAGACGTTCGTCCCGACGAAGGACCACCGCTACCCGCACATGGGCTGATCGAGGTGTTCGCGCTGCTGAGCCTGGGTCTGGTCGGGTTGCACCTGGGACCGCTTCACCGGGGCGAGCAGGCGCTGGTCTACGTCCTTGCCTTCGGCCCGCTGGTGCTGCTGGCGTTCGTCGTGTGGCGGAGCAGGCGCCGAAACCCCGCAGACACCAAGGTCGACGACCTCTAGGCTCAGGCCGCATGACCCCGGACGTGAGGCAGCGAACCGATCCACCGCACAACGGGACCGAGATCGAGGTCCTGCACGGCTTCCTGTCCTGGCACCGTGCGACCTTGCTGGGAAAGACCCATGGGCTCGACGCGGCGCAGCTGGCACAGCGACTGCCACCTTCGCAGATGACCCTCGGCGGGATGCTCAAGCACTTGGCCTACGTCGAGGACTGGTGGTTCAACCAGGTCTTCGCCGGCAACCCGGAGCCCGAGCCCTGGGCTGGTGCCGACTGGACGGCGGACGATGACTGGGAATGGCACAGTGCGGTCGACGACACTCCGCAGGAGCTTCGGTCACTGCTCGAGAAGTCGATCGCGGTCTCCGAGGAGATCCTCGGCGATGCCCTGGCAGCTCCCGAGGGGCTCTCGGCGTACGCCGTGATGCCGAGCCGACGTCATCCCGACAACCCCTTCGACCTGAGGTGGATCGTGGTGCACATGATCGAGGAGTACGCCCGGCACAACGGCCACGCCGACCTGCTCCGCGAGTCGATCGACGGTGTGACGGGGGAGTAGATGCAGCTGCGGAGTTTCAGAAGAACGTGAAAATCATGTGACAAGCCTCAACGTTTCCCGGCGAGCCACTCCCGGCCGGCCTTGTGCTCGGCACGGAGGGCCTTGGACAGCAGGTCGGCGACCACGCCCTCGATCCTGCCGCCGACGAGGGGGATGTTCACCTTGACGCTCAGGTTCACGGTCTCGGTGGTGCCATCGGGATCCTCGGTGAGCAGCGCGGTCCCGGACATCTCGCCGGGCTTGCCCGGGATGGTGACGTGGATGTTGCCCTTCTCCAGGGAGGTCCAGTCCTCGCTCTGCACGACGTTGATCTGGTCGCCGACGAACTTCTTGGCGACTGACGGGATCCCGTGGGTGGCCTGGACCTGGTCGAGGATAACGGTCATGCCGTCGCCCTGGGCGTCGATGGTAACGGTGCGGCCGCGGACACCCTGGAAGTCGCAGACCTTCTCGCGGAACGCCGGGTCGGCGAGCATCTCGTGCACCTGCTGGATCGTCGCGCCGTCGTAGCGCAGTACCTCGCTGACCTGCTTCATCGAGGACCCCCGGCCAACCACGCGACACCCGCGGCGTGCTCCTTGTCCATGCCCTTGGCGACGAGGTCGCCCATCAGGGACTCCAGCTTGCCGCCGATCAGGGGCACCTTGACCTTGACCGCCACGTCGAGCGTCTCGGTGGTACGTCCGCCGGCCTCGGTGAGGGACAGCGTTCCTGAGATCGAGGTCGGCTTGCCGGGGGTCTCGATCGTGATCGTGCCGCCGGCGGGGGAGGACCAGTTCTCGGTCTGTACGGCGCGGGTGGTCTCGCCGGCGAACTTCCTGGCGAAGCCGGGAACGCCCTCGGTCGGCTGCACCTGATCGATGCGGACGCTGATCCCCTCACCGTCGGGCGTGATCGTCACGTCGGCGGAGATCACCCCCATCGCCTTGGCTGAGGCCTGGCGGAAGGCCGGGTCGGAGAGCATCGCGAAGACATCCGCGAGGGGGGCGTCGTAGGTGATCTCATGTCGCAGCTGCATGTCCGCATCATCCTGCATCGGGTCGCACCCGCATAGGTTGGCCCCATGGAAAAAGAGAACTTCGTGTCGTTCGGCGAGGAGGCGGCCGGTGAGGTTGCCCAGCTGACCTACGGCAGCTACCTGCGTCTGCCCCAGCTGCTCGACGCCCAGCACCTCGAGTCGGACCCGCCGGCACACGACGAGCTGCTGTTCATCACGATCCACCAGGTCTACGAGCTGTGGTTCCAGCAGCTCCTCCACGAGGTGGAGGCGGTCCGCGACACGATGCTCGGAGCGGCCGGCACCCGGGAGGACGGCGACCAGCTGTGGCGGGCGCGCCACCTGATGAACCGGGTGCACGTGATCGCGCGCGTGCTGGTGCAGCAGGTCGACGTACTGGAGACGATGACCCCGCAGGACTTCTTGGAGTTCCGCCAGCGACTCGCTCCGGCGAGCGGGTTCCAGTCGGTGCAGTTCCGTGAGCTGGAGTTCCTCTCAGGCGCCAAGGACGAGGGGTACGTCGACCGGTTCCGTGGTCTCACCGCGACCGAGCGCGACCACCTGCGTCGTCGACTGGCAGAGCCTTCGTTGTGGGATGCGTTCCTTGCCCTGCTCACTGCCCGCGGGCTGGAGGTCTCCTCGGACGAGCAGATCACCGACTCGCTGCGCACGATCGCCTACGACCGATCCACCCACGGTGACCTGTGGGCGATGGCAGAGGCGCTGATCCTGCACGACGAGCTTGCGGCAGCCTGGCGGGCCCGGCACGTGGTGATGGTCGAGCGGATGATCGGTTCGCGCACAGGGACTGGCGGGTCCACTGGTTCGGCGTACCTCCGCAGCCGCCTTGAGCTGAAGTACTACCCGTTGCTGTGGGACCTGCGCTCGGCCTTGTGAGTCACGGTCCCGTGTCGCGAGTTGTGAGGCGCGCGTCACACCCATAACCTCGGATGGTGACGCCGTTGGAGCAGAGCAAGTCCGAACTTCTCACCAACCTGTGTGACTACGCGAGGTCCCGGTCGGGCAAGACGCCCTCCGAGATCGATGTCGAGGTGGTGCTGAACACCTTCTATCGCCATGTGGCGCCCGAGGACCTGCTCGAGCGTTCGACCGAGGACCTCTTCGGGGCGGGAATGGCCCAGCTGCGCCTGGCAGGGGACCGGCCGCAGGGCAAGGCCAGCATCAAGGTGTTCACCCCGTCGGTGCCGGTCCACGGCTGGGCAGCCGACGGGCACACGGTCGTGGAGATCGTCACCGACGACATGCCCTTCCTCGTGGACTCGGTCACGATGGCGCTCGCGGACGGCGATCACGAGATCCACCTGGTGGTGCACCCGCAGTTCGTCGTACGCCGTGACGTCGCCGGTGCGCTGCAGCAACTTCTCGACGAGCATGCCGAGACCGACCCGCACGACGTCTCCCGCGAGTCCTGGATGCACCTGGAGATCGACCGCGTCGGCGACGACGAGGTGGCCGCGATCCAGGACCGGCTGCTCAAGGTGCTCACCGACGTCCGCGAGGCGGTCGAGGACTGGCAGCGGATGCACGCCCAGGTCGACCTCGTCGTGGAGGACCTGGAGACCAATCCGCCGCCTGTCCCAGCTGAGGAGATCGAGCAGGGCACGGCCCTGCTGCGCTGGCTGGGCGACAACCACTTCACCTTCCTCGGCTATCGCGAGTACCGCTTGGAACGTCAGGGCGACGACGAGGTGCTGATCGCCATACCTGGCACCGGTTTCGGCATCCTGCGCGCCGACCCGGCCGGCCACGGCGTACTGCCTCCGGCCGTGGCTGCGCGCGCCCGGGAGAAGAAGCTGCTGGTGCTGGCGAAGGCCAACTCCAAGGCGACCGTGCACCGACCGGTGCACCTCGACTATGTCGGGGTCAAGAAGTTCGACGAGTCCGGCGAGGTGGTCGGCGAGCGCCGGTTCCTGGGACTGTTCTCCTCGGCCGCCTACACCGAGTCCGTACGCCGGATCCCGGTGCTGCGCGAGAAGGCGGCCAAGGTGATCGACATCGTCGGGTTGGACCCGATGAGCCACGCCGGCAAGGCACTGATGGACGTCCTGGAGACCTATCCCCGCGACGAGCTCTTCCAGACCTCTGTCGAGGAACTCGTCCCGATCGCCTCGCAGGTGATGTACACCCGGGAGCGTCGCCAGCTCAAGCTGTTCGTGCGCCGCGACATCTACGGCCGCTTCCTGTCCTGCCTGGTCTACCTGCCGCGCGACCGCTACAACACCACCGTGCGCGAGCGGATCGCAGCGATCCTCAAGCAGCAGCTCGGCGGTGACAACATCGAGTACACCGCCCACGTGGGGGAGTCCTACGCCGCACGCCTGCACTTCGTGGTGCGTCCCGCGAAGGGTGAGCAGATCGGCGACCCCGACGTCGCCGACCTGGAGCGACGGTGTGCTGAGGCCGCGCGCTCCTGGCGTGACGACTTCGCCACCGCTGTGATCACCGCCTACGGCGAGGAGGCGGGCAGCCGGCTGGTGCGCACCTACGCAGCGTGCTTCCCCGAGGCCTACAAGGAGGACGACCCGCCGCAGACGGGTGCGGTCGACCTCGGCCGGCTCGAACAGATCGAGGGCGAGTCCGGCATGGCGCTCTCGCTCTATGAGGAGATCGGGGCCGCACCGGGCGAGGCTCGGCTCAAGGTCTACCGGATCGGTCCGCCGCTCTCGCTCTCCGAGGTGTTGCCGATCCTGTCCACCACCGGGGTCGAGGTCGTCGACGAGCGGCCCTACGAGCTGGAGGGACTGGCCCGGGAGTCCTACATCTACGACTTCGGACTGCGCTATCCCAAGGCCCTGCCTGACGACTCGCGAGGACTGTTCCAAGACACGGTGACGGCGGTGTGGGACGGCTACAACGAGAGTGACGGCTTCAACGCGCTGGTGCTGGCAGCAGGTCTGACCTGGCGGCAGGCGACCTTGCTGCGCGCCTATGCCAAGTACATGCGCCAGGGGGGCACCCCGTTCGCGCAGGACTACATCGAGGACGCGCTGCGCAACAACGTCGACATCACCGGCTACCTCGTGCAGCTCTTCGAGGTGCGCTTCAACCCCGGCCGCAACGGTGACATCGCGGCCGACAGCGAGGCCCGGTCGGCCAAGTGTGCCGCTATTGAGGAGCGGATCAGCCGAGCGCTCGACGACGTCTCGAGCCTCGACCACGATCGGATCCTGCGCTCCTACCTGACCAACATCCAGGCCACCCTGCGGACCAACTACTTCCAGACCGGCGAGGATGGCCAGCCGCTGCAACGGCTGTCGCTGAAGTTCGAC
>JBDSBU010000184.1:0-12739 GCA_039921445.1 Marmoricola sp. | reverse complement strand
ACAAGGCTGCGTGGATGAGGGACTCCATGAAGGACGGCGGCGGTGCCTCGATGAAGGACTTCAAGCAGGCAGCCGCGATCGCAAAGCTCTACGCCACCGAGTCGGCCGTGACCGCGACCAGGATCGCAACCCAGGTCTTCGGGGGCTACGGCTTCATGGAGGAGTACCCGGTGACGCGCTTCTACCGCGACGCCAAGGTTCTCGAGATCGGCGAGGGCACGTCGGAGGTGCAGCGGATGCTGATCGCTCGGGGCCTCGGCCTTCCGGTCGAGTAGGACGCGCCGGCGCCATCGGTGAAGCCGGCAAGCCGGGGACTCGCTAACCTGAGCCCCATGGGTGCCCGTCTGCGCCGCCTGAGCAGTGAGGCCGCCAAGTTCTCCGCCGTCAACGTGGTCGCGACGTTGGTCGCCGTGGTGCTGTTCAACGTGCTCGTGCACGGGGTCGTCGGTCTCTACCACCCGGGTCCGCTGAACGGGTGGCCGTTGACGAGCTGGTTTCTCGGCAACTGGGTCGGCATGTGGATCAGCTTCTACGGCAGCCGCCGATATGCCTTCAAGCACCGGCGGCCCTCCGGGCCCGGTGGTGGCGCCCTGAACTACACCCTGGTCAACCTGGCGTCCTTCGTGATCCCGATGAGCTGCCTGTGGTTGACCCGCAACACCATGGGCTGGAACAACGCGCTGGCCGACAACATCTCCGCGAACGTGGTGGGCGCCGCCCTCGGCATGGTCTTCCGGTTCTGGGCCTTCCGCCGCTTCGTGTTCAAGAAGCGTGTCCTGGGCGAGCAGGACGGGAGTGTTCTGGACGGGTTTCGGGCGGGTTCGAGCACGACCAGCGTGCCTTGAAAAATGGCGGGGTCCCGCCAAGTTGTCGCATTGGTGGAGACAACAGCCGCTTCCTGCGTCAGGGTTTGGCATCGGGACGGTGCGACCGTGATGCCCCGCGGGGGGTGGCACCTCGGGGTCGCGCCGGTCC
Organism: Marmoricola sp.; assembly: GCA_039921445.1. Lineage (GTDB taxonomy): Bacteria > Actinomycetota > Actinomycetes > Propionibacteriales > Nocardioidaceae > Marmoricola. The sequence goes on along the minus strand of JBDSBU010000184.1, from coordinate 11,764 downwards.
CAGTATCGCGTCGGCGCCCCTTTTGAGAGCATGAGCAGGTGAACTCGGGAAGCACACAGGTCGACGAGCATGCATTCGTAGACGAACTCCGAGAACGTTCGGACCAAATCCGGGCCGCGCTGGTCGCGGCTTCCAAGAACGGCAGCGGGCTGCGGCGGCTGGTCGGCGCTCAGGCGCTGGTCGCGGAGCTCGCGGTGCTGCAGCCACGTGCCGTCTCCTCGTGCCGGATCACGCAGCCGCGGTACTTCTTCGACCCCGAGGACCCAGGCTTCCCGTTGGTACGGCGAAGCAGAGAACGTGGCGTCGAGATCGAGCTGATCACCACGCGGGCCTCGGTGCGCACCCATCCGCTGCTGCCCTCCCTGTTCCCGCGGGCCCTCGTGGGGCCGACCTTCCTGCGCTCGTTGGTGGTCGATGACCGCGTGCTCGTGGTGGAGGGCCGTCACAATGCCGAGGGCGAGCGCACCTCGTGGGTGACCGAGATGCCGGCACTGGTGGCCGCGGTGGTGGAGCTGTGGGGGCTCACAGTCACGCATTGCGTGCCGATCCTGCCCGATGGCACTCCTCCGCCGCTCACCGAGCGTCAGCTGGAGGTCGCGCGTCTGGTGGCCGTGGGGGACAGCGATGCGACGATCGCGCACGCATTGCATCTCTCCGGTCGCACCGTCGAGCGGGAGGTCGCTGCCGTGCTGGTCGAGCTGGGCGCGCGCAACCGGACCGAAGCGGTGCTGCTGATGCGTGGACGAGGGGTCAATGGCGGTCGGCCGGGGAGCTGACCGACCAGAAGTCCGTCCAGACGAAGCCGAGCTCGTCGAACATCAGGCGCAGCAGGGGCAGGCTGATCCCCACGACGTTGTGCGGGTCGCCGGTCACGCCTGAGACGAATGCGCCGCCGAAGCCGTCGAGGGTGAAGGCACCGGCCACCTCGAGCGGCTCACCGGTGGCCACGTAGGCGTCGATCTCATCGTCGGAGACGTCCGCGAACCGCACCTGGGTCGCGGCTGAACGGGCCAGCCAGACCTCACGGTGGTTGTCGATCACGCAGTGCCCCGTGTGGAGTACGCCGGCCCGCCCACGCATCTGCTTCCAGCGGGCCACCGCCTCCGCCTCGTCGGCGGGCTTGCCCAGGATCTCGCCGTCGAGCGCGAGCACCGAGTCGCAGCCGATCACCAGCACCCGCTTCTCCTTGGCCGCCACCGCAGCCGCCTTGAGCTGGGCCAGCTTGAGCGCGTGCTCGGCCGGGCCGAGATCGGCCACCCGGGACTCGTCGACCCCGCTGACGATGACCTCGGGGGAGAGTCCGGCGGCCTGCAGGGTCTTCAGTCGCGCCGGCGACGCAGAGGCCAGGACCAGGCGGGGAGTCGTCGTCGGGGGCATCGTCGCAGGCTACTCAGCGCGGCAGGGCGTTGGCACGCCACGCGCCCGGGCCGTGTCGGTGGATGCCACGCAGCTTGCGGTGGTGCGCCGACCACTCCGAGCGGGGTTCCGAGCCCGCGTCGGCCGCAGCGGCACCTGCAGCCATGGCCGAGACCACGGCCACGAGAGCAGCGACCTCAGCAGGGCTCGGGTCGCCCTTGACGACCCGCAGCAACGGTTGCTCGGCGTCCATCAGAGGGGGATGTTTCCGTGCTTCTTGGGCGGCAGCGTCTCCCGCTTGGAGGCCAGTAGACGCAGCGCCCGGACGATCTCGATCCGGGTCTCGTGGGGGGTGATCACTGCGTCGATGTAGCCGCGCTCGGCGGCGACGTAGGGGTTGGCGAGGGTGTCCTCGTACTCCGCGATCAGCTCGGCGCGCCGCTCCTCCACGTCGCCACCGTCCTGCTCGACCTGGGCCAGCTCCTTGCGGTGCACGATGTTGGCCGCACCCTGGGCACCCATGACCGCGATCTGCGCCGTCGGCCAGGCGAGGTTGATGTCGGCGCCGAGGTGCTTGGACCCCATCACGTCGTACGCCCCGCCGTAGGCCTTGCGGGTGATGATCGTGATCAGCGGGACGGTCGCCTCGGCGTAGGCATAGATCAGCTTGGCGCCGCGGCGGATGATGCCGTTCCACTCCTGGTCGGTGCCGGGCAGGAAGCCGGGCACGTCGACGAAGGTGATCACCGGGATGTTGAAGGCGTCGCAGGTGCGCACGAAGCGGGCGGCCTTCTCGGAGGCGTCGATGTCGAGCGTTCCGGCGAACTGCATCGGCTGGTTGGCGACCACGCCGACCGACCTGCCCTCGACCCGGCCGTAGCCGATCACGAGGTTGGGCGCGAAGAGCGGCATCACCTCGAGGAACTCGGAGTCGTCGAGGATCCCCTCGATGACGGTCCTCATGTCGTAGGGCTGGTTCGGGGAGTCCGGGATGACGGTGTCCAGCGCGCGGTCCTCGTCGGTGACCCCCATGTCGGCCGGACCCAGGACGTACTCCGGGTAGATCGGCGGCTCGTCGAGGTTGTTCTGGGGCAGGTAGGACAACAGCGCCTTGGTGTACTCCAGCGCGTCCTCCTCGTCGGCACCCATGTAGTGGGCGTTGCCGGACTTGGTGTTGTGCGTCCGGGCGCCGCCGAGCTCCTCCATGGTGACGTCCTCGCCGGTGACGGTCTTGATCACGTCTGGGCCGGTGATGAACATGTTGGAGGTGCCGTCGACCATGATCGTGAAGTCGGTGACTGCGGGGGAGTAGACGTGGCCGCCGGCGCAGGAGCCCATGATCAGGCTGATCTGCGGGATCACCCCACTGGCGTGCACGTTGCGCCGGAAGATCTCGCCGTAGAGCCCCAGGGAGACGACGCCCTCCTGGATGCGCGCGCCCGCCCCCTCGTTGATGCCGATGATCGGGGAGCCGGTCTTCATCGCGAGGTCCATCACCTTGCAGATCTTCTCGCCGTACACCTCGCCCAGTGAGCCGCCGAAGACGGTGAAGTCCTGGGAGAACACGCACACCTGGCGACCGTCGATCGTTCCGAAGCCCGTGATCACGCCGTCTCCGTAGGGCCGGTTCTTCTCCAGGCCGAAGGCGACCGAGCGGTGCCGGGCGAGCTCGTCGAGCTCGACGAAGGAGTCGTCGTCGAAGAGATGCTCGATCCGCTCGCGGGCGGTCCACTTGCCCTTGGCGTGCTGCTTCTCCACGGCCTTGGCCGAGCCGGAGTGCACGGCCTCGTCGATGCGGCGGTCGAGGTCCGCGAGCTTGCCTTCGGTGGTGTGGATGTCGATGTCCTCGGGGACGTCGGTGCCCTCTCCGGGTGCTGCGCTCACTGCTCGACTCCTCAGCTCAGGCGGGGGGCGATCCGGTGACCCCGTCGGGGCCTGAGGCTGGCCGCCACCTCGTTCCTGCGCCAATCTAGTGGGCATGACCGGCCACGAGGACACTCGCCCACCCATTGACCCCGCCGCCGCTGCGGCTGCACTCGCCGACGCCGAGCGTTGGCGGCTCGAGGTCGTCGAGGAGGTGGCCTCCACCAACGCGGCGGTCGCCGAACGCTTCCGCGCGGGAGCGGCCGACGGGCTGGTGCTGGCGGCCGAGCACCAGAGCGCGGGTCGCGGACGACTGGGTCGCGATTGGGTGGCCCCGCCCGGAAGCTCGCTGACGGTCTCGTTCCTGCTCGTCCCCGACGATGCTCCCGCCGAGCGCTGGCCGTGGCTGCCCCTGCTGGCGGGAATCGCCGCCGCCAGGGCCGTACGCCGGGTCACTGGTGCCGAGGTCGGGCTCAAGTGGCCCAACGACGTGCTGGTGGACGACCTCAAGGCGGGCGGCATCCTGCTCGAGCGTGTGGAGGGCCGCGACGGTCCCGGAGCAGTGGTCGGCATCGGGCTGAACTGTTCACAGACGCGGACCGAGCTGCCGGTTCCCGGCGCCACCTCACTGGCCCTGGTCACTGGTGAGGAGATCGACCGCTCGGCACTGCTGGCGGCGTTGTGCGACGCACTGGGCACCACCTATGACCGTTGGCTGGCCGGCGAGGACCTGCGGGCCGCCTATCTGGAGCTGTGCACGACTCCCGGCCAGCAGGTGCGCGTCGCCGTTCCCGGCGGTGAGGTGGTGGGTGAGGCCGTCGACGTGGACGAGGCCGGACGGCTCGTCGTACGCACCGAAACCGGTGAGCAGCACCTCGGTGCTGGGGACGTTGTCCACGTCCGCGGCATGGCATGATCTGATTTGTGGCGATCTCCCCGAAGCTCCTGAACCAGGGCGAGCACGTCGTGCTCAGCACCCGCACCCACGTCAAGGCGCTGTTCATGCCGATGGTGGTGCTGATCATCCTGGCCGGCCTCGGTGGCTACCTGAGCAGTCTGCCCAGCGGGGACGCAGCCGGCACCTGGCGCCTGGTGATCTGGGTGGTGGCGGGCCTGCTGATCCTCGCGTTCGTGGTCACGCCGTTCGTGCAGTGGCTGGTGACGGCCTACACCTTCACCAGCCGCCGACTGATCACCCGCACCGGTGTCCTCACCCGGCGCGGGCACGACATCCCGCTCAACCGGATCAGCGAGGTCTCCTACGAGAAGGGCGTCCTGGACCGGATCCTCGGATGCGGCACCCTGGTCATCTCCGACGCCAGCGAGCAGGGTCGCGTCGAGCTGCACGACATCCCGCGGGTCGAGCAGGCTCAGCTGATCCTCAGTGATCTCCTGCACCACGGCACCAGCGGCAACCATGACGACGCGTGAGGACCTCGAACGCGCGATCCTCGGTGAGCACCCGCACCTGACGGGTGAGCAGGTCGCGGCACCGGCTGGTCTGACGGTCAAGCAGGCCCACCTGCTGTGGCGTGCGCTCGGATTTCCGGAGCCTTCCGAGACCACGGAGTTCAACTCCGCCGACGGTGAAGCGGTGATGCGGGTCGCCGCCATCGCGGAGGAGGGGCGGCTGGACTTCGAGACGATCGTGCGGATGACCCGCGCAGTCGGGCAGACCATGGACCGGCTCGCGGAGTGGGAGGTCGCCACCCTGCTGGCTGTCCTGGACCACACCTCCGGCGAGGAGTCGATGCGCGCCGAGGCGCTGCGGCTGGCCACCGACGTGGCTCCGCACTTCGAGGCATTGCTGACCTATGTCTGGCGACGCCACCTCGCGGCAGCGGTCGCGCGGGTCGAGAGCGCCGGTGCCGCGGCCGAGGAGGAGCAGGTCGCGCAGGCGACGGTCGGTTTCGCCGACCTGGTCAGCTTCAGCGCGCTGACCAACGACCTCGACGAGGACAAGATCGGTGACCTGGTCGAGGTCTTCGAGGCGAGGGCGCACGAGGTGGTCTCCCGTCGGGCCGGCCGGGTGATCAAGACGCTCGGCGACTCGGTCCTCTTCCTCGCTCCGACACCTGCCGCGGGCATGGACATCGCTTGGGACATCATCAAGATCATCGGTGGCGACGCGAAGTTGCCCGACGTCCACGTCGGCGTGGTCAGCGGGTCGGTGGTCCTGCGGTTGGGCGACGTCTACGGACCTGCGGTCAACCTCGCCGCTCGACTGGTCGGTGTGGCCCGGCGCAACCGCGTGATCACCGACATCCACACCGCCGAGCAGCTGCCGCCGGAGCTGTTCGAGACCCGGGTGCTGCCCGCCCGGCCTCTGCGCGGGTTCGGAGCGCTGGAACCGGTAGCGGTGCGCCGCATCGAGGCTGGGTAGGGTCACGGCGTGCCCGATCCCCTCGCCCCCACCGTCGCCGTGATCGGTGGTGGACAGCTGGCCCGGATGATGGCCGAGCCGGCGGCCGCCCTCGGTATCCCGCTGCGGTTGCTCGCCGAGGCGGAGGGGGTCTCCGCCGCGCAGGTGATCCCCGATCACGTGGTCGGCGACTACCGCGACCTCGAGACCCTGCGTCGGGCGACCGAGGGTGCGGCCGTGGTCACCTTCGACCACGAGCACGTCCCGACCGAGCATCTGCACACCCTCGAGGCCTCGCTGGCCGTGCGTCCGGGGCCGGCGGCGCTCGTGCACGCACAGGACAAGGGCGTGATGCGCCGCCGCCTGGCCGAGCTCGGCATCCCCTGCCCACGCAACGCACTGGTGTCCTCGGTCGAGGACGTCGCCGCGTTCGGTTTCCCCTGTGTCCTGAAGACCACACGCGGGGGGTACGACGGCAAGGGAGTCTGGTTCGTCGACCAGCCCGAGGACTGTGCGGAAGCCTTCTCCTCCGACGTGCCGATCCTGGCCGAGGAGCGCGTCGATCACCGCCGGGAGCTCTCGGCCCTGGTGGCCCGCTCACCCTCGGGTCAGGTCGCGGCCTGGCCCATCGTCGCCTCCACCCAGCGAGACGGCATCTGCCACGAGGTGATCGCACCGGCCCCGGACCTCGACCGAGACCTCGCGGTGCAGGCTCAGCAGATCGCCCTGCGGATCGCCGGCGAGCTCGACGTCACCGGCGTCCTGGCAGTCGAGCTCTTCGAGACCCGTGACGGCCGCGTCCTGGTCAACGAGCTCGCGATGCGACCTCACAACACCGGCCACTGGACCCAGGACGGCTCGGTCACCAGCCAGTTCGAGAACCATCTCCGCGCGGTGCTCGACCTGCCACTCGGCGCCCCAGAGGCGCGTGAGCGGTGGACGGTGATGGTCAACATCCTCGGCGGGCGCGAGCAGACCGGTCACCTCTACGACGGCTATCCGCACGCCATGGCCCGCGACCCGCGACTGAAGGTGCACCTCTACGGCAAGTCTCTGCGCCCGGGCCGCAAGGTCGGGCACGTCAACGCCTACGGCGAGGACCTCGAGGACTGCCTCGAGCGAGCCCGGCACGCAGCGGCGTGGTTCGCCGGAGAGTTGGGAGAGCACAGTGAGTGAGCAGTCAGGTTCGGCCTCGGGACCGCAGGTCGGCATCGTGATGGGTTCGGACTCGGACTGGCCGGTGATGAAGGCGGCGGCCGAGGCGTGCGAGGAGTTCGGGATCCCGTTCGAGGCCGACGTCGTCTCCGCGCACCGGATGCCCGAGGAGATGCTCGCCTACGGCAAGCAGGCCGCAGGCCGTGGACTGCGAGTGATCATCGCCGGTGCAGGAGGTGCGGCCCACCTTCCGGGGATGCTCGCGGCGGTGACGCCGCTGCCGGTCATCGGCGTGCCGGTGCCCCTGAAGTACCTCGACGGCATGGACTCGTTGCTCTCGATCGTGCAGATGCCCGCAGGGGTTCCGGTGGCGACGGTCGCGGTCGGCGGGGCGCGCAACGCCGGCCTGCTCGCCGTACGCATCCTCGCGGCCAGCGACCCGGCCCTGCAGCAGCAGATGACCGACTTCCAGGCCACGCTCAAGCAGACAGCGCAGGAGAAGGGCAAGGCAGTGCGAGGCGAGGCCGCGCACAAGCTCGGCTTCTGACCCAGGTCCTCACGCAGGGGCGGCCCAAGGAGCGGCCAGGGAGCGGCCGGGGGAGGCCACGTTCAGTCCCCGTGGACCCGTCCGCGCATGGACTTGATCTGCGAGCGACGTTTCTTTCCCTCGATCCGGCGTCGCTGGGAGCCGCGGGTCGGCTTCGTGGGCACTCGTGGGAGCGGTGGAGGGGCCAGGGCAGTGCGCAGCCGGTCGGCCAGTCGCAGACGGGCAGCGACGCGGTTGCGGTGCTGGGAGCGGTGCTCGGAGGCGGTCACCATCAGTCGAGCGGAGCCGAGGTTTCGGACGACACGCTCGCGCATCGCCTCGCTCAGCACCGTGGAGGAGGAGACGTCGAAGACCACCTCAACGCGGCTGTCGGTCGTGTTCACGGACTGTCCGCCGGGACCCGAGGAGCGCGAGAACTGCTCCACGATCTCTCCTGCGGGTACGACCAGGCCATCGGGGAGCCCAGGCCCTGATCGAAGCACGAGGTCCTGCCCCGGTTCCGGGTCACGTGACGGGGGCATCCTCAGCGGCCGGACGGGCGCTTGCGCCACTCGATCGCCGGGCAGGTGTCCATCACCATCGGCACGCCTGCCGCCCGGGTGCGTTCGAAGGCGACCTCGTCGATCACGCCGAGCTGGAACCAGACCCCCTTGGCGCCGACGGCGATCGCCTCGTCCGCGAACTGGCCAGCCGACTCCGAACGTCGAAACACGTCCACTACGTCGATCTCGAACGGCACGTCGGCCAGGGTGGCGTAACCCTGCTCGCCAAGCACGGTCGGTGCGTCCGGATGGATCGCGACGATCTTCTTGCCACGCTCCTGGAGCAGTGAGGCGATCTGGTACGCCGTCCGGTCGGTCTTGCCGGACAGTCCCACGACAGCCCAGGTGGTGCACTCGTCGAGCATGAAGTCGACTGCTTCCAGGTTCTGCCACTCAGTCATGTCTCAACGCTACTGCGCCCACTGGGACGTCGATGGGTGGGCGGCTAGGTTGGCCGTCACCCGGCACCGCGAGGAGGATCACCGATGAGTCAGCCTACGAAGAAGCCCGGCCTGACCGTGGCCGTGACCGGCCCGACCGGTGAGATCGGTCTGGCCTTCCTGCGGGCACTGGAGCGCTCCGAGCAGGTGGGTGCGGTCCGGGGGATGGCCAGGCGGCCGTTCGACCCCGCAGCGAAGGGTTTGAGCAAGACGGTCTACGTCCAAGGCGACGTGCTCGACCGGGAGGCGGTTGACCGGCTCGTCGACGGCGCGGACGTCGTGGTGCACCTGGCGTTCTTGATCTTCGGCAACCCCAAGCAGAGTCGCGAGATCAACCTGACCGGGTCGCGAAACGTGTTCGAGGCGACCGCTGCCTCCGGGGCGCAGCGTTTGGTCTACACGTCCTCGGTGGCGGCGTACGGATTCCACGCCTCCAACCCGTTGCCCCTGCACGAGGACCTCGGGCCGGCCGGCACCGAGGACTTCTACTACTCCGCCCAGAAGGCCGAGCTCGAGGCCACCTTGCTGGAGGCGCTGGCAGGCACCGACATCGAGGCGTACGTGTTCCGTCCCTCGATCGTGGGTGGTCCCGACTCGCCGGCGCTCGTCAGCAACGTCCCCTACCTCGGTACGCCGTCGATGCTGCCGACTGGGTTGCGCAAGATCCTGGACCGGCTGCCCCAGCCAGGGCCGGTGATCCTCGACCCCGGCACCCCACTCCAGCTCGTGCACGCTGATGACGTCGCTGACGCGCTGGTGATGGCGGTCGAAGGACAAGGGCAGCCGGGGTACTACAACCTGGCGGCCGAGGGGCTCTTCACGATGAGCGACCTCGCCCGCGAGCTGGGATGGCGCAGTCTGCGCGTCCCCGACGTGTCCGTCGATCTCACGGCCGAGCTGGTCAAGCGGCTCCCGGCGATGCCGTCGCAGACGGCCTGGATCCAGACCGCGCGGATCTCGGTGGTGATGGACACGACCCGGGCGCGCCAAGTCCTCGGTTGGGAGCCCCGTCACAACGCCTCCGAGACCCTGCGCGCGACCGTCGAGGGTGCGAAGGCCGCAGGCATCGTGACGCCGTCGGGTCGCACCAACCTCTAGCCATCGGTGCCAGTCGCACGCGAGACGGCAGCCAGAGGGCCGGAATGTGACCAACACTTGGGACTTCAGGCCCTGAACCGGTTAGCCCATCCTGGTTAGGATCTCAGCATGTCTGACTTCCCCGTGTATGCCCTGACCGACGAGCACCAGGCCATCCGTGAGGCAGTTCGTGCGGTGGCAGACGCAAAGATCGCGCCCCATGCGGCGGCGGTCGACGAGGAGGCGCGCTACCCCAAGGAGGCGGCAGCCGCCCTGCTGGCCGCGGACTTCCACGCTCCGCACGTCCCGGAGGAGTACGGCGGAGCCGGTGCGGACGCTCTTGCCACCGTGATCGTGATCGAGGAGGTGGCCCGCGCGTGCGTGAGCTCCTCGCTGATCCCCGCCGTGAACAAGCTCGGCTCGCTGCCGGTGCTGATCTCCGGGTCGGAGGAGCTGAAGAAGAACTACCTCACCAAGCTCGCCTCCGGTGAGGGCGGCTTCTCCTACTGCCTCTCCGAGCCCGACGCCGGCTCCGACGCGCTCGGGATGAAGTGTCGGGCGGTCAAGGACGGCGACCACTGGGTGCTCAACGGCGTGAAGCGCTGGATCACCAACGCCGGTGAGTCGGAGTACTACACCGTGATGGCTGTGACCGACCCCGACGCCCGCAGCAAGGGGATCTCGGCGTTCGTCGTGGAGAAGTCCGACGAGGGCGTTTCGTTCGGCGCCCCGGAGAAGAAGCTCGGGATCAAGGGTTCACCGACCCGCGAGGTCTATTTCGACAACGTCCGGATCCCGGCGGACCGGATGATCGGCGAGGAGGGCACCGGCTTCTCGACCGCCATGAAGACCCTCGACCACACCCGCGTCACCATCGCGGCGCAGGCGGTCGGTGTCGCCCAGGGCGCGCTGGACTACGCGCTGCAGTACGCCAAGGAGCGCAAGCAGTTCGGCCAGGCGATCGCTGAGTTCCAGGGCCTGCAGTTCATGCTCGCCGACATGGGGATGAAGGTCGAGGCTGCTCGCCAGCTGACCTATGCCGCGGCCGCCCGCTCCGAGCGCGGCGACACCGACCTGACCTTCTTCGGTGCCGCTGCGAAGTGCTTCGCCTCCGACGTGGCGATGGAGGTCACCACGGACGCCGTACAGGTGCTCGGTGGCTACGGCTACACCCGCGACTACCCGGTCGAGCGGATGATGCGCGACGCCAAGATCACCCAGATCTACGAAGGCACCAACCAGGTGCAGCGGATCGTGATGGCGCGCCAGCTCCTCGCCGGCGTGCAGTCAACGCTCTGAGGCCCTCTCGAGGAGCTCCAGCGATCGTTGCAGGACCAGGGCTGTGGCGTCGGGGTCGTGGGAGGGCAGCGAGCTGTCGGTGAACAGGTGCTGGTCGCCCGGGTAGACGAACAGCTCTGCCAGGTCTGACCCGACGGTCCCGACCAGCTCTCGGGCCGCATCGATGTCGCCCTCGAGTGCGAAGAACGGGTCCTGGTCCATGCCGTGGATCTGGACCGGGATGCCGTCCGGCCAAGGCCCGAACGCCCAGTCGCCCGAGATCGGGATGCAGGCTTCGTAGAGCAGGGCACCCCGCGCGCCAGGCCGGGTCTGCGCGAGCCTCTGCGCGGTGGCGGCGCCCCACGAGAATCCGGCGTACACCACGTCGCGGGGCAGCGCCTCCAGGGCACGTTCGGTGCGCACGTCCAGCACCTCCTTGCCGATGCTCTGCATCAGTGCGAAGCCATCCTCGACCGACTGGCGGGTCTGGGTGTCGAAGAGATCTGGCGTGTGCACGGTGTGCCCGGCGGCGCGCAGGTCGTCGGCAAAGGCCCGCACCCCTTCGGTGAGTCCGCCCACGTGGTGGAACAGCACGACCTCGGTCATCTTTGGGCTCCTGCCCTCGAAGGTGCTCGGAAATCTAGCGGCTCGTGTGGGTTCGGATCCAGGCCGCGAGTCGATCGGCGGTCGACCGGGCATTGGCTTGTCGGTCGGACCAGTCGTCGTGGATCTTCCCGCGGTAGCCGTTCATGGCCATGGGCATCGTCGCCGGGACGGTGTGCGATGTCCAGGCTCGAGGAGCGAAAACACAAGGATGGGAGCCGAAAAGGTTGCAGCCGGGTATTGCCTTTGAACTCGAACAGGTGTACGATCGTCGGAAGCGTGAGGTGATAGTGATGCTGGGGCCTCCGCTCGACCCGTGCGAGGTTGCGGGTCGCCTCTCACAGGCTTGCTGCATCGACACGTGAGGCCCGTTGGTCTGTTGTCGGTGTAGGGGGTGGCAGGTGAGCTCGATCCTTGATCGCGTGCATACGCACCCGGTGTGTGCGTGTCTCGATGCGCTGGGCGTGGCGTTGGGGGAAGCCGTCGATGTGCCGGTGCTGTTCATGGACCCGGTCGACAAGCGTGCAGCATTGTTGGAGCT
>JBDSBU010000183.1:0-4575 GCA_039921445.1 Marmoricola sp. | reverse complement strand
GCGGACGTGAGTGCCCGGTCGGCGTCACGAGAGCATCCTTCGGGCGACGCCGTCCTGTCGCGCGGCGATCCGGGCGGCGTACTCCTCGGCGGAGATCTGGTTCTCGTCATGGTGCGGCAGCCGGTCGGCGAGCTCCTCGAAACCGACCACCTCGACCGTCGGTCCGTCGTCCGCGGAGAGATCGCGCGAGACGCGCTGCCAGCGCAGCATCATCACCCCTTGGGGGTGGCCGCAGGTCTCCAGCCAGTTGGCGATCCCGGGGTTGCGCTCGCTGATCACGTAGCGGAACTTCCCGTCCGGGTCGGCCTGCGACTGTGCCTTGGTCAGCGAGGTCTGGTGGTGCTCGTAGTCGGTGGAGATGTACCACCGCGAGCCGATCTGGATGGCCTGGTAGGCGCACTCGGAGACCGGCACCGTCACGATCATCGCCAGGTCCTCGCCGCTGGACCCGGCCAGGTCGTAGTGGCCGATCGAGGAGAACTGAGAGGCGAGGCCGCCCGGGGTCGACTTCGGCACGGTGAGCGTGTTCACCAGTTCCTTGTAGGTGAACCACTCCGGGAACGCGAACCAGGTCTTAATCCGCCCGGTCAGCATCTTGGCAGCCACGCCGTACCGCTTGGCGACGCGTTCGGGGGTGAGGGTGGCACGTGGCTGTCCGGCGGTGTCGAGCCGCTGGATCCGGATCGTGCCGCGGTCCTCGACGTTCCAGTCGTCGTAGACCTCCCGAATGATCAGCGTGGCGCCCTTCTCCAGTCCCAGCTCCGGACCGAATCGCCACTCGAAGCTGCCGTCGGCGGCGACGTCGAGCTCGCGATCGTCGAAGGCGGCCACCGTGCTGGGTGCTCCGTCAGCGGAGTAGGTCCCGTCCATGACCTGGAAGGACAGGTCGGTAGTGCTGCCGCGCACTCCGGTGACGACGTACGACGCCCCGGCCGTCAGGTAGGCGTTGAAGTAGATGGCATCCGGGTTGTCGAGCCCCTGCCGGGCGTACTGATGGGTGGGGTTGATCAGCACCGGGTGCTCGAGGTCGTAGTCGAAGGCCATCTGCAGCGAGGAGCGGATGCTGCCGCCCAGGTAGTCGTAACCCTCGGCGAGGTCCTGCTCGGAGACCTCGAACGGCGGGTTGGCGATCAGCTTCTCGGCCTCGGCGACGGCCTCCCGGAACGACGCGGTCACGTCCTCGCTCACAGGCTCACCTTGCTGATGATGCTCTCGGCATAGCGTTCGAGGTGCGCGATCTTGGTCTCCAGCGGCTCGGTGTCCGGCCCCTTGATGTAGGGAACCCGGAAGCCGACGATGCAGTCGGTGACCCCCTTGTCCTCCAGCCGCTTGATGCCGTCGAGGTCGTAGGCGTCGTAGGAGATCACGTGCACCTCGAAGTCGTCGCGAGTGTCACCCTCGGCCTTGCGGATCTCCGCGAGACGCGTGAGCAGGCGGTCGAGCTCCTCGCCGTCACCACCCGCGTGCATCCAGCCGTCCCCCTTGCGCACGGCGCGGCGCAGCGCTGCATCGGCATGTCCACCCACGAGCAGCGGGATCCGCTCGGTGGGCGCAGGGGTCTGCTTCATCTCGGGCAGCCGGTAGAACTCGCCGTCGTAGGAGAAGAACTCGCCACTGGTCAGTCCACGCAGGATGTCGATGCACTCGTCCATCCGCTTGCCGCGTCGCTCCCACGGGACTCCCATGGCGACGAAGTCCTCCGGCCAGGGGGAGAGCCCGATCCCGAGGCCGAGACGGTTGCCTGAGAGATGTGCGATCGAGCTGATCTGCTTGGCGACCAGCACCGGTGGACGCACCGGCAGCTTGAGCACGAAGGGCGTGAACCGCAGCGTGCTCGTGAGCGCGGCGAGGTGGGTGACGAGGATCAGGGTCTCGATGAACTCCTTGTCCTCGAGGAACTCCCGGTCGCCGGTGTCGGTGTAGGGGTAGGTCGCGTCGGACTCGCGTGGATAGATCAGCGAGTCGGCAACCGTCATCGAGGTGTAGCCAGCCGCCTCGGCAGCCTGCGCGAGGGGCGCGTAGTAGTGGGCGTGGGTCATCGCCTCGGCGTAGGTGAACCGCATGCGCCCACACTAGAACGTGTTTCAGTTTCGTGCCAGAGTGCACCCATGGATGTGCATGAGCTCAGCGACCGGATGGAGATCCGCGACCTGGTCACGGCCTACACCCGTGCCGTCGACACCAGGTGCTGGGATGACCTCGACGTGCTCTTCACCCACGACGCGGTGCTCGACTACTCCTCGGTCGGGGGGCCGGTTGACTCCCTGGCCGTGGTGAAGCCGTGGGTCGAGCAGGGACTCCGCGGCTTCGACCGTTACCAGCACACGATCGGCCAAGTCGCGATCGCCCTCGACGGCGACACCGCGCGGGCCACTGCCTACCTGACCAACCCGATGGTGGCCAAGGCCCCTGACGGCACCGAGACGCTGTGGGAGGTCGGCGGCTACTACCACCACGACCTCGTGCGTACGCCGGACGGCTGGCGCTCGCGGCGCATGGTCGACGACATCATCTGGACCAGAGGGTTCTAGGACGTGGACACCAAGCCGCCCAACCTCGACAGCGAGCTCGCCCGCAAGGTGATCAAGGTGATGTCGAAGGTGAACGTCCGTCTCTACCGGATGACCGACGGCCGGGTCGGCGGGACGTGGCGGGTCGGTGCCGCGTGGAAGAAACCGATCCCGATCTGCCTGATGGAACACCGCGGCCGCAAGAGTGGGCTGGTGCGCACGACGCCGCTGGTCTACCTGCGCGACGGCGACCGTGTGATCGTGGTGGCCTCGCAGGCGGGCCGGGCCACGCATCCGCTGTGGTTCCGCAACGTCGAGGCGGATCCGCGGGTCGTCGTACAGACCGGGCGGGAGCGCCGGCAGATGACCGCACGCACCGCCGATCAGGCCGAGCGTGCAGACCTGTGGCCGCGACTCGTCGACCTCTACGCCGACTACGACTCCTACCAGTCCTGGACCGACCGAGAGATCCCGGTCGTCATCCTCGAGCGTGACCACGGTCACGATTCGGCAACGGGGGCCCCGCCTGCTTGACCCTGACCGGGCGCTGGATGAACGGTGAGCCCACCACCCCTGGCGGGTGGTCCGGTTTTCCGCCCGTTCCACTCTCGAAGCAGCCTGGGAGGCGTTCGTCCTGAGCACCTTGGAAGATCCGAGCGCCACGGTCGCCGCCTCCGAGGCGGCGCTCGCGGGTGACGAGTCGATCCAGGGCCGCTCGCTCAGCCAGATCGCCTGGGGCCGGCTGCGCCGCGACAAGGTCGCGCTTGCGGGCGCCTTCTTCATCATCTTCTTGATCCTGGTGGCGGTGCTGGCACCCCTGATCGTCAAGATCACCGGGGGGCCGCCCAACGAGTTCCACCAGGACCTGATGAATCCCTTCATTCCAGACGTCCCGGCCGGCTCGTTCGGTGGGATGAGCTGGGATCACCCGATGGGCCTGGAGACGGTCAACGGCCGCGACATCTTCAGCCGGGTCATCTACGGCTCACGCATCTCGCTGCTGATCGCCATCCTGGCCACGTTCCTCTCGGTCGCGATCGGCACCACCGTCGGCATCGTGGCGGGCTTCTTCGGGGGCTGGGTGGACGCGATCCTGAGCCGGATCATGGACATGTTCTTGGCCTTCCCGCTGCTGGTCTTCGCGATCGCGTTGACCGGTGTGGTGCCGGACCGGGCCTTCGGCCTCTCCGGTCTTCCGTTGCGTCTGGGTCTGCTGGTCTTCGTGATCGGCTTCTTCAACTGGCCCTACATCGGCCGGATCGTGCGCGGTCAGACGATCTCGCTGCGCGAGCGGGAGTACATCGAGGCCGCACGCAGCCTGGGTGCGCGACGCCCCTACATCCTGTTCACCGAGCTGCTGCCCAACCTGCTGGCGCCGATCCTCGTCTACTCCACCCTGATCATCCCGACGAACATCCTCTTCGAGGCGGCCCTGTCCTTCCTCGGAGTCGGCGTGCCGCCGCCCACCGCGACGTGGGGCGGCATGCTCGCGGACGCCGTGAACTTCTACACCGTGCCGCACTTCATGTTCTGGCCCGGCATGGCGATCTTCGCCACCGTGCTGGCCTTCAATCTTTTCGGGGACGGACTGCGCGACGCATTCGACCCCAGGAGCCGGTGAAACCCCGGGTAACCCACCACCGCCTGCCCCTCAGGTCGGTTCACAAGGAAGGCACAAAAATGCGCATCATGCGTAAGAGAGCAGTGGTAGCCCTCGCTGCCGTCGCAGCCCTGGGGCTGAGCGCCTGCGGGTCCAGCAGCAGTGGTGGCGGCAGCGCCAGCGAGCCGAAGCTGAGCAACGCCGGCCTCGGCAAGATCTACGAGGCCAGCGACAAGAAGGGCGGGACCCTCAAGTTCGGTCTGGCCGGCGAGTGGGGCGACACCGTCGACCCCGGCGAGACCTACTACGGCTACTCCTGGGACATGCTGCGCAACTACGCGCGCACCCTGGTGATGTTCAAGACCGAGCCCGGCGACGCCGGCCTCGAGCTGGTGCCCGACATGGCAACCGACCTGGGCAAGTCCTCCGAGGGCGGCAAGACCTGGACCTACACCCTCAAGCCGG
>JBDSBU010000182.1:0-6906 GCA_039921445.1 Marmoricola sp. | reverse complement strand
GCCGTCAGGTCCCACTTCTGGGCCAGGGTGAGGGCCGGGAGGAGCTCGGTGACGTCGGGGCCGATCAGGTGGGCGCCGAGAATCTCGTGGTACTTCGCGTCGGCCACGATCTTTACGAAGCCGGCGGTGTCACCGAGGCCCTTGGCCTTGCCGTTGGCGGAGAACGGGAACTTGGCGACCTTGACGTCGTACCCCTTCTCCTTGGCCTGAGCCTCGGAGTAGCCGAACGAGGCGATCTGCGGCTGGCAGTAGGTGGCGCGCGGGATCATGTCGAAGTCGATCTCGATGGTGTCGTGGTCCGCGATCGTCTCGGCCGTGACGATGCCCATCGCCTCAGCGGTGTGGGCCAGCATCAGCTTGCCGGTCACGTCGCCGATGGCCCAGACGCCGTCGACGTTGGTGCGTCCGCGCTCGTCGATGGCGATCGCGCCACGGTCGGTGGTCTTTACGCTGGTCTTGTCGAGGCCGTAGCCCTCCAGTCGCGGAGCGAATCCGATTGCCTGGAGGACCTTGTCGGTCTCGAGGACCTCCTCCTTGCCGTCCTTGCTGATCGTGACCTTGACCTTGTCGCCCGTGTCCTCGATCTTCTCGACCTTGGTCTTCAGCAGCACCTTCACGCCGAGGTTCTTGTAGTGCTTGGCGAGCTCCTTGGAGATCTCGGCGTCCTCGGTGGGGACCATCCGGTCGAGGAACTCCACGATCGTGACGTCGACGCCGAAGTTGGCCATCACGTAGGCGAACTCCACGCCGATGGCGCCAGAGCCGGCAATCACGATGGACCCCGGGAGCTGGTCTGTGAGGATCTGCTCCTCGTAGGTGACGACGTTCTCGGAGAGCTCGGTGCCAGGGATCAGGCGGGTGGTCGCGCCGGTGGCGATGATGATGTTCTTGGCAGTGACAGAGCGGGTCTTCCCGTCGTTGAGCTTGACCTCGATCGTCTTGGCATCGGTGAAGGTGCCCCAGCCGTCGATCTCCTCGATCTTGTTCTTCTTCATCAAGAAGTGCACGCCCTTGACGATCGAGTCCGAGACCTCGCGGCTGCGCGCGTGCGTGGGCTTGTAGTCCATCGAGGCGTCGCCGGTGATCCCGAACTTGTCCTTCTCATGGGTCAGGATGTGCGCCAGCTCGGCGTTGCGGAGCAGCGCCTTCGACGGGATGCACCCGACGTTGAGGCAGACACCTCCCCAGTACTTCTTCTCGATCACGCCGACCTTCAGGCCGAGCTGCGACGCGCGAATGGCAGCGACGTACCCACCAGGGCCGGCGCCGAGGACAACGACATCGAAATCAGTCACGGGGCGAGCCTAATCCTCCAGCCCCCTGACCCTGCAACGGGTGTTGTCGCAGACACTGCCGTGTCAACGTTGGGGCATGCGTTTCCTGATCGCCGGCTCTTCCGGCTTCCTCGGCACCCGACTGCGTGAGCGGCTCACCGACCAGGGTCACTCCGTGACCTCCTTGGTACGCCGGCCCGGTGGCCCCGGCGAGGTCACCTGGGATCCCTACCAGCGGCCGCTCGACCCGGCCGTCGTACGCGACCACGACGTGGTGATCAACCTTGCGGGCTCCCCGACGGCCGGCAACGTGCACTCCTCCAAGTGGGCGCGCGAGCTCCGGGCTAGCCGGATCACCACTACCCGTGTGCTCGCCGAGGCGATCGCAGCTTCTGGCAACCAGCCCACGTTCCTGGCCGGCAACGGGATCGCGTACTACGGCGACCACGGGAACGAGCGGTTGACCGAGCAGTCGAGCTCGCTCGGCGATGCGCTGCTCACCCGCGTCACCCGGGAGTGGCAAGAGGCCGCCGACCCGGCACGAACAGCGGGGTCGCGCGTGTGCGTGCTGCGCACCTCCCCGGTGATGGATCGCCGCAGCCAGCCGCTCAAGGCACTCCGGTTGTTGTTCAAGGCCGGGCTCGGAGGGCCGCTGGGCGACGGGTCGCAGTTCATGCCGATGATCTCGACTCGCGACTGGGTCGCGGCCCTGATCCATCTCGCGGAGAACGACGGCATCGACGGCCCGGTCAACCTCGTCTGCGAGCAGGTGCCCACCAACGCCGATTTCACCCGAGAGCTCGGACGCCTCGTTCATCGCCCGGCGCGGTTCAGGGTGCCCGCCTTCGTGCTGCGTCCCGCGGCGGGACAGATGGCCAACGAGCTGCTGGGTTCAGTGAACGCCGCGCCTGCGCGACTGCTCGGCAGCGGCTTCGCCTTCAGCGACCCTGACGTGGGGGCGGTGCTGCGCGAGGGCCTGAACCCGACGCGCTGACCGACTCGACCAGCCAGCTGCCGCCGACCCTCCGCAGGACGATCGTGTGGACTGAGGGCGGCGTGGTCCCCAGCGTCAGGCTCCCTTCCCGAGTGACCACCTCGCCCCCGGCGACACGGTCCAGCACCCGGAGCCGCATCATCTCCGGGCCACGCCGCAGCAGCTCCACGGCCAGCACCTGGGTCAGCGTCCGTCGTACGACGAGTCCGCGGGCGGCGTAGGAGCCGAGCAGCCTCAGGTCGGACCGGGCGGCGCTGGAGCCACGAACGTAGAGCGAGGCCAGAGCGTCGGCGTCACCGTCCGACCACGCGCGCTCGCGACGGAGGTCCCAGGAATGCAGAGCTCCCAGTGCCCTGCGAACTCCTTCCCGCTCGTTCGGGGAGGTCCCGGCCGCTCCCGCAACCCCTTGTGCCGCGAGATTCGGTGCGGGGGTCGGAGCAGGGGCCGGCGCTGGGGCCCAACTCCCGGCCGAGGCGGCAAGGACGAGTCCTGCGACGAGCAGGGCTGTCGTGAGAGTTGCGACGACGAAGCGCGGAGCCGGAGATCCCATCGCCCCACGATGCAGCACAGCGCTGTGGCCTGCTGAGGTTGTCCACAGGCCTTGGCACGGGGTTAGCCTCGGGGAGTGAGCGAACTTGTCTTCGAGAGGCTGACTCCGGATCCGGTGGACTACCTCGATGCCTGGGAGCACCAGCGCGAGGTGCACGCGTGTGTGGTCGCCGGCGGTCCCGGCACCGTGATCCTGCTGGAGCACGCCCCCGTCTACACGGCCGGCAAGCGCACCGAACCCCATGAGCGGCCGGCCGACGGAACGCCGGTGATCGAGGTCGACCGTGGGGGCAAGATCACCTTTCACGGACCGGGCCAGCTGGTCGGCTACCCGATCGTGCGGCTCCCCGATCACGTCCTGGTCGTCGACTACGTCCGCAGGCTCGAGGAGGCACTGATCGCGGTGTGCACCGATCTCGGTGTCGAGACCGCTCGGGTGCCGGGACGCAGCGGGGTCTGGCTCCCGGCCCGCGGTGACCGGCCCGAGCGCAAGATCGCCGCGATCGGCATCCGGGTCAGTCGTGGGGTCGCGATGCACGGCTTCGCGCTCAACTGTGACGTGGACCTTTCCTGGTACGACCGGTTCGTGCCGTGTGGGATCGCCGACGCCGGGGTGACCACACTGAGCAGCGAGCTGGGTCGGGACGTGACCGTCACCGAGGTGCTTCCGCTCGTCGAGCGTCACCTCGTCGAGATGCTGGCCTGGGCGCCGTACGCCGCGACACCGGACTACGAGCCACGTCCCGAGCCGGGTCGAGCACCACGGCTGATCGACCCCGCGGCCGCACTCCGATAGCCCGCGGGGTGCACCCCTGACTCGGCGAGCCGAGAGCGACGGGCAACGAGCACTTGATCGCAAGGGTCCATCACCACCGTTGTCGTCACCCTCGGGGTGGCCTTCTCAGCGTGGTGTGCGGTGCCGACTCGTCGTCCACGGGTGGAACCGCCCCCGGACCTCGTCGCCGGGGACAAGAAGGCCGCCTCGGAGGTGGCCACACCCGAGGCCGTCGCGTTCTTCGACCCGTGGTCGCCCGCTCCCGACTACACGTTCACCATGGCCGATGCGGGGACCTTCTTCATCTCCACCAGCGCCGTCCCGTTGCAGTGCCGCGTCGCCGGCGGCCGCGTGACCGGGTGCGTCGGCAAGCTGCCGAGCAACTGACCGGCTGAAGGAGTTGACTCCTCGCTGCGGCGAAGGTCACGATCCCTGGCACGGCGGCGTGTCGGTGGGCGCGCAGGGAAAGGCTTTGCGATGTTGGCTGTCATGAGGACGAGTCGACGTGCCTGAGCTGGTCATCGAGACCTCCGGGCTCCGCAAGGTCTATCGCTCTCTAGGTCGTCGCACCGTTGCCCTGAACGGTCTCGACCTCGCCGTACCCGTCGGCGGTGTCCACGGTTTCCTGGGCCCCAACGGTTCGGGCAAGACCACCACCATCCGTCTGTTGCTGGGACTGGCCCGGCCGAGTGCCGGGGAGATGCGACTCTTCGGTCTCAAGGTCCCGGACCAGCTTCCACAGGTGATCGATCGCGTCGGCGCGATGGTCGAGGCACCGCAGTTCTCGCCGTCGATGTCTGGCCGCAAGAACCTGCTCCTGCTCGCGCGATCGATCGGAGTCCCCCGCAGCGCCGTCGACTCCACGCTGAGGCAGGTCGGGCTCGAGGACCGCGCCCGTCAGCACTTCAGCGGCTATTCGCTCGGCATGCGGCAACGACTCGCGATCGCGGCCACCCTGCTCAAGAGCCCTGACCTGCTGATCCTCGACGAGCCGACGAACGGGCTCGACCCTGCAGGGATCCGCGACATCCGAGACATGATCCGCGGACTCGGCGAGTCCGGCGTGACGGTCCTGCTCAGCTCGCACAACCTGGCTGAGGTGCAGCAGGTCTGCCACTCGGTCTCCATCATCGACGAGGGCAGGCTGCTCACCAGTGGCCCGGTCGAGGACCTCCTCGGGGAGAAGGTCTCCCGGACCCGTGTGGGTGTGCGCGACCTGCACGCGGCCAGCCGAGCACTCGAGGCCGCGGGGTACGCCGTCACCCGGAATTCTGACCACCTCGAGGTCGAGGGCCACGACCATCCGGAGCAAGTCACCCGGCTGCTCGCGGAGAAGGGCATCTTCGTCAACGAGCTCTCCGCCGTCCGCCCCACCCTGGAGTCGTTCTTCCTGCAGCTCACGGGCCGTGAGCACCCTGGCGACACCGAAACCGATGAGGAGACGTCCTGATGCGGTTGCTCCTCGTCGAGCTTGCTCGGTTCCGCTCCCGTCGGGTGATCACCGTGCTGGTGCTGGTCGCGGCCGTGTTCGCCGCTGTGGTCGCGGGCGTCGCCGCCTATGACACCCGGCCGCTGACGCAGGCGGACCGCTCCGAGGCAGCGGCCCAAGCGGATCTGGAGAGCGAGCGCCCCGAGCTGCGCACGGAGGTACGCGCGTGCGAGAGCGACCCGACCAGCTACCTCGGACCCGATGCCCTCGCCGCGGAGTGCAGCAAGATGCTGGTGCCCAGCGCCGAGAGCTACTACCCGCGCGAGCAGCTCGACCTCGGCTCGACCCTGGACAGTCACGGATTGCCGCTGGCACTCGCGGTCGCCGGCCTCATGGTGATCATCGGCGGCACCTTCGCCGGTGGCGACTGGGCCTCTGGCTCGATCGCGACCCAGTTGCTCTTCGACCCACGACGGCTGCGGGTATGGCTGGCCAAGGCAGCAGCTGTCACGCTCTCCGGCGCGGTGGTCGCGACCGTGGTGCTGGGCGGGTTCTGGCTCGCGCTGTTCGCGTTGGCCGAGGCACGCGGGATCGCGGTCTCCTCTGCCACCCTCGACCACGTGCTCTGGCACGTCGTACGCGCCGTCGCGTTGGCGACCGGCGCCGCGCTCGGTGCCTTCGCCCTGACCATGGTCTTCCGGCACACGGTTGCGACGCTGGCCCTGCTGTTCGTCTACAGCGTCGGCGGCGAGATCGCCGTCAACCTGCTGCCACTGCAAGGTGCCGGACGCTGGTCGGTCGGCAACAACGCCTACGGCTGGCTTGCCACTCGGCACCGCTACTTCGACTCGACCATCGAGTGCTCCCCGCGACAACGGTGCGACTCGATGCAGCTGATGACCCACCTCGAGGCCGGGTTGTTCCTCGGAGCACTGCTGCTGCTCGCCCTCCTGGCCTCGGTTGCGTGGTTCCGCCGCAGCGACGTGTGAGCCCGGCGCCGGTTCGGCCCAGCGACCCCGCGCGACGTACAGTGGCGGGCGTGACTCAAGCTCCTCAGACCGCTTCCCAGACCTCCTCGACCGAGGTCGTGCCGGAGGGCCGCAAGCTGCTTCGTCTGGAGGTTCGCAACGCCCAGACGCCGATCGAGCGCAAGCCTGAGTGGATCAAGACCCGCGCCAAGATGGGGCCGTCCTACAAGCACCTGCAGAACCTGGTGAAGTCCGAGGGACTGCACACGGTGTGCCAGGAGGCCGGGTGCCCGAACATCTATGAGTGCTGGGAAGACCGCGAGGCCACGTTCCTGATCGGCGGCGACCAGTGCACGCGACGCTGTGACTTCTGCCAGATCGACACCGGCAAGCCCCAGCCACTCGACCGTGACGAGCCCCGGCGCGTGGCGGAGTCGGTGCAGAAGATGGACCTGCGCTACGCCACCATCACCGGCGTCGCGCGCGACGACCTGCCCGACGGCGGAGCCTGGCTGTACGCCGAGACGGTGCGCGCGATCCACGAGCTGAACCCTGAGACCGGGGTCGAGAACCTGATCCCGGACTTCAACGGCGTGCCGGACCTGCTCGCGGAGGTGTTCTCGTCGCGTCCCGAGGTGTTCGCGCACAACGTCGAGACCGTCCCCCGCATCTTCAAGCGGATTCGCCCCGCCTTCCGCTACGAGCGGTCCCTGGACGTGTTGACGCAGGGCCGTGCCGCCGGCCTCATCACGAAGTCGAACCTCATCCTCGGGATGGGCGAGGAGCGCGCCGAGATCAGCCAGGCGCTGCAGGACCTGCACGATGCCGGCACCGACATCATCACGGTGACCCAGTACCTGCGCCCGACGCCGCGCCACCTGCCGGTCGCTCGGTGGGTCCGGCCCGAGGAGTTCGTC
>JBDSBU010000181.1:0-10347 GCA_039921445.1 Marmoricola sp. | reverse complement strand
GACCGGGCACTTGCGTCCGTCTCCAGAAGGCCGAGCGGGCACTTGCGTCCGCCTGCAGCCCGCCGAGCGGGCACTTGCGTCCGTCTGTAGCTCGCCGACCGGGCACTTGCGTCCGTCTCCAAGAAGGCCGACCGGGCAGTTGCGTCCGTCTCCAGAAGGCCGACCGGGCAGTTCCTCAGGCGGTACGCCGGCCCGGTGTCCACAGGCTCATCCCGCGCCTGGCCTCCGCATACCCTTGTTGGAGGCGGGAGACGGCGTCACCCCGACGGCCGTAGACATCGTTCTTGGTGAAGGGGTCGATCACCCAGCTCCGGTTCTCTGCGATCCATTCGCGCCGCTTCGCATCGTGCTCGTGATCACCAGGCCGGGTGTGGTGCTGCTCCCCGTCGTACTCCGCCGCGTAACACACGTCATCGTCGGCGATGTCGAGCCGAAAGATCGGAACGCCCGCGTCGTCAAGGATCCAAAGCTGGAGGACTGGTCGCGGAAGGCCGGCGTCGTGCCAGTACAACCGCAGCCCAGACTCCCCCGGCGACTCGGACCTCGCGTCACCCAAGGGGGCCAGGTGGCGGAGCTGGCGCACTCCACGGAAACCCCTGAAGCGACCGATCTCGGTGATCAGCAGATCGTGTGGGACGCCGATCCTCAAGAACCCGTCGATGGCTGCGAGGGCGTCGTGTCGCCACAAGAGCCGACCCAGGTCGAGTGCGGTGCGCAGCGCCGTGGTGACCTGAACCCCGTGGACATCGGTGATGTCCGAGGCGATCAGCCCACGGCGATACCCCGCGACCTCGGAGCGGCGCACTCGCGTGTCGTCCATGTGCACGACCTCGAGCGGCGGCGCCGACACGACCGCGGAGCGCGGCAGGATGTCGACACCGTGCAGCCACGCGGCCGTCCGGTCCACGACCACCGCCGAAGGCGGCAGGACCAACGCGAGCGCCCGGGCCCTGGTCAGCGTGTCGTTGGGAGCCTGGGTCGCGACATAGACCCCGCGAAGGATGCGGCGGAGCAGCCCGGCCCGAATCAGGATTGCGAAGGTATGCCGTGAGACCCCAGCTGCGAAGGCCTGCTGCGTGGTGAACGGAAGGTGCAGGGGAAGGGGGAACGCGGGAGCCAGAAGGGTGCCGCGAGTGTCGAGCCAGTGCGTGTGCATGGCACAGAACGATGGCCCAAGCTGCGAAAGCCTGCTGCGGATATCCACAGGACGTGCGCAACTGCCCGGTCGGCGTACTCCAGGCAGACACAACTGCCCGGTCAGCGTACTCCAGGCAGACGCAAGTGCCCGGTCGGCGAGCTCCAGGCAGACGCAAGTCCCCGGTCGGCGGGCTAGAAGATGATGTCGCCGCTCTTGCGTCGCGCACGAAGGGTGGCGACCGCCTCATTGAGGATGTTCTTGGCCTCGGTCTCGGAGCGGCGCTCCTTCACATAGGCCAGGTGTGTCTTGTAGGGCTCGATCTTCGGCGCAGGCGGCGGGTTGTCGGAGTCCAGGCTGGCCGGCAGACCGCAGGTCGGGCAGTCCCATGACTCGGGCGCCAGGGCCTCGACCGCGAAGGCGATCATCGTGCGGTGCTCGTGCGAGCAGAAGTACGTGACGTTCTGCCGCGGAGCAGCCTCGCCACGCTCTGCCTCGCCCATGGGTCCGGCGCCGACCCGGCTGCCCTTGATGGCACTACCTCCACCAGCCACGAGGGCCTCCTACGTGTTCGAGTTCGAGAGGAACAAGGGCGTCAGTTGGCAGCTTTGAGCAAAAGGCCGAGACCGACTACACAGGCGAACCACACCAGGCCCAGCCCAACAGTCAGTCGGTCGAGGTTGCGCTCGGCCACCGACGATCCGCCGAGGCCACTGGAGACACCGCCGCCGAACATGTCGGACATCCCGCCGCCGCGCCCCTTGTGAAGGAGCACCAGCAGGATGAGCAGCAAGCTCGTGATGACGAGCAGGATCTCGAAGACGATAACCACGGGGTGGAGCCTAACTGATGGGAAGGAGGATCAGATGACGGGCATGTCGTAGAAGCGGCAGATTCCGCCGAACTCATCGACCTGTTGGCTTGCGCCGCCGACCAGACAACCATCGACGTCGGGCTTTTGCATGATGCCGCCCACGTTGCCGGCCTTCACCGAACCGCCGTAGAGGATGCGTACGCCGGCCGCGGCCGCGTCTCCTGCCGTCTCGGCGATACGGGCACGAATCGCTCCGCACACCTCCTGCGCGTCATCGGGTGTCGCAACCTCGCCCGTCCCGATGGCCCAGACGGGCTCGTAGGCCACCACCATCGCGCCGATCTGCTCCGGGGTGAATCCGGCCAGCGACCCGTCGACCTGAGCGAGGGTGTGCTCGACCTGACGACCTTCCTTGCGGACCTCCAGTCCCTCACCGACGCAGACGATCGGGGTCATCCCAGCACCGAGCGCCTTGTGGGCCTTGGCATTGACAAGGGCGTCGTCCTCGGCGTGGTGCTCGCGGCGCTCACTGTGCCCGACCACGACGTAGGAGCACCCCAGCTTGGCCAGCATCGCTGCGGAGATCTCACCGGTGTAGGCACCGGCGTCATGCGCCGAGACGTCCTGGGCGCCGTACTTGAGCTGCAGCCGGTCGCCGTCGACCATCGTCTGCACGCTGCGGATGTCGGTGAACGGCGGCAAGACGACCACCTCGACCTTGCCGTAGTCGTGCTTCTTGTCCGAGAGCGTCCAGCTCAACTTCTGCACCAGCACCACGGCTTCCTGGTGGTTCAGGTTCATCTTCCAGTTGCCGGCCATCAGGGGCGTGCGAGTGCGGGGTGCCATGCGGGTGCTCCTCGGGTAGGGGTGATCAGTCGAGTACGTCGATGCCGGGGAGGTGCTTGCCCTCGAGATACTCCAGGCTCGCCCCGCCGCCGGTGGAGATGTGGCCGAAGGCCTCGTCGGCGAACCCGAGACG
Source organism: Marmoricola sp. (assembly GCA_039921445.1). Classification (GTDB taxonomy): domain Bacteria; phylum Actinomycetota; class Actinomycetes; order Propionibacteriales; family Nocardioidaceae; genus Marmoricola. Next base: position 7,419 of record JBDSBU010000181.1, on the reverse strand, counting down.
GCGTACGGCGGCCGCAGAGTCGCCACCACCGACCACGGAGAGGCCATCCACCTCGGTCAGTGCTTCGGCGACGGCGAGCGTGCCGGCGGCGAACGCATCGAACTCGAAGACCCCCATCGGGCCGTTCCAGAACACGGTGCGCGCACCGCGGACGGCGTCAGCGAACCGGGCGCCGGAGTCCGGCCCGATGTCGAGCCCGATCTGATCGGCAGGCATCGCGTCGGCTGCCACGACCGTGGGCGTCGCGTGGGCGTCGAAGGCCGGCGCCACCACGATGTCGGTGGGCAGCACGATCTCGACACCGCTGTCCTCGGACCGCCGGAGATACTCCCGGCACGTCTCCACCTGGTCCGGCTCGAGCAGGCTCTTGCCGACCTCATGACCCTGCGCCGCGAGGAAGGTGAACACCATCCCGCCGCCGATCAGCAACGTGTCGGCCTTGCCCAGCAGGTTGTCGATCACGGCCAGCTTGTCGCTCACCTTGGACCCACCGAGCACGACCACGAAGGGCCGCTCGGGGGTCTCGGTGAGCCGTCGCAGCACCTCGATCTCGGCGCGCACCAGGCCACCCATGGCGTGCGGCAGGAGCTGTGCCACGTCGTACACGCTGGCCTGCTTGCGATGAACGACTCCGAAGCCGTCACTGACGAAGGCGTCACCGAGTTCCGCGAGCTGGGCCGCGAACCCGGCTCGCTCGGTGTCGTCCTTGCTGGTCTCGCCGGCGTTGAACCGGACGTTCTCCAGCAGCGCCACCTCACCGTCGGCCAGGCCCTCGACCACCGCGTGGGCCGACTCACCGATCGTGTCGGTGGCGAAGGCCACCTCCCGCTCCAACAGCTCGCCGAGCCGCTTGGAGACCGGCGCCAGGGAGTACGCCGGGTCCGGCGCGCCCTTGGGACGGCCGAGGTGGGCCATCACCACGACCCGAGCACCCGCGTCCGCGAGCTCGCGGATGGTCGGGACGCTGGCCCGGATCCGACCGTCGTCGGTGATCGTGTCACCGTCGAGCGGGACGTTCAGGTCCGAGCGGACCAGGACCCGCTTGCCGCGGACGCTGCCCCCGAGGGCAGCCGCGAGCTCATCGATCACGCCCACGTCGTCGACCTCAGAGGGTCGAGCCGATGTGGGTGATCAGGTCTGCGAGCCGGCAGGAGTAGCCCCACTCGTTGTCGTACCAACCGACGACCTTCACCTGGTTGCCCAGGACCTTGGTCAATCCGGAGTCGAAGATGCACGAGCTCGGGTCGGTGACGATGTCGGAGGAGACGATCGGGTCCGAGGTGTACTTCAGGTAGCCCTTGAGCGGACCACTCTCGGCTGCCTTGCGCACCGCCTCGTTGACCTCCTCGGCAGTCGTCTCACGACCTACCTCGATGGTCAGGTCGGTGGCCGAACCGGTCGGCACCGGGACCCGGATGGCGAAGCCGTCCAGCTTGCCCTTCAGCTCGGGCATCACCAGGGCGATCGCCTTGGCGGCGCCGGTGGAGGTGGGCACCAGGTTGATCGCCGCAGCGCGGGCGCGACGCAGGTCCTTGTGGGGGCCGTCCTGGAGGTTCTGGTCGCCGGTGTAGGCGTGGATGGTCGTCATCAGGCCCTTGACGATGCCGAACTCGTCATGGATCGCCTTGGCCATCGGCGCGAGGCAGTTCGTCGTGCACGAGGCGTTGGAGATGATCGTGTGCTTGGCGGCGTCGTAGTCCTCGTGGTTGACCCCCATCACGATGGTGATGTCCTCGTTGGAGGCCGGGGCGGAGATGATCACCTTCTTGGCACCACCGTCGATGTGCGCCTTCGCCTTGGTCGCGTCGGTGAAGAAGCCAGTGGACTCAACCACCACGTCGACGCCCAACTCGCCCCAGGGCAGGTCGGCGGGGTCCTTCTCCGCGAAGATCTTCAGGGTCTTGTCCCCCACCTGGAGGCCGCCCTCGACCACGGAGACGTCCTCGGGGAAGCGGCCGAGGATGGAGTCGTACTTGAGCAGGTGCGCCATCGTCTTGAGGTCGCCGAGGTCGTTGGCAGCCACGATCTCGATGTCGGCGCCCAGGGAGTGCACGGCGCGGTAGAAGTTGCGGCCGATGCGGCCGAAGCCATTGATGCCTACGCGGACAGTCACAGCGGGGTTCTCCTGATCAGCGGAAAGAGTCTGAACGGCGACCCTATCGCGCTGCGGGAACGGCACTTGCAGCCGCGTCCGCGGTACTTGCCGGTAACCGAGAGCGGGTCCGGCGAGGTGTAGAAGTTCGCGGTTTCAGGCTTCCTCGGCCAGCATCTCGGGCGTCAGCGACGCCTCGGTGTCTGGGATCCCGAGGTCTTCGGCGAGCTTGTCGGCCATCGCCAGCAGGCGACGGATCCGCCCGGCGATGGCGTCCTTGGTCAGCACTGGCTCGCTGAGCTGGCCGAGCTCCTCCAACGACGCCTGCTTGTGCTCCAGGCGCAGACGACCAGCCTGACGGAGGTGGTCGGGGATCTCGGCACCGAGGATCTCCAGAGCGCGCTCGACCCGAGCACCGGCCGCAACCGCGGCGCGCGCGGAACGGCGCAGGTTGGCATCATCGAAGTTCGCGAGCCGATTGGCCGTGGCACGCACCTCCCGACGCATCCGACGCTCCTCCCACGCCAGCAGGGACTCGTGCGCCCCCAGCCTCGTGAGCAGCTGGCCGATGGCATCGCCGTCGCGGATCACCACCCGGTCGACCCCGCGGACCTCCCGCGCCTTGGCTGCGATGCCCAGGCGACGGGCTGACCCCACCAGGGCAAGAGCGGCTTCCGGCCCCGGGCAGGTGACCTCGAGCGAGCTTGATCGTCCGGGCTCGGTGAGCGATCCGTGGGCCAGGAAGGCGCCGCGCCAGGCAGCGACGGCATCGCAGTTGGACCCGTTGACGACGCCGGGCGGCAGACCACGTACGGGACGGTTGCGGTTGTCGATCAGGCCGGTCTGACGGGCCAGGGACTCACCGTCGCGGGAGACCCGCACGATGTAGCGCGCACCGCGACGGATGCCGTTGCCCTTGAGCAGCACGACCTCGGGCTGGTGGCCGTAGACCTCGGCGATGTCCTTGCGCATCCGACGAGCCGCGGCCCCGGTGTCCAGCTCGGCCTCGACGACGATGCCGCCGTTGACCAGGTGCAGTGCGTCAGCGAACCGCAACATCGAGGAGACCTCGGCCTTGCGGCAACACATCTTGGTCACCTGGGTGCTGGCCAGTTCCGCCTTCACCTGAGCCGTCATCGCCATGTCGTCACCTTAGTTGCGTGTCAACAGCCGCGCGTAGGCGGAGGTCAGTTTGTGCGCATCGTGGACTCCGGGCTGACCCGATGAGATGTCGGCCAGCTCGAGCCTGGCGCCGAGTCGCTCGGCCGTCGCCGTGAGCCGCGCACCGTCCCGGACGGCGCCACGGTCGGCGAGTACGGCGTACACCTGGAGGTCCGGGGCGTGCCGATGGAGCACCTCGAGGTGGTCTGCCAGGTCGTAGCCGCGGGTCTCATCGGCAGCCGGCTCGAGGTTGAGCGAGACCACCACCCGTGCGGGGGTGCGGCACAGCGCGTCGCGGAGGTCGGGGATGAGCAGGTGCGGGATGATGCTGGTGAACCAGGAACCGGGCCCGAGCACCACGTAGTCGCCCTCCATCACCGCGGCGACCGCTTCCGGACAGGCAGCAGCGTCGTCGGGGTCGAGCCGCACCGAAAGCACCTCCCCCTTGGTCGTCGCGACCCCGACCTGTCCGTGCACCGAGGTCACGGCATCAGGGTCGTCCCCGGCGCCGCGCACCTCGGCGGTGATGTCCAGCGGCGTCAGCGCCATCGGAAGCACCCGGCCCCGGGCGCCGAGCAGACCGGCCACCCAGTCGAGGCCGTCGACGTGGTCGTGCAACAGCTCCCACAGGCTCAGGATCAACAGATTGCCCATCGAATGGCCGTTCATCGGGCCCTCGGACTCGAAGCGGTGCTGCAGCACCCGTGACCAGGTCTGGCCCCAGCGGTCGTCACCGCACAGGGCGGCCAGCGCCATCCGCAGGTCGCCGGGCGGCAGCGCGCCGAACTCCTCACGCAGCCGACCCGAGGAGCCGCCGTTGTCGGCCACCGTGACGATGGCCGTGAGCTCGGTGGTGAGCCCGCGCAGCGCGGTCAGCGACGCGGCGAGTCCGTGACCGCCACCGAGCGCCACCACGGAGGGCTGCCGGGACCACGGCACCGTCATCGGCTGCTCATTCGAGCCCGAGGTCCCGGTGGGTCGCCTTGGCGTCGAGCCCGGCAGCACGCAGCCTCAGAGCGATCTCCTCCGACATCGCGACGCTGCGGTGCTTGCCCCCCGTGCAACCGATGGCGACCGTCATGAACCGCTTGCCCTCGCGGAGATAGCCCACGCCGACGGTCTCGATCACCGGCACGTAGCGCTCGAGGAACTCCTGGGCGTCGGGGCGTTCCTTGACGTAGGCCATCACGTCCGCGTCCTGGCCGGTGTGGTGACGCAGGCTGGGGACCCAGTAGGGGTTGGGCAGGAAGCGCATGTCTGCGAGCAGGTCCGCATCGACGGGTACGCCGTACTTGAAGCCGAAGCTGACCACAGTGATCCTCAGACCGATCGCCCCCGGGGTGCCGAAGGCGTCGGCGACCTTCTCCTTGAGCTGGTGCACGTTGAGCCGCGTGGTGTCGATGACGACGTCGGCACTGCCACGCAGATCAGCCATCACCACCCGCTCACGCGCGATGCCGTCGACCAGGCGCCCGGTGGCCTGGAGGGGGTGGGGCCGTCGGGCGGCGTCCTGGCGCCTGACGAGGATGTCGTCGTCGGCCTCGAGGAAGAGCAGGGTCCGGCGACGCGTCGGCAGCTGCTGGGCCAGCTGAGCACGCAGGGACTCAAAGAAGATGCCGGCCCGGACGTCGACCACGACGGCCACCGGCTGGTCGGTCCCCTGCCGGTCGTCGACGAGCGTCACGACGTCGCCCACCAGCTCGGGCGGCAGGTTGTCGACGACGAAGTAGCCCAGGTCCTCCAGCTCCTTGGCCGCCGTGCTGCGCCCGGCCCCGGTCATCCCGGTGACCACGACCAGCTCGCCCGGCCCACGTCCTGGAACGGTCGACGAACTCTCCGACGCCATCAGCTCTCCTCAATCTCGCCCGTTGCGGTGTTCACCGAGGTCGCCCTCGGCGTTGCGGCGACCGCCCCCGCTATGGCGGACGCCGTCCTGGTCCCGATGCCGGGGACCTCGGCGATCTCATCAATCGTGGCAGCCCGCAGCTTTCGCAGCGACCCGAAGTGCCGGATCAGGGTCTTGCGACGAATCTCACCGAGCCCCGGCACGTCGTCGAGCAGGCTCTCCACCATCGTCTTGGACCGACGCGAGCGGTGGTGGGCGATCGCGAACCGGTGTGCCTCGTCGCGGACGCGCTGGAGCAGATAGAGGCCCTCGCTGCTGCGCGGCAGGATCACCGGGTCGGCCTCACCCGGCAGCCACACCTCCTCCAGCCGCTTGGCCAGCCCGCACAGCGGTACGTCGTCGATGCCGAGCTCGTCCAGCGCGCGCTGAGCCGCCGCCACCTGCGGGGGGCCGCCGTCCACCACGACCAGACCCGGCACGTAGGCGAACTTGCGCGCCCGCCCGGTGTCCGGATCCACGAGCATCGGGCCTGCCTCAGGATCGACCCCGCCACCTGCGACGTCGGGAACCTCCATCCGCTCGTCCAGCATGCGCCGGAACCGTCGGGTGATCACCTCGTGCATCGAGGCGACGTCGTTCTGCCCGTCGACGCCACGGATCACGAAGCGGCGGTATTCAGACTTGCGCGCGAGCCCGTCCTCGAAGACCACCATCGAGGCCACCACCTCGGTGCCCTGGAGGTTCGAGACGTCGTAGCACTCGATGCGCAACGGCGCGGAGGGCAGCTCGAGCGCCTCCTGGATCTCCTCGAGGGCCTGGTTGCGCACGGTGAGGTCGCTGGCTCGCTTGGTCTTGTGCAGGGCCAGCGACTGCGCGGCGTTGCGCTCCACCGTCTCCTGCAGGGTCCGCTTGTCGCCGCGACGCGGCACCCTGATCGAGACCTTGCCTCCACGGCTGTCGCTGAGCAGCTCCTCGAAGACGTCGGCATCCTCGGGCATCGCCGGCACGAGGATCTCGCGGGGAATCGACTCACCCTCCTCCCCCGCGTAGAGCTGGAGCAGGAACTCACCGACCAGTCCAGCGGTGTCGATGTCCTCGACCCGGTCAGCCACCCAGCCGCGCTGACCGCGGATCCGTCCGGAACGGACGTGGAAGATCTGCACCGCGACCTCCAGCGGGTCCTCGGACAGCGCGATCACGTCAGCATCGGTGCCATCGCCGAAGACCACGGCCTGCTTCTCCAGAGCCTTGTTCAGTGCTCCGAGATCGTCACGAAGCCGCGCTGCCCGCTCGTAGTCCTGAGCGGCCGAAGCGGCGTACATCTCGCTCTGCACGCGCTTGACGAAGGCGTCGGTGCGCCCACCCAGGAAGTCGGCGAAGTCCTCCGCAATCGCCCGGTGCTCGTCGGCATCGACCCTCTCGACGCACGGGGCCGAGCACTTCTCGATGTAGCCCAGCAGGCAGGGACGCCCGATCTGGGTCGAGCGCTTGAAGACCCCGTTGCTGCAAGATCGCATGGGAAAGACCCGCAGCAGCAGGTCGACGGTCTCGCGGATCGCCCAGGCATGGCTGTAGGGGCCGAAGTACTTGACGCCCTTCTTCTTGGCCCCCCGGCCGACCATCACCCTGGGGAACTCCTCGTTCATCGTGATCGCCAGCCAGGGATAGGACTTGTCGTCGCGATACTTGACGTTGAACCGGGGGTCGAACTCCTTGATCCAGGAGTACTCCAGCTGGAGCGCCTCCACCTCGGTCCCGACGACCGTCCACTCCACCGACGCCGCGGTGGTCACCATGGTGGCCGTCCGCGGGTGCAGGTTGGCGAGGTCCTGGAAGTACGACGACAGCCGCGGTCGCAGGCTCTTGGCCTTGCCGACATAGACGACCCGGCCGTCCTTGTCGCGGAAGCGGTAGACGCCCGGCTGCGTGGGGATCGACCCCGGGGTCGGGCGATACGTCGAAGGGTCGGCCACGCACCAACCCTACGAGCCGGTACCGACGACTGCTCAGCTGACGCTGAGGTCCTCGCCCTTGACGGTCACCTTGAACTCCGGGAGCGGCTTGGTCGCCGGCCCTCCGAGCACGCTTCCGTCCTGGATCGAGAACTTGCTCCCGTGGCAGGTGCAGTCGATCTCCGCGTCCTTGATCTCGGAGACGACACAGCCCTGATGGGTGCAGACGGCCCCGAACGCCTTGAAGTCGCCCTCGTTCGGCTGGGTGATCACCACCTTGTCGGCGGCGAAGATCTTGCCGCTGCCCACGGGGATGTCTGCCTTGGTCGCGACGGGACCACCGGGGGCACCACCTGCGGTGGCGCCGC
>JBDSBU010000180.1:0-8209 GCA_039921445.1 Marmoricola sp. | reverse complement strand
CAACGACCGCGCCGAGCCGCGCTTGGGCTACTGGCTCGCAGCCAGCACCTGAACCACGGTCTCGCCCTGGCAGCTGCCGGACTCCCTGATCGCCCAGCGCCCGCGGTAGCCGTTGCCGGTCCAGTTGGCCTCGGCGTCGTGGTCCTCGGTCTCGCCCTCGGTGATCTTGAAGCCGGCGTCCTGAGCAGGGCCGTTGAGGGCGGCGAGCACGTCCTTGAAGGGCAGCTTGCTGATCCCGGTGAGGATCACACCCTGCTCGCCCCGGTCCTCGGCGTCGTAGACGATTGTCTGGTCGGGGAACGGGAAGTCCTCGGGGAAGCCCTTCGGCACCGAGTCGATCGCCGAGGCCTTCGCAGAGCAGACGCTGCGATCGGCTGCCTTCTCCAGCGACTTCTCGCTGGCCTTCTGGGCTGCGCTCTCACCGCACCCAGCAACGGTGGTGAGGAGGAGGAGCGTTCCGACCAGGTGGGTACGCCGCCTCATCGTCGCTTCACGGTGGTGCGGAAGCGGTTGTTGTGCTCATTGGACTCGGCCACGCGTCGAGTGGCATCGACGATGCCGACCACCCGGTGGGTGCCCTTTCGTGCGCGCCACGTGACGCGAACCCGTCGGGTGTGGCCGGGAGCGATGCGCGCGACGGTGGTTCGGCGTACGACCCTGCCGTTGTCCCGCACCACTGCGACGGACCGCCTCGCGGTGGCCTTGCCGCTGTTCTTGACGGTGAACCTGGCGACCCACTGGTGCTTGTGGCGACGGACCCGGTGCGAGGAGATCCGCAGGTCGGCCCTTCGCTGGTGCGTCGTGGGAGTCGGGTCGGTGGGTGTCGGCTTGGGGTCAGTGGCCGGCCTCGGGTCGGTGGCGGTGAACAGGGTGCGCCCCGAGCTCATTCGCGCGATCGTGGCGTAGGAGGCCTGGGCGTCGGCGGGGCCGGCACCACTGGTCTGGGTCGCGTCGGTGACGCAGGTGGCGATGCAGCCGTCGGCGAACCCGACCTCGACGTGCCCGGTCCGGTCGATGGTGGCGTCGATGAAGTCCAGCAGGTTGCGGTCGGCTCCACACGTGGTGCCGCCGGTGCAGATCGAACCGCGCTGGACCGGGTCGTTGGGCGTGGCGTCGGTGGTCACCCAGGAGGCGCCACCGTCATAGGTCGTGGCGATGTAGAGGTGCCACTCGCCCTTGAAGGTCGCTGCGTCCTGGTAGTTGCCTTCGGTGGGGGTGCCGATGAACGCGAGCGAGGCACGGTCGTCGTCGCCGGCGACCATGGCGGGGAAGACCGCGTTGTTGATGCCGAACTCGGTCGCGACCGGCTTCGGCTGGGACCACGTGACGCCCTTGTCGAGGCTCACGGCGACGGCGGGGCGGCCGTCGGCACCGACGTAGCCGAAGTACACCGCTCCGTTGGCGCCGATGCTCACTGACGGGTCGTTGTCGCCGGGGGTGGTCCCGGGAACCTTGTGGACGGTCCAGGTCGCGCCGTTGTCGGTGGAGGTGGCCACGGCAGCGCTGTCACCGCAGGCCTTGTTGGGCAGGTAGGCGGTGCCGTCGGGGGCGACCTTCACGTGGCCGTGCAAGCCGCTGCAGTCGAGAAGGCTGTAGGTCGGCACGCCATTGCCGAACGTGGTGCCGCCGTCGTGCGAGGCGGCGCAGAAGGCCGTTGCGATGTCCTGGCTGCAGTAGTAGACGGCGTTCGGGTAGGTCGAGGTGGGGAGTGAGCCGGTGCCGTCCGGGCTGTAGGTGCCGCCACCGAGGGTCTGGTGGTCGACGCCGCTCGGGATGCCACCGCCGGTCGAGGGCGACCAGGTCGCCCCGTCGTCGTCGGTGTAGCAGGTGGCCGAGCTGACCCCGGTGAGCTGTGACTCGAAGGTGCGGCCGGTGGCGCGGTCGGTGTAGAGGATCGGGTCCAGGCTCTTGCTGCTCCCGGTCGCGCAGCCGTTCGTGGCATTGGCGGAGACATCGGACCAGGTGGCCTGGGCGGGGGAGACCGAGTCGTCGAACCTCACCTTGTAGGTGGACAGGTAGGACTGGTACATCGTCGATCCGGACTTCCAGCTCGAGCCGATCGACGGCTCACCGGCGTTGTTGGCGTCCTTGAAGCTCTCCGGGACGGCGTACGTCGAGAAGCCGGGTGGGGTGTCGGTGCCGGGAGCCGGGTCGGCCGGCTTGTCGGTCAGCGTGGCCTTGGCGGTGTAGCTCTCGCCGAGGGGCGCGAACGGGACCACCCGCACGGTGTAGACGCCGGTGGTCGGGGGCAGCACGACCTTCTCGGGGTCGGCGCTGGAGGCCGAGGTGCCGACGACGGCTCCGGAGGCGTTGAGCACGTAGACGTCGAAGTCGGCGGCCGTGTTGGCCCACGCCACGTCGATCGCGAGCTCGTGCATGTTGCCGTAGCCCGCCGGCGTAGTGACCGACAGCTCGAAGTCGTCACACGACTTCGGCGCCGAGCAGTCCGGTGCGTCCAAGGCGTTGCCGGACACGTTGGGGGCAACGAAGGGGCCGCCCACCCAGCTGACGGTGCGGGCCGAGTCGGAGACCGTGCCCTTCGTGGGGGTGCTGGCGTCGCCGGTCACCGCCGAGGCGAGGACCACAGCACTCGCGACCAGCACCGCGACAGGAGCTAGAGCATGACCAAACGTGCGTATCGGCATGGGGTTCCCTTGAGTTGTACAGCCCGGACTTGGTCGATTAACGAGACGCTGCCGTTCAGGTCACGGTCCGGAACCGTACTCCTCGAACTGCTGACATGCTGGCGCAATGGACGACACCTGGTGCAGCTGGCGCGACCAGCTGACCGACGACCTGCTCTCGTTGGGCGAAGGGGAGTTCATCAACACGTGGGCACCAGCCCTCATGCGCGACGGTGGGACCGGGTGGTTCGGTCGATCCAAGCCGCCAGTGGTGGTCTCGGCTCCCGTGGTGCGGCTGCTGCGTACGGAGGACCTGCTGCTGGTCGAGTCGGTCCCGGCCCTTGCTTCCCGCGGCGAGCCCGAGCTGAGCGAGGATCAGCGTGCTCGGTTGCGCACCGCGGGCTGGCAGGCACCCGGGGACGAGGGTTATGTGTCCGTGGGTGGACCCGACCTGAGGACCTACATCCCCGTCCAGGACGCCGGGCGCGCTGCCGACCTGGCGGTGGAGACCTACCGCATCCTCGGGGTCGATGACCCCGGCGTGGTCGCCCAGGAACGCGACCACTGAGGGAGGAGCTCGCAACCGCCCTGGTGGTCGAGGCGTTGCACTTGCTTCTAGGGTCGGGGTCATGGAGTCCTACGCAGCAGGCGAGACCACCCCTGCTCTGCTCGAGCAGACGATCGGGGCCAACTTCGAGGCCACGGTCGCGGCGTACGGCGGGCGCGAGGCGCTGGTGGAGTATGCCTCGGGTCGGCGGTGGACCTATGCCGAGCTCGACGATGACGTCAACGACCTCGCTCGCGGCCTGATCGGTGCCGGCATCGCCGTCGGCGACCGGGTCGGGGTGTGGGCGCCGAACTGCGCCGAGTGGACGATCGCTCAGTTCGCCACCGCCAAGGTGGGAGCGATCCTGGTCAACGTCAACCCGTCCTACCGCACTCATGAGCTCGCCTACGCGGTGAACCAGTCTGGGATGCGGATGCTGATCAGCGCCGAGAGGTTCAAGACCAGCGACTACCGCGCGATGGTCGAGGAAGTGATCTCGTCGGGTGCGATCGAGGGGCACGGCTCGGGTGTCCTGGAGCACGTCGTCTACATCGGCACCGACGACTGGGCCGGTCTGGTCGCCGAGGGGGAGCACCAGCCCCAGGACGCCGTCGCAGAGAGGATGACGACGCTCGACCCGGGCGACGCGATCAACATCCAGTACACCTCCGGGACCACTGGCTATCCCAAGGGTGCCACTCTGAGCCACCGCAACATCTTGAACAACGGCTACTTCACGACCGAGCTGATCGAGCTCACCCACGAGGATCGGCTGTGCATCCCGGTGCCGTTCTACCACTGCTTCGGAATGGTGATGGGCAACCTCGGCTGCACCACCCACGGAGCCACGATGGTGATCCCCGCTCCCGGTTTCGACCCCGCAACGACCCTGGAGTGCGTCGCAGCCGAGCAGTGCACCGCGCTGTACGGCGTGCCGACGATGTTCATCGCGATGCAGAACGCGCCGTCGTTCGCGGCCACCGACCTTTCCCGGCTGCGCACGGGTGTGATGGCCGGGTCGATCTGCCCCGTCGAGGTGATGAAGCGTTGCGTCAACGAGATGAACATGGCCGGCGTCGCGATCGCCTACGGGATGACCGAGACCTCGCCGGTCTCGTGCCAGACCCGCAGTGACGACGACCTGGAACGGCGTACGTCCTCGATCGGGCGGGTGCATCCTCACGTCGAGATCAAGATCGTGGACCCCCTGACGGGGGAGACCGTCGAACGGGGTCAGCCAGGGGAGTTCTGCACCCGGGGCTACTCGGTGATGCTCGGCTACTGGCCGCTGCACGACGTGGAGAGCCAGGAGAAGACCGCCGAGGCGATCGACGCCGACGGCTGGATGCACACCGGCGACCTGGCCGAGATGCGCGAGGACGGCTACTGCAACATCGTCGGACGCATCAAGGACATGGTGATCCGCGGGGGCGAGAACATCTACCCACGCGAGATCGAGGAGTTCCTCTACACGCACCCCGACGTCGAGGAGGTCCAGGTGATCGGAGTCCCCGACACTCGCTACGGCGAGGAGCTGGCGGCCTGGGTGAAGCTGCGCGCCGGGGCCGACGCCATGGACGCCGCCACTGTGCGCGAGTTCGCCGCCGGCAAGCTCGCGCACTACAAGATCCCGCGCTACGTGATGGTGGTCGAGGAGTTCCCGATGACCGTGACGGGCAAGATCCGCAAGGTGCAGATGCGCGAGGAGACCACCCAGAAGCTCGGACTGGACCCGAAGGGACACGCATGACAGAGCATCAGATCGACATCGACACCTTGGCCGCAGAGTATTGGTCGCACCATCTCGAGGCCTCACCGACCAACGCGCACCTGCTCGGTGACTATCGGTGGGCCACCCGTTTCGAGGAGGCCAGCCGGGTTGCGGAGGACCGCGAGATCGCGGAGCTGCGCGGGTTCGTCGAGCGCGCGGAGGCACTCGATCCCGAGTCCCTCGACGAGCAGCAGCGGATCACGCGCGCCGTGCTCGTCTCGGATGCGACCACCCAGGCCGACGTCCTGGAGACCCGCCTCGCCGAGCTCGGTGCCGACCCGATCTTCGGCCCGCAGGTCTCCCTGCCGATCGTGATGGGGATGATGGCGCTTCCCGACGCTGACGTCGCGGATGCGCTCGTGGACAAGCTGTGCGGCATCGGGCGCTTCTACGGCGAGCTCGCCGAGCGTCACCGCGAGGGACTGGCCAGCGGTCGGGTGCCTGCGGCCTTCGCGGTCACCGACACCGTGACCCAGCTGGACGCGCTGCTGGCCCGCCCGGTCGCCGACGACCCGCTTCTCGCCACTACGCCTCCGCCTCCCGGCCTCGACGTGGACGCATGGAAGGACCGGCTACGTCGGGCCATCGAGTCCGACGTACGCCCCGGAATGGAGGCCTACCGTGACGTGCTGCGCAACGAGGTGCTGGCGCACGCGCGCCCCGACGAGCGCTGCGGCCTGAGCTGGATCCCCGACGGCGATGAGGCGTACGCCGCGACGCTGCGACAGTTCACCACCACCGAGAAGGACGCTCGCGAGATCCACGAGCTCGGCCTGGCACAGGTCGCCAAGCTCGCCGAGGAGTACCGCGGGCTCGGCCCCGAGGTGGTCGGCACCGACGACCTGGCCGAGATCTTCGAGGCCATGCGCACCGATCCGGCGCTGCACTTCAAGCGTGGCGAGGAGCTGGTGCAGGCCGCCGAGGTGGCGATGCAACGAGCCTGGGACGTGATGCCCCAATGGTTCGAGGTGTTGCCGCAGGCGCCCTGCGCCGTGCAGTCCACGATGACCGGAGCCAAGGCGTTCTACTTCCCGCCGGCCTCCGACGGGAGTCGCGGCGGCACGTTCTTCATCAACGTCGACGACCCCTCCTCGTGGGGCACCTTCGAGCTGGAGTCGATGGCCTTCCACGAGGGCATCCCGGGCCACCACCTCCAGCTCGCCATCGCCAGCGAGCTCACCGGCGTGCCGGACTTCAGGAAGCACATCCACAACTCGGCCTATGCCGAGGGCTGGGGGCTCTACACCGAGCGCCTCGCGGACGAGATGGGGCTCTACACCGGTCCGGTCGACCGGATGGGAATGTTCGCAGCCGACTCGATGCGGGCCTGCCGGCTGGTCGTCGACACCGGGCTGCACGCCCTTGGCTGGAGCCGTGAGCAGGCCGTGCAGTTCATGGTCGCCAACTCGCCGTTGGCCGAGGGGGTGGTGCGCCCGGAGGTGGACCGCTACATCGTCACTCCCGGGCAGGCGACCTCCTACATGGTGGGCCGGGTGGAGATCGAGCGGATGCGGGCGGAGGCCGAGGAGCGCCAGGGGGCAGCCTTCGCGGTCAAGGCGTTCCACTCAGCGGTGCTCGACTCCGGGTCGTTGCCGCTGGGAGTCCTCGACGAAGTCGTGCGAGCCCGTCTGAGCTGACGGTTGGCATGGCCCGCAGTGACCAGGCGTGCGAGACCTACGGAGGACTGTGATGGCTCTGGCCGACGCGGCGCACCTGCGCTGGCTCGAGGAGGAGGGGGACCGGCTGCTCGACTTCGGCACGGTTGCTCGCCACCCGGCAGGCGGGTTCGCCTGGCTCGACGACCAGGGCGAGCCCGAGCTGGAGCGGCCGGTCGAGCTGTGGATCACCGCCCGGATGACCCACGTCTACGCGCTGGGCCACCTGCTGGGTCGCCCGGGGTGCGCGGAGCTGGCCGACCACGGCGTCGCAGCGTTGCGCGGACGCTTCCGGGACCCCGGCCACGGAGGCTGGTTCGCGCGGGTCGACGAGAACGGGCCCACCACGACGGACAAGACGGCCTACGAGCACGCCTTCGTGGTGCTGGCCGGCGCGAGCGCGACTGCTGCCGGCCGTCCTGGCGGCAGGGAGCTCCTCGACGATGCCCTTGCAGTGCTGGACGAGCACTTCTGGGACGAGGAGGCGGGCATGCTCGTCGAGCACTGGGACCGCAGCTGGTCGGTGCTGGACGGCTACCGCGGAGTGAACGCCAACATGCACGGGGTCGAGGCCATGCTCGCGGCCGCCGATGTGCTCGACGAGCCGCAGCTGCGGGCACGCTCGCTGCGGATCGTCACCCGGGTCGTGCACGATCTCGCGGCCGGCAACAACTGGCGGATCCCGGAGCACTTCGACGCGGACTGGACGCCGATCCCGGACTACAACATCGACGAGCCCGCGCATCCCTTCCGCCCCTTCGGCGCCACGATCGGACACGCCCTGGAGTGGGCCCGGTTGATGCTGCACCTGCGGGCGGGCCTGGGCGCGGAGGCGCCCGACTGGCTGCTCTCCGACGCCAAGTCGCTCTTCGACGGCTCCGTCCGTGACGGTTGGTCCGTCGACGGTGCCGACGGCTTCGTCTACACCGTCGACTGGTCCGGGCTGCCGGTCGTGCGCGAGCGGATGCACTGGGTCGCCGCCGAGGCCACGGCCACGGCCGCGACCCTGTACGCCGCAACCGGGGAAGCGGCGTACGCAGACTGGTACTCGATCTGGTGGCAGCACATCTCGACCGTGTTCCTCGACCGTCAGCACGGGTCTTGGCGACACGAGCTCTCGCCCGACAACGAGCCGAGCAGTGTCACCTGGGCAGGGAAGCCCGACACCTACCACGCGTTCCAGGCGACGCTGATCCCGAGACTGCCCCTGGCGCCCACGCTAGCCGCTGCCCTGGCCGCCGGGGCGCTCGCCTGAGTGTGACCCCACAGCACCAGACCTGGTGTGGAGACGGTGCCGATGGTCACGGTGAACGAGATCAGCCCCT
Organism: Marmoricola sp.; assembly: GCA_039921445.1. GTDB lineage: Bacteria > Actinomycetota > Actinomycetes > Propionibacteriales > Nocardioidaceae > Marmoricola. Next base: position 287 of record JBDSBU010000180.1, on the reverse strand, counting down.
CCTGATATACCCCAGGGATGCGCACCAAGCCTGTGGGATCGATCGTGGGGGCCGTCGGTGGACTGGTCTTCGTTCTCGTCAATGCCGGCGCGGCTCCCGCAGCCCTCGTCTGGCGGATCGCCGGAGTAGTCGCCTTCGCGGCGATCATCTGGTTCGTGGTCCTGCGCGGACCCGGGATCGACCAGGCGCCGCCCAGTCGTGCGGCAATCCGCACCTACGGGCTCTCGGTGCTGGCACTGGTCGTGGCGATACCGGTCGGGGCCAGGATCGTCACCGACGTCCTCGAC
>JBDSBU010000179.1:0-38766 GCA_039921445.1 Marmoricola sp. | reverse complement strand
CCCCGGCCGACCTGCTTGAATCCCTGTTCGTGGCAACACCCGCTCAGTGGCTGGCCGGCGCCCGGCCGCGCACCCTTCCCGCTGCGGTCGCGCCCGTGCTCGCCGGCACCGGCGTCGCGGCGTACGTCGACGCCTGGGTGTGGTGGAAGGCCCTGTTGGCCCTCGTCGTGAGCCTGGCCCTACAGGTCGCCGTGAACTACGCCAACGACTACTCCGACGGCATCCGCGGCACCGACGACGAGCGGGTCGGACCGATGCGGCTGGTGGGCTCCGGAGCGGCGTCGCCGGAAGCCGTGAAGAGGGCAGCGTTCCTGGCGTTCGCAGTGGCCGGGGCCGCCGGGCTCGCGCTCGCGGCGACCACGGCCTGGTGGCTCGTGGCTGTCGGGCTGGTGTGTGTAGTCGCGGCTTGGTTCTACACGGGAGGCTCCCGGCCCTACGGCTACCTCGGTCTCGGCGAGGTGATGGTCTTCGTGTTCTTCGGCCTGGTGGCGGTCACCGGGACGACGTACGTCCAGACCGAGAGCATCCCGATCTCCGCGGTGTACGCCGCAATAGGCGTCGGCGCCATCGCCTGCGCCATCCTGGTCGCCAACAACCTGCGCGACATCCCCACCGACACGGTCGCAGGCAAGCGCACGCTCGCAGTGGTGCTCGGCGAGGACCGCACCCGCCACCTCTACGGGTTGCTCCTCGACGCCGCGCTGGTGGCCCTGATCGCGGTCGCGCTGACCACCACCTGGTGGGCGCTGCTGGGTCTGGTCGCCGCCAAGCCTGCGTTCGCCGCGGTGCAGCTCGTGCTCGGCGACCGAGCCACCGGCCAGGCCCTGGTGCCGGTGCTCCAGCACACCGGCATGACCGGGCTGCTCTATGCCGCGGGGATCTTCCTCGGGCTGGGGATCGGCGTGCTCAGCGCCACCGGGTGAGCCACCCACACCGGTGAGAGACTGGCGGCATGTGGTTCTTCATCCTGCTCGCCATCGTGGCCGCGTGCGCCTTCGCCTACGTCAACCGCGTCACGCTGCTCGCCAAGATCCTCGGTCAGTCCGAGACCAGGGTCAGCCGTCAGCTCCGCAAGGGACCGAAGTCTCGGTGAGCCGAGGCCTCACTTCTCGTCCTCGCGGGACTTGACCTGCTCGAACCGTGCTGTGGCCCGCTCCGCGCGCGCCTGCACGACGGCCGCGAACCGGTCGCGGTGACCACGGAGCAGCTTGACCGAGAGCACCGAGGAGACCACCACCGCCAGCAGGAACGGCGCCAGCAGCACGCCCTCGGTGCCGCGGAAGAGCACCCACAGGGCGCCGAGGACCGCATAGGTCGCCACGAACAGGCCGAGGCGCAGCAGGGTATAGATCACGAACGGCTTCATCGGTGAACAGGCTAGCCGGGCACCAACTATCCTTGGACACGTGCTCCGACTGTTGGTCTTCCTCGCCTGCTTCGCCGCGGTCGTCTATGCCGTCTTCTGGCTGATCGACCGTCGCTCCAAGCCGACCGGAGGATCGGGCGGCAAGACCGTCCCGCGCGGGCCGATCGGTCCCGACGACGACGAGGACTTCCTGCGCGGGCTCGACCGCAAGCGCCGGCACAGCAAGGGACCCCAGCCCAAGGACGAGGGTCCCCAGACGACCTAGGCGGTCGCGCCCCCGGGGACCAGGGGTGCATGGATCGTCGGGTTGATCTCCGGTGCGGCGTACGAGTGCTGGCTGCCGCTGCCGAAGAAGAAGTTGATCCCCACGAAGTTGAACCACAGGGTCAGCAGCCCGATCAGCGCCACCACGGCGGCCGAGCGGCCCTTCCAGCCCGAGGTCGCCCGCGCGTGCAGGTAGGCGGCATAGACCACCCAGGTGATGAACGCCCACACCTCCTTGGGGTCCCAGCCCCAGTAGCGGCCCCAGGCGTAGTGGGCCCAGATCGGTCCGGCGATCAGAGCCGCGAAGGTCCAGATCGGGAAGGCGAAGGCGTGCGTGCGGTAGGCCACCCGGTCCAGCACCGCCAGTGCTGGCAGGCGGGCAAGGTAACCGCCGGTGGCCGTGCTGCTGTCGTCCGTCGAGCTGGGCGGCTGACGGCGCTCCCAGCGCTCCTTGACCAGGTAGAGCGCCGAGCACATCCCACCGAGGGTGAATGCACCGGTGGCGATGATCGCGGCCACGACGTGGATCACCAGCCAGGGCGACTGCAGCGCGTCACGCAGCGGCACGACCGGCGTGTAGAGCACGAGGACGTCGACCATCAAGGTGACCAGCACGAAGCCCGTCACGACCGGGGAGAGCCACGAGAGCGAGTAGCGGCGGTAGAGCAGCAGGTAGCCGATGGTGACGACCAGGGTGCCGGTGAGGGTGAACTCATACATGTTGCCCCACGGCACGCGGGCCGGGTCGGCCGCGAACGCACGACTGAGCACCGCCAGCAGCTGCACCGCCGCGGCCACCACCGTGAGCGCGACCCCGATCCGCCCGAAGAGCTGCATCCGCTCGGACTCCTCGTGGACGGCTGCGCCATCGGACCGAGAGGTCCGTGTCACCGGCGCTCCACCACCCACGGTCACCGGGACGGAGGCGTGCTCCTCCACGTGTTCTGAGACCGGCACCTGGCGGCCGGCGGCCCATTGGGCGAGGTGCGCGAGCACGGCCATGAAGTAGACCACCGCGCACGCGGCGACCGCCTGGTTGCTGAGCACCTCTAGCTGCTCGTGACTCACGTCGGCTCCTGCCCGGTTGTCGAAGGTGCGGCTGTGGAACTCAAGGCTGTGGAACTCAAGGCTGTGGTCAAGGCGTCCAGCTCGGCGCTGAGCGCGTCGGAGGCGTCACCGTCACCGCGACGGTCGAGACCGGCAACCTCCACGAGGTTACGTCCGCCCTGGCGACGTACGCGCACCCAGAGCCGGCGGGGCCTGATGAACAGCGATGCCAGCAACCCGATCAGGGCGAGCACGACGCCGGTCAGGGCGATCCGGAGGCCGGGAGTGTGGCTGACCTGGAGCTTGACGTAGCGACTGACCCCGTCGAAGGTGACCGTCCCGAGACCGTCGGGCAAGGTGGCCACCCTGCCCATCGCGAGGTCGAGCCGCAGCGGCTTGCCGTCGGGCTTGAGCACGGGGTCGAGCCCCGTCTTGTCCAGGGAGTAGACCGACTGCGGCTTGCCGTTGTCGAGACCGAGGTCGCCGCGGTAGACCAGCATCGAGATCGCGGGGTTCTTGTCGTCGGGGAACGCCGAGAACGGTCCGGTCGCGTCGGTGAAGGCGTAGGTGGGGTAGAACTCCCCCTCCAGGCCGAGCTGGGTCGACTTGGCGCCGGCCTTGCCCTGCTCGGCGTCGGGCACCTTGATCACTCCGAAGGAGCGGAACGTCGCGTCCTCTGGCAGGTAGACCACCGGACCGGAGTAGGCGATCGAGCCGTCGGCGTTGCGCACCGTGATCTGGGGCGCGTAGCCGTGGCTGATCAGGAACACGTCGGTGTCGTTGACGGTGAGCGGATGGTTGACCGCGATGCTGCGTTGCTGCTCCGCCGCCCCGGGCGCGGTCCGGTAGGTCAGGTCCGCGGCGAACTTGTGCGCCATCCCCGCCTCACGACCCTCGCGGATGAAGGTGACGTCGAAGTCGTTGACCGTGAAGTCGAAGGGCTCCAGGTTCGCGGGGTCGAAGAAGCTGCCCGGGCGGAAGTCGTCGTACTGGCTGAGCGTGTTGGCGAAGCCGTCGCCGGTCACCACGATCACACCGCCCTTGAAGCCCCACAGCGAGCCGATGCCGAACCCGACGAGGACCACGAGCACCGACATGTGGAAGACCAGGTTGCCCGCCTCACGCAGGTAACCGCGCTGGCCGCTCACGGCGTCCTGCACGGTGTCACCTGCGCCAGCAGCGCGCAGCCTGAACCGGCGGCGGCGGAGCAGCGACTCGGCACGCGCGAGCACGACCTCGGCAGGCTCGTCGGTCTCGAAGCTTCGGTGCTCGGGCATCCGGCTCAGGTTGCGCGGTGCCGCCGGCGGCTGAGCACGTACGCCGTCCCAGTACACCTTCAGCCTCGGCACGATGCAGCCGACCAGCGAGATCATCAGCAGGATGTAGATCGCGGTGAACCACAGCGACTGGTAGACCCCGAACAGCCCGAGCCACTCATAGATCGGGGTCAGCTGCGGGTGCTGCTCACGCCACTTCGAGGCGCTGAAGGAGTCGACTGCATCCTGCGGGATCACCGACCCGGGCACGGAGCCCAGCGCCAGCATGAACAGCAAGATCAGCGCGATCCGCATCGAGGTCAGCTGACGCCAGCTCCACCGGGCCAGCTCGCGCGGCGTCATCGCCGGCGCGGTCCCCCGGGTGCTCACACGCCCGCCGTGAAGTTGGGGAAGAACCAGCCGCGCATCACGTCGACCATCACGTTCCACCAGCCGGTGACGAGCAGGAGGCCGACAGCGACCAGCATCAGGCCGCCGAACCGGGTGACCCACTGCTGATGCCGACGGATCCAGCCGACCGCGCCGAGCATCCGTCGGTAGGCCAGTGCCGCTGCGATGAACGGCAGCCCCAGGCCGAGGCAGTAGACGAAGGCCAGCAGCGCCCCTCGACCCGCGCTGGCCTCATTGAGCGCAAGGGTCGTGACCGCGGTCAGCGTCGGGCCGATGCAGGGCGCCCAGCCGAGCCCGAACAGGACCCCCAGCAGTGGAGCGGCCGCGAGACCGACTGCCGGCACCTGGTGGATGCGGTAGTCGCGCTGGAACAGCGGGACCACACCGGCGAAGACGAGTCCCAGCAGGATCGTGAAGCTGCCCAGCACGATCGTGATCGTCCGCTCGTAGGTGAACAGCCACTCCCCGACCGCACCGATCAGCGCGCCGTAGGAGACGAAGACGAAGGAGAACCCGAGCACGAACAGCAACGAGCCGGCGAGCATCCGGCCGCGGCGGGCGTCAGCCAGGTCGGCGCCGGAGAGCCCGGTCGCATAGGAGAGATAGCCGGGAAGCAGCGGGACCACGCAGGGCGAGAAGAACGAGACCAGCCCTGCGACCAGCGCCACGGGGATCGCCAGCAGCAGGGAGCCTTCGTAGGCGGTGCGGGCGAACCAGTCGCCGAGGTCCAGGGGCACCAGCAGCAGCGCCGAGGAGCCGATCATCCGTCCCCTCCTCGAGCAACGTCTCGCACGAGGTCGACCAGGGTCTGCCCGCTCGGCACCTCACCGAGGATGCTTGCAGCCACCTTGCCCTGCGCGTCGATCACCACGGTGCTCGGGATCGCGCTCGGGTTCAGCGTTCCTCGGAACGACAGCAGCGTCCGGCCGGACGGGTCGAAGAAGGAGGGGTAGGGAACCTCGTAGCGCCGCTGGAAGGCCAGGCCCTGCTCGGGACGCGAGTCCTTGGTGTTCACCCCGACGAAGACGACCCCGTCACCCGCGAGCTCGCGCGCAGCATCCCCGAGCAACGGCGCCTCCTTGCGGCAGGGTGGGCACCAGGACCCCCACACGTTGAGCACGACCACCTTGCCGGCGTACTCCTCCAGCGAGAGGGGCTTGCCCTCCAGCGTGGTGCCGGAGACCGGGCCGGGGCGGCTGCGCTCGGCTGGTGCGAGGCGGGTGATGATGCCCTGGCCGTCGACGTAGCCCTTGTCGCCGGTGCCCGCGGTGTTGCTGCACGCCGACAGTGCCGCACCCAGGAGGAGTACGACGAGCAGGCGGGCCGGAGGACGGCGCAGGGAGGCGCTCCAGGTCAAGACGGTGGCTTGTGTTCGGCGTCGGCGCCGCCAGCCGAGAACGGCGCGTTCCGGTCGGCGAGCGGGATCAGGTCGCCAGCGGGCTCGGAGTAGCCGATGCTCATCAGGCGCTCGGAGTCGAAGGTGAAGGAAGTCAGGCTGCACAGCGTGCACTGCCGCTTGCGCGGGTCGTGCAGGAACGACCGGCCCTCCGCGCTGAGGCGGGTGATCCAGATCGGCAGCTGATGTGAGACCACCACGGCCTCATGGCCCTCCGCAGTGGCCCGGGCGTCGAGCACGGCCGGCCACATCCGGGCGACCACGTCCTTGTAGGGCTCGCCCCACGAGGGCCGGAACGGGTTCCAGAGCTTCTTCCAGACCTCGGGCCGACGCAGCAGGGAGTCCCGGATGTCGAAGGGGCGGCCTTCGAAGATGTTCCCTGACTCGATCACCCGCTCGTCGAGCTCGACCGTCAGTCCCAGGGCACCGGCGAGGGGAGCCGCGGTCTCCTGTGCGCGCTCCAGAGGCGAGGAGACGACGTGGGTGATGTCGCGGTCGCCGATCCGGTCGGCCACCCGATCGGCCATCGCCCGGCCGCGCTCGGAGAGGTGGTAGCCCGAGGAGCGGCCGTAGAGGATCCCCTGGGGGTTGTGCACCTCGCCGTGGCGCAGGAGATGGACGATCGTCTTCACTGGTTGCTCCCGGTTCTCTGTCCGCCGGTGGCGGTCGGTGGGGCCGAGACTGCTCCGCCTGCCCTGGCTGCTGCCTCGGCGGCCGCTGGCAGGGCGTCGATGACGTGCTGGAGGGCGCGCTCGTCGTGGGCGCTGGAGAGGAACCACGCCTCGTAGGCGCTCGGCGGCAGGTAGACCCCTGCGTCCAGCATGGCGTGGAAGAACGCACGGTAGACGACCGTGTCCTGTCGCGACGCTGCCGCGAAGTCGCGCACCGGCTGCCCGTCGGGGGTGAAGAACACGCTGAACATGTTGCCGTTGGCCTGCACCGTGTGGGGTACGCCGGCCCGGGTCAGGGCCTCGCCGGCAGCGGCAGCCAGGGTGCTCGCAGCGGCGTCGATGTGTGCGTAGACCTCGTCGGTGGCCAGCCGCAGCGTGGTCAGGCCTGCGGTCGTTGCGACCGGGTTCCCCGACAGCGTCCCTGCCTGGTAGACGGGCCCGTCGGGGGAGAGCATCGCCATCACGTCGGCGCGCCCACCGAACGCGGCCGCGGGCAGCCCGCCACCCATCACCTTGCCGAAGGTGACGAGGTCCGGGGCCCAGCCCTCGACGGCGCCGCCGAGGCCCCACTGGCCACTGCGGGAGACCCGGAATCCGGTCATCACCTCGTCGGAGACGAACAGCGCCCCGTGGCGCTGGCAGGTTCGGGCCAGGAACTCGTTGAAGCCGGGCTCCGGCGGGACCACGCCCATGTTGCCGGGACCGGCCTCGGTGATCAGGCAGGCGATCTCGGCTCCGCGAGCGGCGAAGAGCGACTCGACCGCGGCCCGGTCGTTGTAGGGCAGCACCACCGTGGCCGCTGTCGAGGCGGCTGGCACGCCCGGGGTGCCGGGGACCGCGCCCTCGTTGCGGTGAGTGGCGAGCCCCGAACCCGCCTCGGCCAGCAGCGAGTCCACGTGCCCGTGGTAGCAGCCCGCGAACTTCACGATCAGCTCACGACCGGTGAAGCCGCGCGCCAACCGGATCGCCGACATCGTTGCCTCGGTGCCCGAGGAGACCAGCCGGACGCGTTCGACCGAGGTGCGCGCGACGATCTCCTCGGCGAGCTCGACCTCGCTGCGGGTCGGAGTGCCGAACGACGTACCGGCGCGGACAGCCTCGGCGACGGCTGCCTGAACCTCGGGGTGGGCGTGGCCGAGCAGCAGCGGACCCCAGGAGCAGATCAGGTCGACGTAGTCGTTGCCGTCGACGTCGCTCAGCCAGGCGCCCTGGCCCCGCACCATGAAGCGCGGGGTGCCTCCGACGGCATTGAAGGCGCGGACCGGGGAGTTCACGCCACCCGGGGTGACGGCTCGGGCGCGTTCGAACCACGCGACGGAGGCCTCGGTAGGCAGGGAGCGGTCATCGGGGGTCGGCACTCCCTCATTGTCGCCGACGGGTCCACAGCACGACGACCCAGGCGGGGTCGTCGCTGAGCGAAGCATCCTGAAATGTTGCTAAAGTCTGTTCAACGACGCTGTTCCGCCCTTAATCTCGAGGGGTTGTGGGGGCTCGGGCACCCTCGCAGCTCACCGTGACGTCGATCACACGCGCTGTTTGAGCGTGACTCGATCTGGGGATCGTCGTTGGAGTGGTGTCAGAGGCTTCGGGGACCGCCGATGACTTTTTTCTTTTACAGGGAGAGATCACTTAGATGACGACATCGCCCATGTCACGTCGTAGCAAGGCCATCACGCTGGTTCCGCTGGCGCTGCTGTCCGGTATCTGGAGCGCCAGCCTGCTCAGCGCCAGCGCCACCGCGAGCCCGGCCGACAACCAGGTCGAGACGCTTCCGGACGGCACGGTCGTCCCGACCGATGCGATCGAGGCACCCGCGAGCGTGCCGATCCCGGGCGTGATCGCTCCCGCCGTCCCCGAGGGCGCGGCCGACTCGGTCGTCGCCGGGGCCTCCAGCGACGGCATCCCCTCTCCTGCCCTGTCCGCCTACCAGCGCGGCGCGCAGATCATCAACACCGCCGACAAGTCCTGCAGCGTCCCGTGGGAGCTGATCGCGGCCATCGGTCGGGTCGAGTCCGACCACGGGCGCTACAACGGCAACACGCTGACCGCCAAGGGCGTGAGCACGCCGGGCATCTACGGCATCGCCCTGAACGGCAAGAACGGCACCCAGGCGATCCAGGACACCGACGGTGGCCAGCTCGACAACGACCCGGTCTTCGACCGCGCGGTCGGGCCGATGCAGTTCATCCCCTCCACCTGGCAGGTCGTCAAGGTCGACGCCGACGGCGACGGCCAGCGCAACCCCCAAGACATCGACGACGTGGCCCTGGCGACCGGTGTCTACCTGTGCTCGGGCAAGGACAACCTGTCCACCCGGAGCGGCCAGGAGGCGGCTGTCTTCCGCTACAACCACAGCCAGGACTACGTGAACCTCGTGCTGCGGATCATGGAGGCCTACAGCCAGGGCGACTACACCGCCGTGCCCTCCGGCACCTACGGCGGCACCACCTTCTCTCCGAGCTACTCCAGCGCGATCGACCGCAGCTACCAGATGGCCAAGGAGCGCAAGCAGCGTGAGGCCAAGGCCGCCAAGGGTGGCTCCGGCGGCAAGGGCACGACCACCGGCACTGGTTCGGGCACCGGGACCGGCACTGGGACCGGCACGGGCACAGGGACCGGCACCGGCCCGCTCCCGAGCACCACCCCTGGTGGTGGCAGCAGCGACCCGCTCAAGCCCGTCAAGGACGCGGTCGGCGGCGTGACCGGCGGCGGCTCAGGTGGCGGCGGTGGCGGAAGCACGCCGGTTCCGGATCCGGTGAAGACCATCCTCACGGTGGCAGAGGCCACGATTAAGTGCACGGCTGAGGGCTACATCAACAACCCTCTCGACAACAACGACAAATTCGACAACTGCGTCTACGCCTATACCCACTGATCCAAGCAGCGCGGCGAGGACCCCCGGCCACCTCGGACGGGGGTCCTTCGGCTTGTAACGCGGTTGAGTGCTGCGCTGGTCGCCTGGGCGACCACAGAGGCACTCGACCCGGGACCGGGAGGTAGGGGTCGCTCTCAGCCCCGGCTGAGCAGGCGGGCCGCGTCGAGGGCCCAGTAGGTGAGGATAACGTCGGCGCCGGCCCGACGGATCGAGGTGAGAGTCTCGAGCATCGCCGCGTCCCGATCGATCCAGCCGTTGGCGGCCGCCGCCTCGACCATGGCGTACTCACCGGAGACGTTGTAGGCCGCCACCGGCACTCGCACCGCCGCTCGGACCGCCTGCACCACGTCGAGGTAGCCCAGCGCAGGCTTGACCATCACCATGTCGGCACCCTCGGACTCGTCCAGCAACGCCTCACGGACGCCCTCGACCCGGTTGGCCGGGTCCTGCTGGTAGGTCCGACGGTCGCCTTGGAGGCTGGAGTCGACCGCCTCGCGGAAGGGGCCGTAGAAGGCAGAGGCGTACTTCGCGGAGTAGGCCAGGATCCCGACCGAGGTGTGCTGGGCGGCGTCGAGGACACGGCGTACCTCCCCGACCTGGCCGTCCATCATCCCGCTGGGTCCGACCAGATCCACGCCCGAGGCGGCGTGAGCCAGCGCCATCTCGCCGTAGACCTCCAAGGTGCGGTCGTTGTCGACGTGCCCGTCAGGGTCCAGCAACCCGCAGTGCCCGTGATCGGTGAACTCATCGAGGCACAGGTCCGACATCACCGAGAGCTGGTCGCCGACCTCACCGACCACGTCGCTGATGGCGAGGTTCAAGATCCCGTGGGGGTCGATCGCGCCCGACCCGCCGGCGTCCTTCGACGCCGGGATCCCGAAGAGCATCACCCCACCGAGCCCCGCCTCGACGGCCGCCGATGCGGCCGCCTTGAGGCTGTCCCGGGTGTGCTGGAAGACCCCGGGCATGCTCGAGATCGGGCGCGGCTCGCTCGCGTCCTCGCGGACGAAGAGCGGCAGCACCAGCTGGTCCGCACGCACGGTCGTCTCGGCGACCATCCGCCGCAACGCAGGCGTACGCCGCAGCCGGCGCGGGCGGATCTCGGGGAAGCCCATCGGTTCTCCTCGGTCGGTGCGGACGCGGGACTACTTCGAGCTGGCCTTCCGTCGCGTCGCCGGGCGCCGTTCGGAGGGCTTGGTGACCGGCTGGCCGGACTCCAGCAGCGAAGCACGTCGAGCGGCACCGAAGTCCGAGAGCGCCTCGGCGAGTGCCTCGACCGACGGGTTGGCCGCCATCACGTCGACGCGCAGACCGTGCTCCTCGGCGGTCTTCGCCGTGGCCGGACCGATCACCGCGATCACCGTGGACGCGTGCGGCTTGCCAGCGATCCCGACCAGGTTGCGCACGGTCGAGGACGAGGTGAACACGACGGCGTCGAACTTACCGCTCTTGATCGCCTCGCGCGTCGGCGCCGGCGGCGGGGCGGCCCGCACGGTGCGGTAGGCCGTCACGTCGTCGACCTCCCAGCCGAGGTCGACCAGACCGGCCACCAGGGTCTCGGTGGCGATGTCAGCCCGGGGCAGGAAGACCCGGTTGATCGGGTCCAGGACGTCGTCGTAGGGCGGCCAGTCCTCGAGCAGCCCACGCGCCGACTGCTCGCCGGAGGGGACCAGGTCGGAGTTCAGACCCCAGTCGGCCAGCGACGCGGCGGTCTTGTCGCCGACCGCAGCGATCTTGAGCCCGGAGAACGCACGAGCGTCGAGGCCGTACTCCTCGAACTTCTCGCGCACGGCACGCACGGCGTTGACCGAGGTGAAGGCGATCCACTCGTAGCGACCCTCGACCAGGCCACGGACGGCCTTGTCCATCTGCTGGGGGTTTCGCGGCGGCTCCACCGAGATCGTGGGCACCTCCTCGGGCACCGCGCCGTACCCGCGCAACCGCGAGGACAGCAACCCGGCCTGGTCCTTGGTGCGAGGCACCAGCACCCGCCAGCCGAACAGCGACTTGGTCTCGAACCACGACAGCGTCTCGCGCAGGTCAACGACCGGCCCCACGACCACGATCGCCGGAGGCGTCATCTTCGCGGCTCGCGCGTCGGCGCCGATGTCGGCCAGGGTGGAGACGATCGTCTCCTGGCAGGTCAGGGTGCCCGTGCGAGTCATCGAGATCGAGGTCTCCGGGGAGCGGCCCGCCGCAATCAGGGCAGCGGCGACCTCACCGATCGAGCCCACAGCGGACAGCAGCACCAGCGTGGCGTGATTGGAGTAGCTGCTCCAGTCGATCCGGGCGTCGTTGCAGCTCACCACGGCCACCTCGCGGTGGTTCTTGGTGGTCAGCGGGATGCCGGCGTACGCCGGGACGGCAGTCACCGAGGAGACTCCGGGCACGATCTCGAAACCGATGTCGGCCTTGGTGCACGCCAATGCCTCCTCGGGCCCGGAGGCATAGACGAACGGGTCGCCCGACATCAACCGCACCACGCGCTTGCCGGTCTTGGCCTGCCTGACCACCACCTTCGCTCGGGAGGCGTGGGTCAGGGGCTGCCCGTCCTCACCGAAGCCGCCGTCGAGGAAGACCGGACCCACCTGCGGGGACGGAACCGCCTCGGGAGCATCCTCGGTGGGGTCGTGCTGTGGCACCGGCGGAAGCCCGAGAACCGAACGCACGAGCTCCTCGTGCCCGGGCACCTCGGTGATCACCACTTCGGCCTCGCGCAGGAGCTCGACGGCGCGCACCGTGAGCAGACCCGGGTCCCCGGGGCCGCTACCCACGAAGGACACCCACCTCACGGGGCGGGCCCCTGTGGGCGTGCCTGTGGAAGGGGAGGTGCTGGTCGTCTTCGTCTTGGTCACAATCGCCTTCTTGTCACTTCGCTGGTTCGTTGATCAGTTCTGCTGCACCCTCGGCGAGCATCTCGGCAGCGAGCTTCTGGCCCACACCGATCGCATCGTCGAGCGGCCCCGAGGCGGAACGGCGCACGAAGAGCGCGCCGTCGGGGGAAAGGGCCACCGCACGGATCCAGAGTTCTTCACCGTGCTCGCCTTCCGCAACTTCTGCCAGTGCGCCCACAGGCGCCGAGCAACCCGCCTCGAGCTCGGCGAGCAGGGCTCGCTCCGCCTCGACGCAGGCTCTGGTCGGCGCGTGGTCCAACGCCGCCCGTACTTCTTCGAGCAGGCTGCTGCCCGCCCGACATTCCACGGCCAGGGCGCCCTGTCCCGGTGCGGGCAGCACCTGGATCGGGTCGATCACCTCGGTCGCCTCGTCCACCCGGCCAAGTCGTGCCAGTCCGGCTCGGGCAAGCACCACGGCGTCGAGCTCTCCGCTCCTCACCTTCGCGATCCGGGTGTCGACGTTGCCGCGCACCCCGACCAGCTCGATGCCGAGTCCGAGCGCCTCGAGCTGGGCGACGCGACGAGGTGCGCCCGTCCCGACGCGGGCACCCGGCGGCAGCTCACCCAGGGTCAGTCCGTCGCGCGCCACCAGCACGTCGCGCGGATCCTCCCGCAGGGGGATGGCGGCCAGCTCGATGTCCGGGTCGGGAGTGGTGGGGAGGTCCTTGAGCGAGTGCACGGCCAGGTCGATCTCGTCGGCGAGCAACGCCTCGCGCAGCGCGCTGACGAAGACGCCGGTGCCGCCGATCTGGGCAAGGGGGGCGGAGCTCGCGTCACCCTCGGTGCGGATCAGCACGAGCTCGGTGGCGCGGCCGGTGGCGGCAGTGAGCGCGTCGGCGACCAGGCCGCACTGGGTGCGGGCCAGCAGCGAGGCGCGGGTGCCCACCCGGATCGGCGCGGTCATACGCCCTCCACCCTGGTCACGGCCTCCACGGCGTCAGGATCGAGCGCGAAGAGCTCGGCCAGGGCTGCGGCGTAGGAGACGGCTCCGGAGTCGTTGGCCAGCTCCTTGACCCGAACCGTGGGCTGGTGCAGGAGCTTCTCGGCCACCCGTCGGATCGACCGCTCGACCTCGGCGCGGCTCGCGGTGTCCAGTCCGGGAAGACGCTGCACCAGCCGCTCGAGCTCGGCGTCCACCACGCCAGTCGCCATCGTGCGCAGGGCGACGACGGTCGGGGTGACGCTCTGGCTGCGGCGGGCGAGAAGGAAGGCCGCGAGCTCCTGGGCAACGATGGCGCGCACGCCGGCGACGTCACCGGCACCAGCAGTGTTCTCGAGCTCGGCGGCGAGGGTGGCCAGGTCGACGAGCAGCACGCCCGGGAGATCGGCGACGGCCGGATCCACGTCGTGCGGCAGGGCGAGGTCGAGCACGGCCAGGGGTCGGTCGTCACGACGGTGGCTCGAGAGCATCTCCGCGGTGATCACCACCCCCGCAGCGCCGGTGCACGAGATCAGCACGTCCACGGGCTGGGCCAGGTCTGAGAGCGCCGAGAGCGGGATCGCCGTGGCGGCGTACTCGGCGGCCAGGCGGGTGGCGCGCTCGGGGGTGCGGTTGGCGACCAGGATGGAGGCGGCCCCGGCGCGTGCGGTGGTGGCCACGGCCAGTCCGGCCATCGACCCGGCACCGACGACCACGACGTTCTTGCCGCTCAGGTCTCCCACGTGCGCGGCTGCTCGCTCCAGGGCAGCGGTGACCAGGCTCGGGGCGACCCGGTCGATGTCGGTCTCGGCATGGGACCGCTTGCCCACCCGCAGCGCCTGCTGGAAGAGCACGTTCAGGGCGGGGCCCACGGTGCCGATCTCCTGACCGATGCGCAGCGCCTCGCGGGCCTGGCCCAGGATCTGGCTCTCCCCCAGAACCATCGAGTCGAGCCCAGCGGTCACGTGGAACAGGTGCGAGACCGCGGCGTCGTCGTAGTGCACATAGAGGTGGCCGAGCACGTCCCCGGCCGCAGAACCAGCGCGATCCACCAGCAGGCCGGAGATGGCCTCCACACTGCCGTGGAAGCGGTCGACGTCGGCGTAGACCTCGGTGCGGTTGCAGGTCGAGAGCACGGTGGCCTCGGTGACGTGATCGGTGTCCGCCGCCTCGCGTGCCAGCTTCGGGACCGCGCTCGCGACGAGGGCGACCCGCTCCAGCACCCCCACAGGGGCGCTGCGGTGGGAGATCCCCACGACCAGGACGCTCATCCGGCCTCCTCGACGCCGGACTCGACCAGTTGCGCCGCGAGCTCGTCGCTGGCGCGCCGCTGCTCGTGGTAGGCCAGGATCTGCAGCTCGCTGGACAGGTCGACACGACGGACGTCGACGCCGTCGGGCACCGAGATGATCGTGGGCGCGAAGTTCAAGATGCTGCGGATGCCGACGGCGACCATCCGGTCACAGACGTCCTGGGCGGCCACGGCAGGAGTGGCGATCACCCCGATCCCGACACCGTGCTCGGCCACGACGGCGGCGAGCTCGTCGAAGCCGCGGATCTTCAGGCCGGCGACCACCTCGCCCTTGCGGCCGCCGTCGGCGTCGAGGAGAGCCACGGTGCGGAAGCCGCGCGAGGAGAAGCCGGAGTAGTTGGCCAGTGCGTGACCGAGGTTGCCGATCCCGACGACCACGACGGGCCAGTCCTGGGTCAGGCCGATCTCGCGGGAGATCTGGTAGCGGAGGTACTCCACGTCGTACCCGACACCGCGGGTGCCGTAGGAGCCGAGGTGGGAGAGGTCCTTGCGCAGCTTGGCGCTGTTGACGCCGGTTGCGCTCGCCAGCTCCAGGCTCGAGCACGTTGACGTGCCGGCCTCGACCATGGCGTTGAGGGCCCGCAGATATACCGGAAGGCGGGCCACCGTCGCCTCGGGAATGCGGGAGTTGCTCACTGCGCTGACACTCTCCAGACGGTGGGGATCCTCGTCACTGTAGGAGTTTGTGAACGTGCGAACAAACCGAGACCGGCTGCTGGCTACCACAGGTGACATGTGTCACCTTCAGTGGGTCCGCTCGACTGAGGGTGTTCAGCCCAGGGCTGACCGCAGCCGGGACTCATCGACACGCCAGAAGTCGTGCTGACGACCGTCGACGAACGTCACCGGGATCTGCTCGCCGTAGGTCTCCATCAGCTCCGCAGAGGTCGTGATGTCAACCTCCTCGAAGCTGGTCCCGAGGTCGCTGCAGACTCTCGCGACGATCGCACGGGCGTGCTCGCACAGGTGACACCCCGGCTTGCCGTAGAGCAGGACGCGTGCGCCCGCCTCCTGCGAGCTCACTCCAGCAGGCCCAGGGCGCGACGACGTTCGGTCGCCCGGAGCCGACCCTTCTGCACCTTCCCGGTGCCGGTGAGCGGAAGCCTCTCGACGACATGGATCACCGAAGGCTGCTTGAACCGTGCCAGCCGTTGCTCACAGTGGGCCCGGACGACGTCGACGAGCGCGTCGCTGGCGCCGGCCGCTGTGGGTACGACGTAGGCGACCACCGCCTCGCCGGTGCGTTCGTCGTCGACACCGATGACGGCGGCCCCGGCCACCTCGGGCAGCTCGGAGACCACCTCTTCGACCTCGCTGGGGTAGACGTTGAACCCCGACACGATCACCAGCTCCTTGAGCCGGTCGACCAGGTAGAGGTCGCCGGTGGGGTCGAGATAGCCGACATCGCCGGTGGGCCACCAACCCTCTAAGTCTGGTCCGTCTGCGCCGTCGGGCCAGTATCCGGAGAACATGTTGCTGCCGCGCACCTGGATCTCGCCCGCGTCCTCGTCGAGCGGCGCCCGGCCGTCCTCGCCGACGAGCCGGATCTCGATACCGGGCAGGGCCGCGCCGACCGAGCGCGGGTTGGGCACCTTGCTGCACAGGGTCGAGGTCACCACCGGGGCGGCCTCGGTCAGGCCATACCCCTGATGGATCGCCACATTGGTACGCCGGGAGAACGCGGCCGTGAGGTCGGGGTCGAGCGGTGCGGATCCACTGAGCACCAGCCGGACCGGGCCGAGCCGTTCCTCGAGACCGGCGACCTGCATCCAGTAGGCGAACACGGGCGGTGCGACCGGGACCACCGAGATCGCCTCGTCCTCGATCAGGTCCAGCGAACCCTCGGCATCGAAGCCGTTGACCAGCACCATCCTGGCGTGCTGGCGCACGACCTGGCCGAGCACCGCGTTGAGGCCGTAGACGTGGAACAGGGGAAGCACCCCGAGCACGACGTCGCGCCCGGTGATCATCGGCGGGTCGACCAGGGCGACCTGCTCGACGTTGGCCAGCATCGCGCGGTGGGAGAGCATCGCCGCGCGGGGACGTCCCGACGTACCGCTCGTATAGAGGAGTACCGCGAGGTTCTCCGGGTCCTCACGGAGCGGTGTCAGTCTGCCGTGGTTGCCCACGAGCTGGTCCCACGAGCGCTCACCGGGCTCCAGGGTCGTCCCGATGGACACGATCCTCGGCCTGGCAGCCGGCTCGTGCCCGGACGCGACCATCGCGTCTCCCAGTCCGCCGACGGCGATCCGAACGACAGCGATCGTGGTCTGGTCGGCGATCACCATGCGGGTGCCGGAGTCCGCGAGCATCCGGATCAGCTCGCCGGTGGCGCTGCGTGGATTCACCGGCACCACCACCATCCCGGCCCGCAGGGCGCCGAAGTAGGCAGCCACGAACTCGATCGAGTTGCCGGCCGCGATCATCACGCGGTAGCCAGCGACCATGCCGGCGTCGGAGAGACCTTGCACGACCCGCTGAGCGAGGTCGTCGAGCCCGCTCCAGGTGACGGTTCGTCCAGACACCGCCTCGGTCATTGCGATCCTGTCGGCCTCCTGCGCAGCGGCCCTGGTCAGCAGCTCGGCGACGTTGGAGTCCATCGGGTGAGTCTCCCACACACGGGTCCCCGCGCAGCGGCATAGTCTGTGCCCGTGACCCCACCCCCGCCGGGCAGGAAGCCGGGCCGCAGGACGCCCCCTCGTGCACCCAACCTGCAACGGCGATCCCAGCTCGCAGGCGAGGCGGCCGCGGCGATCGCGGAGGTGGAGAGCGCACTCGACATCACGGCCGATCCGCACACGGCGGCGTTCTTCGACGTCGACAACACCGTGATGCAGGGGGCGTCGATCTTCCACCTCGCCCGGGGGCTGCACAAGCGCGAGTTCTTCACCACCAAGGACATCTTGGGGGCCGCATGGAAGCAGGCCTACTTCCGGATCGTCGGCGTCGAGGACCCCTCTCACGTGGCCGAGGCCCGGGCATCGGCGCTCGCCTTCATCGCTGGACATACCGTGGCCGAGCTCGAGGCCCTCGGGGAGGAGATCTTCGACGAGCGGATGGCACACCGGATCTGGCCAGGTACCCGCGCCTTGGCCCAGCTTCACCTCGACGAGGGGCAACGGGTCTGGCTGGTCACGGCCGCCCCCATCGAGATCGCCACGATCATCGCGCGGCGACTGGGGTTGACCGGAGCCCTGGGCACGGTCTCCGAACACGTGGATGGCGTCTACACAGGGGCCCTGGTAGGCGAGATGCTGCACGGCTCGGCCAAGGCCGTCGCCGTTCGCGAGCTGGCCGAACGCTTCGACCTCGACCTGTCCCGCTGCTCGGCGTACTCCGACTCCTACAACGACCTGCCGATGCTCAGCGAGGTCGGCGACCCGTGCGCGATCAATCCCGACGCCCGGTTGCGCGAGTACGCCCGGGAGCAGGGCTGGCGAGTTCGGGACTACCGCAGTGGTCGGAAGGCCGCCCGTGCTGGCTTGTTCACCGCCGCCGTGGCCGGCGCTGCGGTGGGCACGCTGGCGGCAGGAGCGGCGATCCGCCGGAAGGTGGTCTGAGCCACCTCTCGCCGCGCTCGTCAAACGTGGCCAACCTCACGATTCGGTTCACAAGGGCGCAACTCACCCCTACGATGGATCTGATCCAAGGGGAGGAGCCGGCGGTCGTCGGCGGAGGGCTATGGGTATCGAGGGTTCACTGCGGGGTCTGCAGCGATTGCGCCACGCCCTCGTGCAGATCATCGAACCCGAGCTCGTCCTTGCCACGGCGGCCCCCAACAATGCCGCTGGAGAGTCCTCATGGCTGCTCACCCAGACCAGCGAGCGTCCTCCCCGACTGGAGTCGGAGGTCTCGGGTGGTCGGCCCGATGACTCAGCCCTTGCCACCTCCTCGCTCGAGGACGTAGCCGAGGGCAGTCGCCTGATCGCGCTGGTCGAGCTCGCTCGGGTCGGCGACGCGGAGGCCTTCGGCCAACTCTATGACCACTACCAGTCCAGCGTCTACCGCTTCCTCTACTACCGGGTGGGCTCGGTGCCGCTGGCCGAGGACCTCACCGCGGAGACGTTCTTCCGTGCCTTGCGGAGCATGAGCTCGTTCCGTTGGCAGGGCAAGGACTTCGGCGCGTGGCTGATGACCATCGCCCGCAACCTGACCACGGACCACTTCAAGGCCGGCCGAACCCGCCTGGAGCAGACGACCGAGGACATGACCACCCTCGACACCACCACCGATGGCCCCGAAGGTGCAGTGCTGGCCTCACTGACCAACGAGGCGCTGCTCGAGGCGCTCAGCAACCTGCCGGCCGAGCAGCGCGAGTGCCTGGTGATGCGTTTCCTCCAGGGGCTCTCCATTGCCGAGACCGCCGACGTGCTCGGGCGCAGTGCCGGGGCCGTCAAGCAGCTGCAGCTGCGAGGGGTGCGCAACCTGGCCAAGCTGCTGCCGGAGGGGATGGGCTCGTGACCCCCTGCGACCCATACGTGACGGAACGCTCTGAAATGGCCATAACCTCCGCCTCCTCGCCGTCGTTGGACCGGGTGTCAGGGTGCACCGGCACTCGCACACCCCTCGCGATCACGGTGCACACGCTCTTCAACACCTCAGGAACACGCCGATGACTTCCCTCTTCCCCGCAGCGCGGGCAGCCGAGGAGTTCGACCGCGTTCTCGCTGGCGACGCAGCACCGTCAGTGGCCGAACGCCACTCGGGCCTGCTCGCCACCGTCGAGGTCCTCCGTGCCCAGCCCGAGCTGACCGCTCGGGCAGAGTTCGTAGGCGACCTTCGAGAACGTCTGATGCTGGCAGCGAGGACCGAGCTCGTCGCGGTCCCCGTCTCCCCGCGCCTCTCCTCCGTACGCACCCCCGCTCCGCGAACCGGCCACCGCAAGCTCGGCTCGATAGCCGCCTCCCTGGTCATCCTCGGTGGCAGTGCTGGCATGGCCGCGGCTGCGGCCGGGGCCTTGCCCGGCGACTCGCTCTACCCGATCAAGCGCGGCAGCGAGAAGCTCAACGCCGCCCTTCGCCTCAACGAGGCCAGCAAGGGTCGACTACTGCTCAGCCAGGCGGAGACGCGCCTGGCCGAGGTCAGCGAGCTCGTCTCTGCCGGAGCCGATCCAGCCCTCGTGGCCCGCACCGTCAGTGCGTTCAATGCCGCTGCCGACACCGGGGCGGACAAGCTGTTCGTCAGCTTCCAGCGTGAGGGCGACCCCACCGACATCACCGCAGTGCGCGAATTCACGACCCAGCAGATGTCGGAGCTCGGCCGGATGAACGGCGCATCGGACGCTGCCACTGGAACCTCCCTGGTCGAAGCCGCCGACACCCTGGCCGACATCGACCAGGCAGCCCGGGTGCTGTGTCGCACCTGCGGTCCCGCTGCCCCTGTGGCACCCCCGAACGGGCTCAGCGCCGGAGCAGCAGCAGCCAGCTTCGAGAGCCTGCTGACCAGCCCTGTCTCCCACGTCCAGGACGTCCTGGACACCAACGAGGTCGCCGCACTCCAGCGCGCCGCCGAAGCAGCAGCGGGCCGGACGCCGTCGGCGACTTCGCCGGACAAGTCCGCGAGCGGTCCGGGTCAGGAGCCCGTGAAGCCTGTCCGTGGGACGTTCGGCAACGACGGCAAGCTCCTACCCAGCGTGGGCGTGGATGCGACCGTCAAGGACCTTGTGACCGGCGTGACCGGCACCGTCAAGGGCCTCGCCGACAGCGGCGAGAAGACGAAGACGGCTGGCGACGACGTAGCCGGCATCGTCGACGGTCTTGGTGAGACCGTCAACGGGGTCACCGACTCCTTGCTGCCCTGACCTACCGGTCCAGGACAAGACTCGCGCTCTGGCGAGGACTCTGACCCAAGCGTCGGCGGACTCAGCCGAAGACGGACTTGCGACGCACCAGCAGCGTGTAGAGCGTCTGCTGGATCGACTCCCGGACCTGGTCGGTCACGTTGAAGACCAGCATCGGGTCGTCCGCGGCGCCGGGTTCGTATTCGTCGGTGCGGATCGGCTCGCCGAACTCGATCAGCCACTTCGAGGGCAGCGGAATCAGCCCGAGCGGACCGAGCAGCGGGAACAGCGGCGTGATCGGGATGTAGGGGATGCCGAGCAGCCGGGCGAGGGACGGGATGTTGCCCACCAGCGGGTAGATCTCCTCCGCACCGACCACAGAGGTGGGGATGATCGGGACGCCGGTGCGGATGGCGGCCGCGACGAACCCACCCCGGCCGAACCGCTGCAGCTTGTAGCGCTCGCTGAAGGGCTTGCCGATCCCCTTGAAACCCTCGGGCCAGACACCGACGAGCTCACCGCCGCGCAGCATCCGCTCGGCGTCGTCGTTGCAGGCCAAGGTCGCCCCGCCGCGACGCGCAAGACCGCTGACGACCGGGAGGCTGAAGACGAGGTCGGCGCCGAGCGGCCGAAGGAAACGGCCAGTGCGATCGTGGATCGTGACCCCCGTCATCAGGCCGTCCACCGGGACCGTGCCGGAGTGGTTGGAGACCACGAGGGCGCCGCCGACGACGGGGAGATTCTCTGCGCCGCTGACCTCGACTCGGAACCACTTCTGGGCGATCGGCCGCAGCGCGGCGTAGATGAAGCGCTCGGTGATCTCGCGGTCGAAGCCGTAGTCGTCCACGGCGTACTCCCCGGTGAGCCGACGACGAAGGAAGGCGAGGAACTCCGCCAGCCTGGGCTCCCAGTTCTCACCGAAGACCTCCCTGGAGGCCGAGGTGAACGCAGCCAACCACTCCAGCGGAGGGATGCCCGGCGAGGGGTGCCGGTGATCGGTGGTGACCGGAGCCCGGTTGGCCGGAGCCACCGGTGCTGCCGCGGGAGCCTGCGCTGTCTCTTGCTGGGCTGACTCGTGCTGGGTCGACTTCTTCTGGGCCGTCCCCTTCTGAGGAGCCCCCTTCTGGGCCGGTTCCTTCTGGGCCGGTCTCTTCTGGGCCGGTCTCTTCTGGGCAGCCCGCTTCTGGACGGGTAGGACCACGTCGGGCTCCTGGGAGGCCGGAGCGGCCGGTCGAGTCTTCGGAGCCAGGCTGCGGCTCTTCGAGGAGGGCTTGCCCTCTCCGCTCCCACGACCCGGGGAGCCACGGGTGCCGATCGGGATGATCTCGGCGTCACCCATCAGTTCGTCCGCTCGGGCTCAGGGCCGCGAGTACGGCGGACTCGGCAGCCCGGATCCGGTCGGGACCCAACACGCCCGGCCTCATCGAGGAGGCGAAGTCCGCGAAGGCACCGGCCGTGTCGAAGGTGGGCTGAAAACCAAGCAGTTCGCGCATCCTGACGGTCTCGAGGCCGCGGCCGAAGGTGAGGAAGGCGATCTGCTCGCGGGAGAAGTCCGCGCTGCGGGACTGCCCGGTGATCGACCCGAAGGAGGAGATCGCGAACGCGGGCAGGGGGACCGTCGGGCGACCGAGACGGCGTACGGCCTGATTCAAGGTGACCACGCCCTGACCGGCGATGTTGAAGGTGCCGACGACGTCGCCGAGCGTCGCGTGCTCGAGCACGTCGAGAGCATCTCGCTCGTGGAGGAACTGCATCCGCGGGTTGAAGCCGAGCACAGTGGGAATCACCGGCATCCGGAAGTACCCCGTCATGGCAGTGGTCGCCTCCGGGCCGATCACGTTGGCGAAGCGCAGCGTGGTCACCTCGACATCGGGACGTCGGCGCGCGAAGCCACGGGTGTAGGACTCGACCTCGGTCACATCCTTGGCGAAGCCGGCGCCGAGCTGTCGCTTGGGTCCCATGCCCTCGGTGAACATCCCCGGGTCGCGGTTGGAGGCGCCGTAGACCGACGCGCTCGACTTGACGACCAGCTTGCGCAGATCCGGGGCCTGCTGGCAGGCGGCGAGCAGCTGCATGGTGCCGATCACGTTCAGCTCCTTCATGGAGCTGCGCGCGCCTGCGGCGGCCGCGGTCTCGGAGACGCTGGTGTGCACCACGGTGTCCACGCGCTCGCGAACGATCACCTTGGCGATCACCGGGTTGCGGATGTCGGCTCGAACGAAGTCGGCCCCGCCCAGGTCGCCACGGGGAGGAAGTACGTCGACACCGATCACGCGCTGGACGTGCGGGGACCTCGCGAGCTGCGCCGCAAAGCGACGCCCGAGGTCACCAGCGACACCGGTGACGAGCACGACCTGACCCATGGTCTCGACCGGCGTGGTTACTTGCCCAGACGACGACGCTGCACGCGCGTCTTCTTCAGCAGCTTGCGGTGCTTCTTCTTCGCCATGCGCTTGCGGCGCTTCTTGATGACAGAACCCACGTCGTACCCATCGTTGAGAGCATGGGGGTCGCCAGCGGCGGGTCCCCTCCTGAAGGGCACAGCGTATCGGGGTCCCCCAGCACTGACGAATCGGGAGTGACCGCGCTCACTGGGACGTACTAGCCCGCGTCGTAGAAGCTCGCCTTCAGGTACTCGTTCACGTCCGGTTCGCGCACCCGGAACGAGCGACCGACGCGCACGGCGGGCAGCTCTCCGGAGTGGACGAGACGGTAGACGGTCATCTTGGAGACGCGCATCACTGCGGCCACCTCGGCAACCGTCAGGAACTTCACCTCGGAGATGTCTCCCGGGATGTTCGTGGCCATGAGCGCACCGTTCTTTCTCTCGCACGCCCTGTGACTCACCGCCACAGACCCCACGTGCAGGCTGGGAGAAATATAGGGCCAGAAGTGACCAATGTGCCATAGATTCGCCAAAGTGGTCTGTGAGGTCTCGGCGTGTTGACTTGACTGGTCTAGCGGCAAGGCTAGTGAAAGGGGTCAAGACCGTTGAACGGGAAGACGGTCTCGCGCGTCGACTGGATCGCCCGATCCAGCCAGGTGTCGGGGTCGAACCCCTGCGACCAGTCCCGGAAGGCGACGTCGCGCCCATCGGTCATCCGCATCGGCGCTCGGACGCCGTGACGCTCACGAACCAGATCGCGCCACCCGTCCGGGGTCGGCAGCGCGGGATCGAGCGGAGTGCCTGAGAGCACCGCAAGCAGATGGGTCCATGCCCGGGGCACCACGTCGACCGCGGCGTACCCACCCCCGCCGTAGGCAACCCAGCGCCCCTCGCAGAGCTCGTGTGCCAGGTCGTGCAGCGCCTGGTAGCTGGCACGCTGGCCGTCGACCGTCAGGGCGAGGTGGGCCAGGGGATCGTCACGGTGACTGTCGCAACCGTGCTGGGTCACCAGGATGTCGGGCGCGAACTCGCGCAGGAGCGGCGGCACGACCGCGTGGAAGGCGCGCAGCCACCCGGCGTCGCCGGTGCCCGGGGGGAGCGCCACGTTGGCTGCGGAACCCTGCGCCTCCTCGCCGCCGACGTCGTTGGCGAACCCGGTGCCGGGGAAGAGCATCTGCCCGGTCTCGTGCAGCGAGACGGTCAGCACTCGAGGGTCGTTCCAGAAGATCCGCTCCACGCCGTCGCCGTGGTGCGCGTCGACGTCGACGTAGGCGACCTTGCGTGCGCCGTTGGCAAGCAGCCACTTGATCGCGACGGCGACGTCGTTGTAGACACAGAAGCCACTGGCCCGGTCGGGCATCGCGTGGTGCAGCCCTCCGGCGATGTTGGCCGCGTGCTCCACCTGGCCCGTCCAGACCTTGCGGGCCGCCTCGATGCTGGCGCCGACGACGTGGCGCGAGGCCTCATGCATTCCCGGGAAGGTCGGGTTGTCCTCGGTGCCCAGACCCAGCGCGGGGTTGGTGCGGCGTGGGTCGGACCCGGCTGCCATCACGGCTTGGATCAGGGCGGGGTCGTGCACGGTGACCAGGTCGTCCTCGGTGGCGTCCGGTGCTCCCACGAGCCCGATCCGGTCGAGCACGCCGAGCTCCGTGGCCAGCAAGATCGTGAGGTCTACCCGGATCGGGTTCATCGGGTGGTCGTGCCCGAAGGAGTAGGCGGTCAGCGACTCGTCGTACACCACGCAGGCACGGCAGCCGCCGGCCCCGACCGCATCGTCGGGGATGCCCGTGGTGGGTTCCGCCGGAGCCTCAGTCATCGCTCGCCGCAAGGGCGACCGAGCGATCCCGGGCTGCCTCCATGGCCGTGATGAACGCTGCACGCACCTTGTGGTCCTCGAGCTGGCGGATCGCAGCGGCCGTCGTGCCCCCGGGCGAGGTGACGCGCTCACGCAGCACAGTGGGGTGCTCGCCGGTCTCACGGAGCAGCTTGGCCGAGCCGACCATCGTCTGGACCACGAGCTCGGTGCAGGTGCTGCGCGGCAGCCCGAGGTGTACGCCGGCCTCGATCATCGACTCCACGACGAAGAACAGGTAGGCCGGGCCGGACCCGGAGATCGCGGTGACCGCGTCCAGCTGCTTCTCCGGCACCCGGATCACTCGTCCGGTGACCTCGAGCATGCTCTCGGCGAGGGCGAGGTGCTCCTCGTCGCAGTGGGTGCCGCCGGAGATGGCGGCCATCCCCTCGTCGACCAGGGCCGGGGTGTTCGGCATCACCCGGACGACCGCGATGCCGTCGGGGATGTGTCGCTCGATGTAGTCGGTGGTGATCCCGGCCGCGAGGCTGATCAGCACCTGGCCGGCGCGCAGGTGGGGCGCGATCTCGACGAGCAGCTCACCCATGTCCTGAGGCTTGACCACGAGCGCCACCGTGTCGGCGACGGCCGCCTCGACGTTGCCGACCACCGAGACGGCGTACTTCTCCCGAAGCTCGACGGCCCGCTCCGGTCGCTTCTCACCGACCATCAGGTCGGCAGGGTCGTGACCACCGCGAAGGAGTCCGGAGAGCAAGGCCTCGCCCATCACTCCGGCACCGATGATGGCGACAGCCATGGGGCTCCCCTTCCAGTGGTTGGTGACGCGGGCTACTTCTGCGAGACCAGCGACCTCAGGAAGAATGTCAGGTTCGCCGGACGTTCGGCGAGCCTTCTCATCAGGTAGCCGAACCACTCCTGACCGTAGGGGATGTAGACGCGCACCTTCTCGCCTGCCTCCGCGAGCCGCTTCTGCTCCTCGCTGCGGATCCCGTAGAGCATCTGGAACTCATAGCTTCCGGGCATCCGGGCGTAGCGCGTCGCCAGCGCGGAGCCGATCTTGACCAGGCGTGGGTCGTGGGTGGCGATCATCGGGTAGCCCTCGCCGGCCATCAGCACCTTCAGGCAGCGCACGTAGGACTTGTCCACGTCGTGCTTGTCCTGGAAGGCGACCTCCTCGGGCTGGTTGTAGGCGCCCTTGCACAGTCGGACCCGACTGCCCTCGTGCGCCAGGGCCCGGCAGTCCTGCTCGGTGCGGTGCAGGTAGGCCTGCAGCACCGCGCCGGTCTCGGGGAAGTCCTTGCGGAGCTCGTGCAACGTGGCCAGGGTCTGATCGGTGGTGGTGTGGTCCTCCATGTCGAGGGTGACCGTGGTGCCGGCGTTGCGGGCCGCACGGCAGATCCTGCGGGCGTTCTCGGTGGACAGCTTTCCTCCGACATCGGGCAGTGCCTGACCGAGCGCGGACAGCTTGACGCTCACCTCCGCACTGCGGGCGAGGCCGGCGGCCGCAAGCGCCTCCAGGAGCTCGAGATAGGCCAGCACGGTCAGCTCGGCCTGCCCCTCGTCGAGGGTGTCCTCGCCGAGGAAGTCCAAGGTGACGGTGAGGCCCTCGTCCACCAGCCTCTGGGTCGCGTCGACGGCGGCCTGGGTGATCTCACCGGGCACATAGCGGTTGACGACACCGCTGCTCACCGGCATCCGCGTGACGAGATCCTTGACCTTGTGGCTGCGGGCCAGCAGCAACAGGAATTGACGCAACAAAGGGGTTCCTCCAGACGGCGACTGCGAGCCACGCTACCTCGCTGGTCAGTCCGACTGGCGGCGCAGGGTGAGAGCTCCGAGGGCGAGCACCGCGACGGCGTACGCCGCGACCACGGCTGCGTCGTGCCACACCGCGCCAGCTCCCGCCGAGGAGGCCACCCCCTGCATGGCGTCGACCCCGTAGGACAGCGGCAGCACGTCGGAGACTGCTCCCAGCGCACCGGGCATGGCGTCGCGGGCGATGAAGAGACCGCACAGCAGGATCTGGGGGAACACCAGCGCCGGCATGAACTGCACGGCCTGGAACTCCGTGCGCGCGAACGCCGAGACGAACAGTCCCAGTGCCGTGCCCAGGATCGCATCGAGGACGGCCACGACCATCAGCAGCCACGCGTTGCCCACGATCGTCAGGTCGAAGAGCCACAGGCTGACCCCGACTGCCAGGGCCGACTGCACGGCAGCCACGAGCCCGAAGGCGATCGCATAGCCCATCAGGAAGTCGAGCTTGCCCATCGGCATCGCGAGCAGCCGCTCCAGGGTCCCCGAGGTGCGTTCACGCAGCGTGGTCACCGAGGTCACCAGGAACATCACCGTGAACGGGATCAGGGCCAACAGCGCCGGCCCCAGCCGGGAGAAGCCGTCCCCGGGTACGGCGTCGAACATCCACCACAACAGCGCCAGCAGCGCCACTGGGAGAACCATCAGCATCGCCAGGGTCCGGTGGTCGCGCCGCAGCTGGGTGAGCACGCGGGTGGTCACGGCCGCCGTCGCGCGGGGGCTCAGCAGGGCGTTCATGCCGCCTCCTCCGCACGGACCAGCGCAAGGAAGGCGTGCTCGATGTCGGTGGTCCCGGTGCGCTCGCGAAGACGCTGGGGCGTGTCGTCGGCGATGATCCGACCGGCCCGCATCAGCATCAGCCGGTCGCACCGGGCGGCCTCGTCCATCACGTGGCTCGAGACCAGCACGGCGGCTCCTGCGTTCGCCAGGCTGTGGAAGGTCTGCCACAGCTCCTCGCGCAGCACGGGGTCCAGACCCACGGTCGGTTCGTCGAGGACGAGCAGCCGCGGCTCACCGAGCAGCGCCACCGCGAGCGAGACCCGGGAACGCTGCCCTCCGGAGAGGGTCCGCACGATCTGGTCGCGATTCTCGCCCAGGGCCACGAGCCGGACCGTCTCCTCGACTCGTGAGTCCCCCACACCGAGGACTCGTGCGAAGAACCGGAGATTCTCGGCCACGGTCAGGTCGTCGTACACGCTGGCCTGTTGGGTGACGTAGCCGATTCGGCTGCGCAAGGAGGCCGAGCCAGCCGGCTCACCGAGCACCTGCACGGAACCCGCCGTGATCCGCTGCACCCCCACGAGGGCTCGCAGCAGCGTGGTCTTTCCTCCGCCGGACGGACCGAGGAGCCCGGTCACCTCTCCAGCTGCGACTGAGAAGTCGAGGTCGTGCAACACCTCGGTGCCTCCTCGCACGACAGTGAGGCCCTGGACGTCGACGAGGTTATTCATCATGTGATGAATTATCCTCCGCTCACGGCTCCCGTCAAGTGGGCAGGTCACCGGTCAGGAAGCGCTGCAGCGTCGGGCCGTACGTCGCCACCAGCTGGTCGGGACCCATCGAGGCAAGGGGCTCGAGCCCGAAGACGTAACGGGTCAGGATCAGCCCGATCAGCTGGCTGGCCACCAACGGCATCCGCAGCTCGGGACGGTCTATCCCCAGCTCCCGGCCGACCGGGCCCAGCACCACCGGCATGAAGCCCTCGCTGAGCAGCCGCTCTGCCGAAGGTTCCAGGAGGCTTCGGAACAGGCCGAGGAACGAGAGCTGGTTCGCCGGATCGTCCCAGACCTCCAGGAACGTGCGGATCAGCCGCTCCCCGGCGCCGTCGGGCCCGAGGGCGAGAACCGGAGCCAGGCGGCGCCGGGGGTCGACCGGCAGCTGCAGGGCCGCCATGAACAGGTCGTCCTTGGAGCCGTAGTAGTGGTGCACGAGCGCGGAGTCGACGCCGGCCTGGGCCGCGATCGCACGGATGGTGGTGCTGGCAAAGCCCTTGCTCGCGAAGGAGGACCTTGCTGCAGCCAGGATCTCGGCACGGGTGTCCGGAGCGCCCGGACGCCGTCCCCTGGAGCCGGCTGCAGTGGTCACGGGGGCAATTCTGGCACCTGCCGGAGCGGCTCAGGAGTCGACGGGTGCACCGAAGTGCAGCTTGCTGAACGCGAGCGACTCGAGCAGGTCGGACTCGCGCGCCTTCCTGGCTCCGGCCTTGCGGGTGTTGATCTCCACCACGATGTGACCTTCGAACCCGGTGGCGGCGAGGTGCTCGAGAAAGGCACCACAGGGCTGTTTGCCCCGACCGGGAACGAGGTGCTCGTCCTTGGCCGAGCCGCTGCCATCGGTCATGTGGATGTGTCGCAACCGCTTGCCGAGTCTGGTCGCCATCGCGATCGGGTCCGACTGCGCGGTCGCGGAGTGGGAAAGGTCGATCGTGGTGTTCGCGTAGTCCTCGCCGGAGGGGTCCCACCCGGGTTGGTAGACCTTCATCTCCCGGCGCGAGGTCGCACGCCAGGGGTACATGTTCTCGACCGCGAAGGCGATGCCGGTGCGAGCCTCGAGATCGGCGATGCCTTCGACGAAGCCAGCGGCGTACTCCTTCTGCCACCGGAACGGCGGGTGCACCACGACCACGTCGGCGTCGAGGGCGGCGGCCATCTCCGCGCTGCGCTCGAGCTTGACCCACGGGTCGGTGCCCCACACGCGCTGGGTGATCAGCAGGCACGGCGCGTGCACCGCACAGACCGGCACCTCGTGGTAGTCGCGCAGCGCCCGGACCTGCTCGATGCTCTGGCTGGCGGCCTCGATGCTGACCATCACCTCCACGGCGTCGTAGCCGAGTCGAGAGGCGTACTCGAAGGCATGCCCCGTCGTCTCCGGATAGACCGACGCCGTGGACAGGGCGAACAAGGGAGCCATCTGCGTCCTCAGCCCGGGCTGCTGAGCTGGTCGAGGCGGTCCAGGATGACTCCCTCACGCAGCGCCCATGGACAGATCTCGAGCTTCTCGAGGTCGAAGATGTCCATCACTGCGGAAGCCACCAGGGCTCCGCCGAGCATCTGGTGGGACCGGTTGGCAGAGACTCCGGGCAGCTGGGCGATCGCGTCGTGGTCCATCTCCAGCAGCTTGGGCACCCAGCGCTCGAGATCGGCGGCGGCAAGGATCCTCCGTGCGAAGACGCCCTCGCTCGACGGCACCGCCCCGCAGATCCTGGCCAGCGACCGGAACGTCTTGGACGTGGCGACGGCGTGATCGGGTGCCCCGCCGCGCAGCAGGGTCCCTGCGTCACGGGCGATCTCGGCCCGGATCTCCTTGCGAAGTCTGCGCAGGGTCGGGGCGTCGGGGCGCCCGCCGGCAAGCCGCTCCCGCGCCAGGCGGCCGGCACCGAGCGGCATCGACCACGCGGTGTCGGGGACCTCGTCCGCACCGCCAGCGATCTCCAGCGAACCCCCGCCGATGTCGAAGACCGCGAGCCGTCCCGAGGACCAGCCGAACCAGCGGCGCACGGCGAGGAAGGTCAACCGAGCCTCGTCGGCACCGGGGAGGACCTTGATCTCCACGCCGGTCCGCTCCTGCACGCGGCGCAGCACCTCGTCGCCGTTCCCGGCCTCTCGCACCGCAGACGTGGCGAAGGAGTAGATCTGCTCGCAGCCCTTGTCCTCGGCCACCTCGAGGGCGAGCCCGACGAACTCGCCGAGAACCTCGACGCCGCGCTCGGTGATCCGGCCGTCCTCGTCGAGGTGTTCGGCAAGTCGCAGCGGCTCCTTGTACGACGACGCCGGCATCGGGGCGGCGCCGCGATAGGCGTCGACGACCAGCAGGTGCCCCGTGTTGGAGCCGATGTCGAGCACGCCCAGACGCATGTCCCGAGGCTACCGGGCTAGGGTTCCCCCGTGCCCGAGGTCGATCTGGTCTTCCCCCGCGCCTGGATCGAGTTCGCCGATCCGGGCGACGACGCGCAGGTGTTCCGCTGCGACCTGACCTGGCTCACCTCGAGCTGGACCTGCATCTTCGGCAACGGCTGCGAGGGCATCTACGCCGAGTCTCCCGACACCGGTTGCTGCACCCTTGGCGCGCACTTCTCCGACAAGGCCGACGAGGAGCGGGTGGCGGAGTGGGTCGAGCGGCTCGACGACTCCATCTGGCAGCGCCGCGACCAGGCGCTGGGCAAGAAGGGGCAGGTCCGCCGCAAGGGCTGGGTGGAGACCGACGAGGAGGGTGATCGCAAGACCCGCGTGGTCGACGGCGCCTGCATCTTCCACAACTCCCGCGACTTCGAGGGTGGTTACGGCTGCGCGCTGCACACCCTCGCACTGGACCACGGCGTGCACTTCGTCGAGACCAAGCTTGACGTCTGCTGGCAGCTGCCGGTGCGACGCAGCTTCCGCGACGTCGAGCGTCATGACGGCACCACCTACCTCGAGGTGAGCATCGGGGAGTACGACCGACGCGGTTGGGGAGCGGGTGGCCACGACCTCGACTGGTACTGCTCCGGCAACACCGAGGCGCACGTGGGTGCCGAGCCGGTCTACCTCTCCAACAGCACCGAACTCGCTGCCCTGATGGGGCAAAGGGGATATGACGCGCTCGTCGAGCACTGCGAGGCGCACCTTCGATCCCGCTCCGCGCTGGCGTTGCACCCGGCGTCTCCTCCGGCTCGCCCCGTCGACCCGCGCCGCCCCTGACGCGGACCCCGGTGTCGGAGCGCGATCCGACGCGGGTGAGAATCGAGTATGCGTCTCGATCACATCGTCTTCGCCGCTGGTCCCGGTGGCCTCGCGGGCACGACGAGTCGGCTCTCGGAACTGCTCGGCGAGGAGTTCCTGACCGGCGGCGTGCACCCGCGGTTCGGCACCATCAACGCGATCCTGCCCCTTACCGATGGCACCTACCTCGAGGTCGTCGAGGTTCTCGATCACCCGGCGTCGGACAAGGCACCGTTCGGCCAGGCCGTGCGTGCTCGTTCCGAGCTCGGCGGCGGCTGGCTCGGCTGGGTGGTGTCGGTCGATGACCTCACCCCCCTCGAGCAGCGTTTTGGTCGCGAGGCCGTCAAGGGCAATCGGCACCGCCCCGACGGTGTCGAGCTGCTCTGGCGGCAGCTCGGTGTCAAAGGGTTGCAGTCGGATCCGCAGTTGCCGTTCTTCATCCAGTGGGACACCGCGCCCGGCAACCACCCCAGCGTCGGCGCGACCGGTGCGATCTCCCTGGAGGCCCTCGAGATCGCAGGCGACCCTGCCCGGGTCTCGGAGTGGCTGGGCGAGTCGGTCGACTCGGCCCTCGAGGACGTCAAGGTCGAGTGGGTAGCCCCCAACGGCACCCCCGGGATCACCGCGGCACAGTTCCAGACCGCGCGCGGGCTCGTCCGCATCTGACGCCGTGACCGATGCGGTCGAGGAGCCTTCGAGGATCCCGGGCGCGATCGCCGCGGGGGCCGTCCCGAGCCCCAACATCTGGAACCACCCCCAGGTCTACGAGGTCGAGAACCGCGCCTTCGACCGGGCCGGTGTCGTCACTGCCCTGATGGAGTCGCTCGCCTCGTGGGAGGGCCGTGACGTGCTCGACGTCGGCTGTGGGACCGGGTTTCACCTGCCGGCCTTCGCCCAGAGGTCGCAGACGGTCATCGGCGTGGAGCCGCACGGCGACCTGGTCGCGTTGGCACGACGCCGCGTGCGGCGGCTGCCGAACGTGGAGGTGGTGCACGGTTCGGCGGCGCCGCTTCCGCTCCCGGATCGCTCGATCGACGTCGTGCACGCCCGCTGGGCCTACTTCTTCGGCCCTGGTTGCGAGCCCGGGCTCACCGAGCTCGACCGCGTGGTTCGGCCAGGCGGTCGCGCGTTCGTGATCGACAACGACCCGGAGCGATCGACCTTCGGTCGGTGGTTTCTGCGGGGGTACGGCGAGAAGTACGACCACCTCGAGGTGGAACGGTTCTGGGAGCGTCAGGGCTGGGAGCGCCACCCGCTCACAACGGCCTGGACGTTCGACTCCCGGGACGACCTCGAAGCGGTGGTGCGGATCGAGTTTGCGGCTGAGGTGGCCGAGGAGGTCCTGGCCGGGCACACCGGCAACGAGGTCGACTACGCCGTGAACGTGTGGAGCAGGGGCTGGTAGTCAGCTCGTGCTGGTCCGCCGGTGTTCAGAGCGGGTCACGCCGGCTGGACCGGCGTACGACCAAGGTGGGCTGGAGCATCCGGCCCTGCGTGGCCAACGGCTTGTGGGCCAGCACCGACTGCAGGATCCGGATCAACGCGAAGGCGACGTCCTCGAGCGGCTGCCGCACCGAGGTCAGGCCGGGCCAGGTCACCTGAGCCGCGAGGGAGTCGTCGAAGCCGACCACCCCGATCTCGGCACCTGGCCGCAGGCCCCGCTCGGCGAGAGCGTGCAGCACCCCGATCGCCAAGGTGTCGCTGGCGCAGGCGACCGCGGTCACCGAAGGGTCCTCCAACAACCTGTGGGTGGCCATCCGGGCGGCGTCGACGTTGTCGGTCAGGCGTACGCCGAGCCCGGCAGTGTCCAGCCCGGCTGCGCTCATCGCGCTCTCCCAGCCGGCTCGACGGTCCTGCCCGATCCGGGACGCTCGCTCCCAGCCCAGCCACGCCACGCGGCGGTGTCCCTGGTCGAGGAGGTGCTCGGTGGCGATGCGCGCACCGTGGGCGCCGTCGACGTCGATCCAGGCGTGGTCGGCCTCGGGGTCGTCCCAGGGCCGGCCGAAGGCGACGAAGGGCGCGTCGCGGTCCTGCAGGAAGCTCGACTGTGGAGTGCCTGCGTAGGTGTCGGTCACCACGAACGCGTCGACGGCAGTCGAGCGGAGCAGGTCGTCGTAGCCGTCCAACGGGTCCTCTGGGTCACCGGCGAAAAGCAGCAGGTGGTGGCCCGTGCGAGAGGCGGCGTCGACCAGGCTGTGCAGGAACCGGTCCATCAGCGCGTTGCTGGTGCCCTCCTGGGCGGGCTCGAACCGCAGCCCGATCAGATGGGATGACTTCGTGCGCAGCTGCCGGGCGGCACGGTTGGGCGAGTACCCGAGCTTGTCGATCACCTGCTGGACGCGTTCGAGGGTCTCCGGGCGCAGCAGATCGGGGCTGTTCAGCGCGTTGGAGACCGTCTGCCGGGAGACGCCGGCCGCGTCGGCCACGGTGGCGAGCGTCGGTGGCGGCAGGTGCCGCGAACGACCGACCTCCGGCCTGCCCTGCTGATTCATCTCTGCCCCCTGAGAAGGTCGGCCCCTGCGCGGCGGCCCGCCCCATGTTGTGGATCGTTCCAATCCTAGGTGAAGCAGCTCTCGGAGCGTGCACGCACGTCGGTGTCGGGATCTGTCGGTGGCCTCGCCTAACGTGCGGACCATGGCAGCGAACACCAAGACTTCGGCCAGGGCCGCCCGCCCCGGCTACCTGTGCAACGAGTGTGGCTGGGAGGCCGCGAAGTGGGTCGGGCGGTGCGGTGAGTGCCAGGCCTGGGGCACGGTGGTGGAGAAGTCCGCCCCGAAGAGCCGCGTCCAGGCCGGCCCGGTCACCTCACCCGCCCTACGCATCGGCGAGATCGCGATCGAGGACTCCCACTCCCGCACCAGCGGGGTCCCAGAGCTCGACCGGGTGCTCGGCGGAGGTCTGGTGCCCGGGGCTGCGATCCTGCTCGCGGGCGAGCCGGGCGTCGGCAAGTCCACGCTGCTGCTCGAGGTGGCCGCCCAGACCGCCCGGCAGGGCCAGCGGGTGCTCTACGTCACCGGCGAGGAGTCGGCCGCCCAGGTGCGGATGCGAGCCGACCGCACCGGTGCCATCGAGGAGGAGCTGTTCCTCGCTGCCGAGACCGACCTCGGTGCCGTGCTCGGTCACACCGAGGCGGTCAAGCCCACCCTGCTCGTCGTCGACTCGGTCCAGACCATCAGCGCCAACGACGTCGACGGCGTCCCGGGCGGGGTGACCCAGGTCAAGGAGGTCTCTGCAGCACTGATCCGGATGGCCAAGCTGCGCAACATCACGCTGGTCCTGATCGGTCACGTCACCAAGGACGGCTCCATCGCCGGCCCGCGAGTCCTCGAGCATCTCGTCGACGTCGTCTTGCACTTCGAGGGTGAGCGCACCAGCCGGCTGCGGCTCGTGCGCGCCATGAAGAACCGCTACGGCCCGGTCGACGAGGTCGGCTGCTTCGACCTCTCCTCCGAAGGCATCGTGGCGATCACCGACCCCACCGGCCTGTTCCTCGACACCCGTCACGGCCCCGTCCCGGGCACCTGCGTGGCCGTTGCCATGGAGGGTCGACGCCCCCTGCTCAGCGAGGTCCAGGCACTGGTCACCCACACCCCCTCGGAACGGCCACGGCGCACCACCTCGGGGGTGGACTCTGCGCGGGTGGCGATGATCCTCGCGATCCTCCAGCAGCACGCCGGCGTGCGTCTGCACGCCCACGACGTGTTCGTCTCCAGCGTGGGTGGAGCCCGTCTGACCGAGCCCAGCAACGACCTTGCGATCGCCCTGGCGATCACCTCGGCCTATCGGGGGACGCCGTTGGGACGCAATGCGGTCGCGATCGGCGAGCTCGGCCTCTCCGGTGAGCTTCGGCGCGTGCGTGACGTCAGCGTGCGGCTCTCCGAGGCAGGTCGGATGGGCTTCAGATCGGCGATGGTGCCGGCCGAGACGCGTGACAGCGCAGGCACGAGCCGGGTCCTCGACGGACTCCGGGTCGTCGACGTCGACAACATCCGACGTGCGCTCCACCTGCTGGACCTGGAAATCGAGGGGGGTGCACGAGCAGGGCTGTCATAGACTCCGCGCGTGGTAGCCCTCGAAGGTACGGACGACGCGGCACGCCTGCGCTCGACGCTGGCCAACATCGCCCCAGGCACGTCCCTGCGCGACGGCCTGGAGCGGATCCTGCGTGGCCGCACCGGCGCCTTGATCGTTCTGGGTCAGGACGCACAGGTCGACGAGATCGTCACCGGGGGCTTCCTCCTCGACGTCCCGTTCACGGCGACGGCCCTGCGTGAGCTGGCGAAGATGGATGGTGCGCTCATCCTGGACAGCGACATCACCCGGATCCACCGGGCCAACGTGCACCTGATGCCCGACCACACCATTCCCTCGGAGGAGACCGGCACCCGGCACCGCACTGCTGACCGGGTCGCGAAGCAGACCGGCGCACCGGTGATCTCGGTCTCGCAGTCGATGCAGATCATCGCCATCTACGTGGGCCACATTCGCTACGTGCTCGAGGACTCCGGCAGCATCCTGGCTCGAGCCAACCAGGCACTGGCCACCCTGGAGCGCTACAAGATCCGACTCGACGAGGTCTCCAGCACCCTCTCCGCCCTGGAGATCGAGGATCTGGTCACGGTGCGGGACGTGGCTGTGGTCTCTCAACGACTGGAGATGGTCAGCCGAATCGCGCGCGAGATCGAGAACTATGTCAACGAGCTCGGCAGCGACGGGCGGCTGCTCTCGCTCCAGCTCGACGAGCTCGTGACCGGTGTCGAGATCGAGCGCGAGCTCGTGGTCCGTGACTACCAGCCGGGCGGTCGACGTGCGCGCGCGCCAGAGACGGTGCTGGCCGAGCTGGAGGGACTCTCCCCTACCGACCTCGTCGACATCTCCTGCATGGCTCGGGCCCTCGGCCTGGGCCAGGGCGAGCACCTCGACGGCGCCGTCAGCCCGCGCGGCTACCGGCTGCTCGCCAAGGTGCCGCGGCTGCCGTCCCTGGTGGTCGACCGGCTCGTGGGGCACTTCGAGACCTTGCAGAAGCTGCTTTCCGCCGGCGTCGAGGATCTCCAGATCGTCGAGGGTGTCGGTGAGCTGCGGGCACGGAGCGTGCGCGAGGGACTCTCGCGGCTGGCGGAGTCCAGCATCCTCGAGCGCTACGTCTGATCTGACCTGCGGTTCAGGGCTTGGGCGGGGCCTTCGGGCTTGGCGAGGCCGACTGCGCGTTCGGCTGCCCCTTCTTCTGAGGCTTCGGCTTGATCGTGCGGGTCACCACCGGGTGGTCGGGCAGGGTCACCTCGAACTGAGTGTCCGATGGCGTGGACCCTTGCGCCGCAGCAAGCACGTGGTAGAAACCGGGCATCGCCCAGGAGGTGCCGGGACCGCAGCCGGGCTCGGAGCGTCGACCGTTCCAGATCACCGGAACGATGGCGGGTGTGCCGCTGTAGACGGTCACCGAGCCCTTCGTGATCGACTTCTTGCAGTCCTGGCTGGTCCAGATGCCGTCCGCACCGGAGGCCACCTTCACGACCAACGAGTCCGGGGAGACCGCGAACGTGCACGCCGGACGGGTGCCGAAGAGCTGCAGCTCGATCGCGATCTCGCCGCCGGCCGCTGCCTTGGCCACCGACGGTCGCACGGTGATCTCGTCCTCGCCGCACGGCCCGTCGGGGGCAGGGAGGGACTGGGTCAGCTTCGCCTGCTGACGGAGCAGCTTCTTGCCCGGGGCGACCGGGCCCACTGCGGCGCCAGTCGCGGCTGGGCTGGTCGGTTCACCGGAGGTCCGCTCACCGGAGGTCTGGGTGGCCTTGTCGACGGCCGCAGGGGCGTCCGACCCGGTGCCGATCAGCCTGGAGATGCCGACGACGAGCAGCAGTGCGAGCACAGCCACCAGGCCCCGGCGTACCCAGTAGACGCGTGCGGGCAGCCGTCGCCGCGGAGTCCTGAGAGTGGCCATGGGCGTCACCGTAGCCAGCATCCCGGTCGCGATCGCGGTGCAACGCCGAGCGCCGGCGCACGGGGCGGAGTTGCACGCGTCCCGACGGGCAGGCAGCCTTGGCCGCGACCATGCACCCACTGCACCGACCCGTCCTGGACTGGTACGCCGACCACGCCCGCGAGCTGCCCTGGCGAGGACCTGCTGCGACCCCCTGGGCGGTGATGGTCTCGGAGTTCATGCTGCAACAGACCCCCGTCGCGCGCGTGCTCCCGGTCTTCGGCGCCTGGTTGGAGCGGTGGCCCTCGCCGGGCGCGCTCGCCGCGGCGCCCAGCGGGGAGGCGGTCCGCGCCTGGGGCCGACTCGGCTACCCCCGTCGGGCCCTGCGACTGCACGCGGCTGCGACGGCGATTCTGGAGCGACACGGCGGCGAGGTCCCCCACTCCTACGCTGACCTGATCGCACTTCCCGGGGTCGGCGACTACACCGCGAGCGCGATCGCCTCCTTCGCCTTCGACGCCCGCCATGCCGTGCTCGACACCAACGTGCGACGAGTCTTCGCCCGGGCGGTGGGTGGCGTGCAGTTCCCTGCCACCTCGCTCACCCGCGCGGAGCGCGACGTCGCCGAGGATCTGCTCCCCGACGAGGCACCAGCGACCTGGGCAGTGGCCGTGATGGAGCTCGGCGCCCTGGTCTGCACGGCGACCTCGCCGACCTGCGACTCCTGTCCGATCAGCCACCTCTGCGCGTGGAACACCTCCGGCAGGCCGGCGTACGACGGGCCGCCGCGGCGTTCGCAGTCCTGGAACGGCACCGACCGTCAGGCCCGTGGGCGGCTGCTGGCCGTGCTCCGCGACGAGGACGGCCCCGTGCCGCGTTCCCGGCTCGACACCGCCTGGTCCGACGTACCCCAGCGGGAACGGGCACTGGCCAGCCTGCTCGCCGACGGGCTCATGGTCGCGACCGGAGCGGCGGACGCCGAGGACGACCCGCTCTTCTTCCTCCCCACCTGACCCACCTGACCCACCTGACTTCATTCCGCCGAGACGTCACAAATGAAATGCGAAAAACCGCCGAGACGTCGCAAATGCACTAGGCAATTGCGACGTCTCGGACGGTGTCAGGCGTTTCACTTGCGACGTCTCGGCGCGGCCAACGGGCTGGGGGCACACCCCGCGAGGGGGTCGGTCAGTCGTTCTTCGAGATGTCCACGGGACCGTCGCTGTCGTCGGGACCACCGACCGGCTCGAGAGGCAAGGAGTCCGGCAGCACGCTCTTGGGGTTGCCCTTGAAGGTGAACTGCGCCTCCGCGCCCTCCCCCTCGACCCCGACGAGCACGATCTGGCCCGGACCGACCTCGCCGTAGAGCATCTTCTCGGCGAGCACGTCCTCGATCTCGCGCTGGATCGTGCGACGCAGCGGCCGCGCGCCGAGGACCGGGTCGAACCCGCGGGTCGCGAGCAGGTCCTTGGCCGGCTGGGTGAGCTCCAGGGACATGTCCCGGTCCTTCATCCGCAGCTCGACCGAGGCGATCATGTTGTCGACCATGGAGACGATCTGGTCCTTGGTCAACGGCGGGAACACGATGATCTCGTCGACACGGTTGAGGAACTCGGGGCGGAAGTGCTGCTTGAGCTCCTCGGTGACCTTGGTCTTCATCCGGTCGTAGGTGCCATCGTCCCCGGACTGGTTGAAGCCCAGACTGACGCCCTTGGAGATGTCACGCGTGCCCAGGTTGGTGGTCATGATGATCACGGTGTTCTTGAAGTCGATCACCCGTCCCTGGCTGTCGGTCAGTCGACCTTCCTCCAGGATCTGGAGCAGGCTGTTGAAGATGTCGGGGTGGGCCTTCTCGACCTCGTCGAAGAGCACCACGGAGAACGGCTTGCGGCGCACCTTCTCGGTGAGCTGGCCACCCTCTTCGTAGCCGACGTAGCCGGGAGGCGAG
>JBDSBU010000178.1:0-6441 GCA_039921445.1 Marmoricola sp. | reverse complement strand
ATCGGCACCGGGTCCGAGGTCCAGCTGGCGGTCGAGGCGCGCGAGATGCTCGCCGCCGACGGCATTTCGGCACGCGTGGTCTCGATGCCGTGCCGCGAGTGGTTCGACGCCCAGCCGCAGGCCTACCGCGACTCGGTGATCCCGCCCACCCTTAAGGCCCGGGTCTCGGTCGAGGCCGGGATCGCCATGGGCTGGCGCGAGATCGTCGGCGACCACGGCCGGATCGTGTCCATCGAGCACTACGGCGCCTCGGCCGACTACGCCCGTCTCTACCGCGAGTACGGCATCACCGCCGAGGCCGTCGCCGCGGCGGCGGAGGACAGCATCCGGGTCGCGACCGGCTGACCTGCCCCCGCGCGGCAACACTGACCAAGAAGTCTTCGACACAGGAGGAACTGAACATGTCCGATCACCTCAAGGAGCTCTCGGAGGCCGGTGTCTCCATCTGGCTCGACGACCTCTCCCGCGAACTCCTCGCCAGCGGGGACCTCGCCGATCTGGTCAAGAACGACCACGTCGTCGGGGTCACCAGCAACCCCTCGATCTTCGCCTCGGCCCTCGCCGAGGGAGAGCGGTACGACGAACAGTTGCGCGAGCTCGTGGCCGAGGGCGCCGACGTCGACAGGGCCGTCTTCAAGCTGACCACGACCGACGTACGTGACGCCTGCGACGTGCTGCGTCAGGTCTTCGACGCCACCAACGGCGTGGACGGTCGGGTCTCGATCGAGGTCGCTCCCGGCCTCGCGCATGACACCGACGCCACGCTCGCCTCAGCCAAGGAGCTGTGGACGGAGGTCGACCGGCCCAACCTGTTCATCAAGATCCCGGCGACCACCGAAGGTGCGCCCGCCATCTCCGACACCCTGGCCGAGGGGATCAGCGTCAACGTGACCCTGATCTTCGGTCTCGACCGCTACCAGGGCGTCATGGAGGCCTACGTCAGCGGGCTGGAGAAGGCCCTCGAAGCGGGTCACGACCTCTCAGAGATCCACTCGGTGGCCTCGTTCTTCGTCTCCCGCGTCGACAGCGAGATCGACAACCGGCTCAACAAGACCGGCGCCTCCGACGACCTGCTCGGCAAGGCCGGGGTGGCCAACGCCCGGCTCGCCTACGAGGCCTACGAGAGGTTCTTCTCCGGCGAGCGTTGGGAGAAGCTCGCTGCGGCCGGGGCGAACAGGCAGCGTCCGCTGTGGGCCTCGACGGGTGTGAAGAACCCGAGCTATCGCGACACGATGTACGTCGTCGACCTCGTGGTCGAGAACACCGTGAACACGATGCCCGAGAAGACCTTGCAGGCCGTCAAGGACCACGGCGAAGTGCTCGCCGACCAGGTGCGGCCGAACTACGAGGACGCCCACCAGGTGATGCAGCAGCTCGCTGACGCAGGGATCGACTACGACGACGTGATCGCCACCTTGGAGCAGGAGGGCGTGGAGAAGTTCGTCACTGCCTGGAAGTCGCTGTTGGAGACCGTTGAGAGGAACATCGAGGCTGTCCGGTGAATCCGCCGGTGAGTCAGCCGGTGAACGAGCCGGTGAATCAGCCAGTTGGTGGGCCAGTCGATGCGACCAGCACTGACGCCTGGTCCCGGTTGACCTTGCTCGCTGCGGGCTTCGCTCCGGACCTCCGGGGCTGGTTCGACGCGGACCCCGACCGGGTGCAGCGCCTTTCCCTCCAGGCCGGTGACCTGCTGGTCGACCTGTCCAAGTCGCTGCTCGACGAGGAGGTGCGCACCGCGCTGATCGACCTTGCCGACGAGGTGGGAGTGACTGCCCGGCGTGACGCCATGTTCGCTGGGC
Organism: Marmoricola sp.; assembly: GCA_039921445.1. Taxonomy (GTDB): domain Bacteria; phylum Actinomycetota; class Actinomycetes; order Propionibacteriales; family Nocardioidaceae; genus Marmoricola. The sequence goes on along the minus strand of JBDSBU010000178.1, from coordinate 4,642 downwards.
AGCACATCAACGTCACCGAGGACCGGGCGGTGCTGCACACCGCGCTTCGCCTCCCTGCCGACGCTCGCGCCGAGGTGGACGGACAAGATCTCGTCGCCGACGTCCAGGAGGTGCTGGGCCGGGTCTACGCGTTCGCCGAGTCCGTTCGCGACGGCTCGTGGACCGGCGCCACCGGTGAGCGGATCCGCACCGTGGTCAACATCGGGATCGGTGGCTCCGACCTCGGCCCGGTGATGGCCTACGAGGCGATGGCGGCCTACCGCCTCGACGGCCTCGAGTGTCGCTTTCTCAGCAACATCGACCCGACAGACGCCGCGACCACCTTGGCCGGGCTGGACCCCGCCACCACGCTCTTCATCGTCGCCAGCAAGACCTTCGGCACCCTGGAGACCCTCACCAACGCTCGCCTCTGCAAGGAGTGGCTGCTCGAGGGGCTGCGGTCCACGGGCGACGTCGGCGACGACACGACCGAGGCCGTTGCGCGCCACTTCGTCGCCGTCTCCACGGCGCTGGACAAGGTGGCGGACTTCGGCATCGACCCAGCCAACGCGTTCGGCTTCTGGGACTGGGTCGGAGGTCGCTACTCCGTGGACTCCGCCATCGGCACCTCGCTGGTCGTGGCGATCGGCCCCGAACGGTTCTCGGAGTTCCTTGCCGGGATGCACGCCATGGACGAGCACTTCCGCACCACCGAGCCCGAGCGCAACGTGCCGCTCCTGATGGGGCTGCTGAACGTCTGGTACACCAACTTCCTCGGTGCCGAGAGTCACGCAGTGCTCCCCTACTCCCAGCTGCTGCACCGGTTTCCGGCGTACCTCCAACAGCTCACGATGGAGTCCAACGGCAAGAGCGTCCGTTGGGACGGCACCCCTGTGACGACCCAGACCGGAGAGATCTTCTGGGGCGAGCCCGGCACCAACGGACAGCACGCGTTCTACCAGTTGATCCACCAGGGGACTCGTCTCGTGCCCGCCGACTTCATCGCGATGGCCACACCGGCCTTTGCGCTGCAGGACGGTGACGTCGACGTCCACGAGCTGCTCCTGGCCAACTTCTTGGCGCAGACCCGCGCACTCGCCTTCGGCAAGACCGCCGAGGAGGTACGCGCCGAGGGCACTGCGGAGGAGATCGTCCCTGCCCGGGTCTTCAGCGGCAACAGGCCCACCACCTCGATCATGGCCCCGGAGCTGAGCCCGGCAGTCCTGGGTCAGCTGATCGCGCTCTATGAGCACATCACCTTCACCCAGGGGGTGGTGTGGGGGATCGACAGCTTCGACCAGTGGGGGGTCGAGCTGGGCAAGCAGCTTGCTCAGGAGGTCGGCCAGGCTGTCGCCGGCGACGCCTCCGCACTGGAGCAGCAGGACGCCTCGACCCAGTCACTGATCGCCTACTACCGGGAGCACCGTATCCAGTGAGCACCTCGACGAATCCACTTCGCGACCCCCGTGACCGCAGGATGCCACGCATCGCCGGCCCCAGCGGGCTGGTGCTGTTCGGCGTGACGGGCGACCTGGCTCGCAAGAAGGTGATGCCAGCGATCTACGACCTGGCCAACCGCGGCCTGCTCCCGCCCGGCTTCAGCCTGGTGGGCTACGCGCGTCGCGACTGGGAGGATCAGGACTTCGCCCAGATCGTGCACGACGCAGTGCGCGAGCACGCGCGCACCGAGTTCCGCGAGGAGGTCTGGCGCCAGCTCTCGGAGGGATTCCGCTTCGTGCAGGGCGACTTCGACGACGATGCCGCCTTCGAGACGTTGCGCCGCACCATCGAGGAGCTGGACCAGACTCGTGGCACAGGTGGCAACCATGCGTTCTACCTCTCGATCCCGCCGCGATTCTTCGGAACCGTGATCGGCCAGCTGCAGGAGCACCGACTCACCGAACAGACCGAGGACTCCTGGCGACGGGTCGTGGTGGAGAAGCCTTTCGGTCATGACCTGGAGTCGGCGATCGAGCTCAACGCCGCTATCAGCAAGGTCTTTCCCCCTGAAGCGGTCTTCCGGATCGACCACTACCTGGGCAAGGAGACGGTGCAGAACATCCTCGCGATGCGCTTCGCCAACAACCTCTTCGAGCCCATCTGGAACTCCAACTACGTCGACCACGTGCAGATCACGATGGCCGAGGACATCGGCATCGGCGGCCGAGCCGGCTACTACGACGGCATCGGCGCCGCACGCGACGTGATCCAGAACCACCTCCTCCAGCTGCTCGCGCTGGTCGCGATGGAGGAGCCGATCGCCTTCGACGCCGAGAGCCTGCGCATCGAGAAACAGAAGGTGCTCGCTTCCGTCGTACTCCCGCGTCGGCTCGACCTGACCACGGCTCGCGGGCAGTACGCCGCCGGCTGGGCGGGTGGCGAGAAGGTCAACGGCTACCTCGACGAGGACGACATTCCCAACTCCTCGACGACCGAGACCTTCGCAGCGATCAAGCTCGACGTCGAGACCCGGCGCTGGGCAGGCGTCCCGTTCTACCTGCGCACAGGCAAACGGCTGGGCCGCCGGGTGACCGAGGTCGCGGTGGTCTTCCAGCGCGCGCCGCACCTGCCGTTCAGCGAGACCGCCACCGAGGACCTCACCCAGAACGCGGTGGTCTTCCGGATCCAGCCCGACGAGGGCATCACGATGCGGTTCGGCTCGAAGGTGCCCGGGACCGCGATGGAGATCCGCGACGTCAACATGGACTTCGCCTACGGCGGATCGTTCACCGAGGCCAGCCCGGAGGCCTACGAGAGGCTGATCCTCGACGTGCTGCTGGGCGATCCACCGCTGTTCCCGCAGCCGGCCGAGGTGGAGCTGTCGTGGAAGATCCTCGACCCGATCCTGGAGCACTGGGCCAAGCAGGATGCCAGTGGCAAGCATCCGGTCGATCAGTACGAGTCAGGCAAGTGGGGCCCGGCGTCCGCCGACGCCATGCTTGCCCGCGACGGCCGGGTCTGGAGGCGACCATGATCGAGCTCACCGACACGAACTCCTCGGGCATCGCGGCGGAGTTCCTGCGTGCCCGCAGGCGAGCCGGCTCCCCTGCGATGGGGATGGTGATGACCCTGGTCATCGTCGTCGACGAGGACCAGGCCACCGAGGCGATGGAGTCGGCCCGGGCCGCCTCCAAGGAACACCCTGCGCGAGTGCTCGGGATCATCCTCGGTGACGCCCGGGGCCACTCACAGGTGAACGCGCAGGTCGGCACCGGCGCCGGCTGGAGCGGCGAGACCGCCCTGATCCGGCTCAAGGGCGAGGTGGTCAAGCACCCCGAGTCCGTCGTGCTCCCGTTACTGCTCCCCGACTCCCCAGTGGCCGCCTGGTGGCCCGCCGACCCGCCGCCCGACCCTGCGGCCGACCCGCTCGGGGCCTTGGCCCAGCGACGGATCACCGACGCTGCCGCGGCGCTCACCGCCAAGACCAAGGCGATCGCACGCCAGTGTGCGAACTACTCCAAGGGCAACACCGACCTGGCCTGGACCCGGATCACGCCGTGGCGTGCGCTCCTCGCCGCGGCCCTGGATCAGCACCCGGCGAAGGTCACCTCCGCCTCGGTCACCGCCGAACGGATCAGTCCGAGCGCCGACCTGCTCGTGGCTTGGCTCTGCGACCGGCTCAAGGTCAAGGTGGAGCGGCACAGCTCCGATGGTCCCGGCATCACCGAGGTGATCCTGCGCACCAAGACCGGGGACATCAACATCAGCCGCGGCGACGGGAAGCTGGCCAGGTTCAGCTCACCCGGACAGCCCGACCGTCCGGTGGCGTTGAAGCGTCGCGACGTCCCGGAGCTGCTCGCCGAAGAGCTTCGACGTCTCGACGAGGACGACATCTACGCCGCCACCGCGCGGCGTCTGGTGAAGCTGCAGTCATGACCGCGATCGAGGTCTCCCACGATGCGACCGCCCTGGCCGACACGGTCGCCGAAGCACTGGTGGCGCGGCTCGTCGCGATTCAGGCCGAGGGACGGATACCTTCAATCGCCCTGACGGGCGGCAGCATCGCGGTCGCGATCTACCGGGCGGTCGCGGCGCTGGACACCGCCGCCGTCGACTGGACCCGGGTCGACTTCTGGTGGGGCGACGAACGCTACGTCCCGGCCGACTCCAGCGACCGCAACGACCGCGGCGTCGAGCTCGACCTGCTCGACGTGGTCGGTGCGGATCCATCGCGCGTGCACGCGATGCCTGCAGCCGACGAGGCGCACCCTGACGTCGCGGTCGCCGCTTCGGCGTACGCCCAGCTGGTGCGCGCGCACGGCTCCGGCGGGTTCGACCTGGTCCTCCTGGGCGTCGGTCCCGACGGACACGTGGCCTCCCTGTTCCCCGGCTTCGCGCAGCTCGACGTGGACGATGACGTCGCCGTGGCTGTGACCGGCTCCCCCAAGCCGCCCCCGGAACGGATCACCCTTACCTTCGCCGCCCTGAACCGCACCCGTGAGGCCTGGTTCCTGGTCTCCGGCGCAGGAAAGGCCGACGCTGTGGCCCGCGCCCTGGCCGAGACCGGTTCCGTCCACGAGACCCCCGCCCGCGGCATCACCTGCAGCAACCGCACCTGGTGGCTCGACCGAGACGCCGCAGCCTCCCTGTAGCCCGCCGACCGGGCACGTGCGTCCGCCTGCAGCCCGCCGAGCGGGCAGTTGCGTCCGTCTCCAGAAGGCCG
>JBDSBU010000177.1:0-17172 GCA_039921445.1 Marmoricola sp. | reverse complement strand
GGATCCTGATGGAGACCACAGCGCCCCACCTCGTGCATGCGTTGCCGATGCTGCTTCCGCTCACCCCGGCGATCAGCCGCACCCAGGCGTTCCTGGCCCGCAGCGGCATCGGTGCCGGCGACCTGTTGCGCCTCTCGGCCCGCACGCGACGCGAGACCCTGCCACGGCCACGCAAGATCGGGGTCACCGAGACCGTAACCATGGCGCCCGTGGTGCGCCAGCAAGGCCTGCGCGGGGCGATCCTGTCCTGGGACGGTCAGCTCGAGGACGACGCTCGGCTGGTCCTGGCCATCGCTCGCACCGCGGCGGCTCGCGGCGCGCGGGTGCACACCCGGGTCGCGGTCAGCCAGGCCACCGGGACCAGCGCCGTACTCACCGATGCCCGCACCGGCGTCACCCGCACGATCACGGCGCGCACCGTGATCAATGCCGCCGGGGTCTGGGCGGGCGAGCTGGTCCCGGAGATCCGGTTGCGCCCCAGCCGCGGCAGCCACCTGGTCCTGCGCAAGGAGACCCTGCCGGGCGTGCGCTGCGCGATCATGGCGCCCGTTCCCGGGGCCAGCAACCGCTTCGTCTTCGCGCTGCCACAGCCCGATCAGACCTTCTACGTCGGTCTGACCGACGAGGAGGTGGACGGCGCGGTGCCCGACGTCCCCGAGGCTCCGGAGGAGGACCTCGAGTTCCTGCTCGGCGTGATCAACAGCGCCCTGCAGCACGACGTACGCCGCAGCGACGTCGTCGGGGCGTACGCCGGGCTGCGACCGCTGCTCGACACCGACGGCAGCACTGCCGACCTCTCACGCAAGCACGCAGTCCTGGTCTCCTCCACGGGTGTGATCACCGTGGTCGGCGGCAAGCTGACCACCTACCGCCAGATGGCCCAGGACGCGGTGGACCGCGCCGTCGCGGCGAACGGCCTGGTCGCAGGTCCCTGCCAGACCAGGCAGCTTCCGCTCCTCGGTGCCGCGCACCGCGCCGACCTCGCCCAGCTCACTGCACCGGCCCGGCTGGTGCGACGGTTCGGCACCGAGGCGGACGCGGTGCTGGCAGATGCGGTCGCCCTGACCGGCCTCTCGGTTGCGGAGCTGCTTGCTCCGATCGCCGGCGGTCCCGGCCACGCTGGCCGAGCTGATCTTCGGGATCACCCACGAGGGCGCCAGGACGGTCGAGGACCTGCTGGACCGGCGTACCCGGATCGGGCTGGTGCCCGAGGACCGCGCCCTCGCGATCCCCGCCGCCGAGCGAGCGCTCACGCTGGTCGGCCTCGCGAGCACCTGAGTCCCAACGGAAGTCCCAGCCTGAGTCCCAGCCGGAGTTCTAGGCGGAGTCCTGGCCTGCGTCCTGCTCCGACTCCCGGTCCGAGTCCCGGGGCTCGCCGAGGTCCTCGAGCACCGCTGCCGCCGCCCGCCGACCAGCCCGCACGGCTCCCGCAGTGCCGTGCAGGTCACGATGGTCCCCGGCCACGAAGAGCCCGTCTCCGAGATCCACGTCGCGGCGCTGGATCAGTGGAGGTCTGACCGCGGGCCACGCGTTGGGCGTGACGTGGCGAGTCACCAGATCCCAGCTCTCGGTGGCGGTCCGGAAGATCTGGGACAGCTGCGCACGCACCGCCTGCTCGGTCTCGACGCCCGGATCGCCTCCCGGAGGGATCACGGAGCAGGCTGCGACGAGGTGACGGCCAGAAGGGGCGTAGCGCGGTGCCACGTTGGAGGCCACCACGGCGTGCGAGACCGGCCCGGCACCGGGACCGACGGGGTTGAGGAAAGGCATCTTCATCGTCGTCGGCGGTGCGTCAGCCGCGAACCACCAGGTGGTCATCCCGCGCATCACCGGCGCCCCGAGCCCGAGCAGCCGCGCAGCACTGCGGGGGTCGGTCGTCACCACGGCCGCTCGCGCTTGCAGCTTCCCGGCCGTGGTGGTGATCTGCACCTCCTCGCGCGAACTGCGGGTCAGTTCCAGGACCTCGACCTCGGTCTCGACAGCACGCTCCAGCCTCAGGGCCAGCTGGTTGGGCAGGGCCTGCATCCCCAGGGCCGGCAGCGCCAGGTAGCCCTGCAGCAGCTTCTGCATCACGAACATCACATACTGATAAGAGGTGCTCAGGTCCTCATCGGCGAAGACCAGCCGCAAGAAGGGCCGCAGCACCTCCTCGCGGATCCGCCCGGAGATGGCGCTGCGCTCCAGGGACTCCGCCACGCTGATGTCGGCCCCGGCGAGGAGCCGCTCAGAGGACTTGCGCAGCGGCTCGGTCCACCGGATCAGCCGGGCCACGTCCTGCGGCTGGCCCAGCCCTGAACGCAGGGTGGCGATCACCGAGGCCTGGGTGCTGTGCAGGATCCGGTAGCCCTCCGGATGCGCCAGCACGACGCCCCGCTCGATGGGTCGCGGGTTGAGCGCCGCCACGTCGAAGACGGCGCGCAGATCGCTGTCCTCGGGGTTGAACCACTGCAGCCCGCGGTCACAGCGGTAGCCGTCGACCAGGTCGGTGCCGACGCGACCACCCACTCGGTCGCTGGCCTCCAGGACGCGCACCGAGAACCCGGACTCCTCCAGCGCCCGTGCGCAGGTGAGCCCGGCGATCCCCGCGCCGATCACGGCCACGTCGGTGGCGTCCATCGGTCGTGAGTATCACGCGACCACGCGCGGTGCCGTGCTCGAACTGCTGTTTGGTCCAGACCAGTAAGTCCCATCTGCCACATCTGTAGCAAAACATCACGAAGGTGACGCCGATGTGCCAGCTTCGGACTGGCTCAGCCGCGCGGCTGCACAGGGACCGGGGGCAGGCAGAAGTCCACCACCCGGTCGAAGGCGTCCCGCGCCTCGGGGACGGGCAGCAGGGGGTAGACGTGCAGCAGGCCGGGGCCCACGACGTACTCCAGGTCCCAGCCGGCCTCGCGCGCCCGCAGCGCGAGCGCGTCGCAACCCGGCTGGATCAGGTCCCGCGTGCCGCAGAACATCAAGGCCGGTGGCAGTCCCCGCAGGTCGCCGAGACCGGGGCTGGCGCGTGGGGCGGCCAGCACGTCGAGGTCCTCGGACCCCGCCCAGAAGGCCGCGTAGAGCGGCAGGTGCGCATAGGAGAGCCACGGGTCTCGCGCAGCGGCCTCCGCCGTTCCGGGAGCGTGGCCGGTCAGGTCCACCCAGGGCGCGATCAGCACCAGGCGCTCGGGTTGGGGCCCACCGGCATCGCGCAGTGCCTGCGCGAGCGCGAGGGCGTAGCCGCCACCGGCTGAGTCCCCGGCCAGCACGACCCCGCCCGGCGACCGGGCGGCGACCTCCGCGAAGACCCGGAGCATCCCCTCGAAGGAGTCCTCGACGGTGAACTCCGGAGCCAGCAGGTAGGAGGGAAGGACCACGTCGGCGTCGAGCTCCTCCGCGAGCCGGGTGGCGAAGCGCCAGTGAGCGGCAGCCGCAGGCTTCACGAAGGCCCCACCATGGAGGTAGAAGACCGTTCGGGCGGCTCCAGGCTGCGCCTCACGAGCATTCCTGCGGCGCAACGTCGAGACCGGAAAGCCGTGCTCGGCGGTGACGTGCACGACGTGCTGGCGGCGTACGTCGACCGGAGCCATCTCCTGGACCGCGCGGTTGTCGCGGATCAGATTGGTCCTCAGTGCTGCCACGTCCCCAGCGGGGTAGTTGCTCCGGATCGTGCCCAGGAGCCGGCTCAGGAAAGCGTGTCGGAGGCTGGGCATGACCCTGAGCCTAAGGCGCCTGCAGGAACCGCCTCAGCACCGGCCCGGCGGTGCCTGACCCGGACTCGCCCCGCTCGACGAAGACCGCCACCGCCAGGTCGTCACGGCCCGCGACCATCCACGCGTGCGTGGGCAGTGGTGGGGTCTTCCCGAACTCGGCGGTGCCGGTCTTGGCGATCACCGGACCGCCAGGCAGGCCCTGCAGCGAGGTCCCGCTGCCTCGGAGGACGACCTCGCGCATCATCGCCTTCAAGGCCTTGGCCTCGCCCGGAGTGAGCGGAGTGAGCGCGGCGAGCGGGGTGAGCGGGGTAGGCGTAGCTCCCGGCTCCACTTCCCGGTCCGGCAGCAGCCGCGGCAGCACCGTCGAGCCGTGCATCACCGAGGCCACGACGGTCGCCATCGCCATCGGTGAGGCGAGCACGGTCCCCTGGCCGATCAGCGCGGCGGCTCGTTGGGTCTCGGTCGGCGAGCTGCCCTCGCCTGGAGCGACCTGGCCGAAGTACGCCGGAAAGCCGAGGTCGTGGTCGACCCCGAGGCCCAGGCTGGCAGCGGCGGTCGCCAGGGCATCGCCGCGGACGCGGTTCCGCTGCCCGATGAAGGCGGTGTTGCAGGAGTTCGCCAACGCGTCCACGAGCCGGATCCGGCCCAGCCCGCTGGCGGGATAGTCGCTGTAGTTCTTGAACTGCTTGCCGTCCACGACGGTGGTGGCGGGGCACTCGACACTGCTCGCGGGCTTGAGTCCGCTGCGCAGGAGCGCCAGCGCAGTGACCACCTTGAACGTCGAGCCCGGCGCGTAGCGACCGTAGGAGGCGGTGTTGTAACCCTTCGATCCCGGACCACTGGCCACGGCGAGCAGGTCGCCCGTGGAGGGTCGCACCGCGACCAGCGCGCTGGCGGAGCCGATCCCGGCGAGCGCATCCTGGGCGCGCTGCTGCAGGTCCACCTCGATGCTCGTGCGCAACGGCTTCCCGGCCCGGGCCTGGGTCGAGAACAGGTCGCGGCGGGTGCCCTCGGTGTCGACCGCGACGATCTTGGCGCCGGAAGTCCCGGCGAGCTGCTCGTCGTACCTCTTCTGCAGGCCGGAGAGGCCCACGTCGTCTCCGGGTCGGATCCGACCGTCGCTGTCCTTGACCAGCTCGGCGGTCGCAGGACCGACGGTCCCGAGCAGGGCCGAGGCGAAGTCCTTGCGAGGCGCCAGCGGTCGACGATCCGAGATCGCCCGGGCACCCGGGATCGAGGTGATGGTGGCCAGGACCTTCTCGGGGGTCTCGCTGCGGCGGTAGACGATCGCCTCCACGAAGGCCTTGGGGCCCGCGGCGCGGGCCTGCTTGACCAGCGGCACTGGCCTCACCTCGACCAGCCGCGCCAGGGCGAGCGCCGAGGTCCGGACGTCGGCGTCGGCCAGACCGGTCTTGTCCAGGCCCACCCGCAGCACCGGGCGTGGCGTGACGATGGCCTCGTCCTGGGCTCCCAGGATCTCGCCACGTTCTGCCTTGATCCCACTCGTGGCCAGTACCTCGTCCTTGGCGAGCGAGGGCTCGACGATGTCTCGGCGCCAGTCGACCAGCCAGTCGTCCCCGGACTCGGGGTCACGCAGCAGCCGAACGCCGGTCTTGTAGCTCCAGGTCGTGGACCCGACCTGCCGACGCCAGGTCAGCACACCGGAGGCCGTGTTTCCGTCCTCGGCGACCTCGGCGACCTCGGCCTTCGCATCCCCCACACCGGCGGTGACCTCGGCGTACTCCTTGGCCGCCGCAGCGTCCCCGTCGGCGAAGTGCACGCCCGCGACCGAGCCTTTCGACAGCGAGGCGGCCAGCGTCGTGACCGTGTCCTCGGCCTTGGGACCGAAGCCAGGCACCGTGCAGGCCGACATTCCAAGCCCGAGCAGCACGAAGCCCCCGCCGGCGGCGAGGGCAGATCGAGATGACAGTCGCATGTCATCGATCCGATCACGTCGCCCGGGGGCTGGACAAACCGGGCTGTGCCACGCCGGACGGCCGCAGGGGCCGCCGGCGCGGCACAGGTCGCGCGAGGGTGCCCCCTACTTCTTGAAGGCGTCCTTGACGTTCTCGACCGCGTCCTTGGCAGAGGACTTCTTCTGGTCGGTCTTGCCCTCGGCCTCGAGGCTGTGGTCGTCAGTGGCCTTGCCCGTGGCTTCCTTCACCTTGCCGGAAGCGTCTTCGAACTTGTTCTCAATCTTGTCATCGAGACCCATGGCTGAGCTCCTTTGCGTAGACAGCGTGCTCGGACGGTGTTGCCACTCGAGATGTACCCCGACTCCAGCCGAATACACCCTCCCGTGACGCGGACCACACCCTCAGGAGCCGGAGCCCTTGCGGTGATGGCTGATCACCTTGGCCGCGACGTCGGCGAGCTTGATGTTCATCTCCTGGGAGACGGTCGAGAGCATCCCGAAGGCCGCCTCGTCGTCGATGCCGTGCAGCGCCATCATCAAACCGATCGCCTTGCCGATCTCACGGTTGCTCTCCAGCCCCCGGCGCAGGGTGCTGGCCTCCTCGCCTCGCTCCTGGGCCGCCAACGCCACGGACGCGAAGGCGGTCAGCATGCTGGCCTGGTTCATCGAGTGCTCGGTCAGGGCGCCGGCGGTGTCGCTGAAGACGTTCAGCGCACCGACCTTCCCGTCCTGGAGCCGGATCCGAAAACCGGCCATCCCTCGAACCGGGGTCTCCTCCAGGACCCGCCGAGCGATGCCGGGCCACTTGCTGCCCACGGTGAGGTCCGGGCAGAAGTGCTGGTCGGGCTCGCTCTCGTCGATCGCGTCGATGCAGGGTCCCTGGCCCGCCGCGCGCTCGAAGTCGTCGACCTGTCGCGCCACGTCGTCCGACGCGGCGGTGGTGGTCACCCTGGCCTTGCGCCGGAACATCAACGAGGCGTGGTCGCAGCCGTCGATGAGCTCCACCGCGGCGTCACAGAGTCCCTGGTGCACGGTCTCGTGGGACTCGCCCGCGTAGACGACCTCGGCCATGGCGCGGAAGGTCGTCAGGAGCTCCGGCGGAAAGGTGGACATCACTCATCCTCGAGATGGTCGCGAGCGGAGTCGTCCCCGGAAGCTCGAGGCCGACCAAGATTTCGAATCATCGCATGTCCCGCCTGCCTACAGTGTGCCCATGGCTACCCCCGACCCCCAGCACACCACGGATGCCGCCGAGCCAAAACCCGGCACCGTAGAGATCCCCCGCCCGGAGTCCGGTGACGTCGTCGAGCTGATCCTCGCCGATCACCGGCTCTTCGAGGAGCTGCTGCGAGCACTTCGCAACGAGCAGAACGACCGGGACGCCGTACGCCGCCAGATCGCAGAGCTGCTGGTGGCGCACGGCGAGGCCGAGGAGACCGAGGTCTACCCGCAGCTCGAGCGCAAGAACGCGATCGACGAGGAGGAGGCCGAGCACGGCGAGAAGGAGCACCAGGAGGGCTACGAGGCACTGGTTCCCCTGCTCGAGGCCGACGACCTCTACGACGAGGACTTCAGCCAGGGGATCCACGAGTTCAGCGAGACCCTGCTGCACCACCTCGACGAGGAGGAGCGCGACATCCTCAATCCCGCCCGCAGCGACGTCAGTGAAGCCGACCGGAACCGACTCGGTGCCGCCTGGCTGGCTGCGCGCAACCGGATGCTCGAGGAGGGCTGCGGCAGCCTGCAGCAGGTGCGGAGCCTGGTCGACGCCCGTTGAGCAGGTCGTGGATGGCCGACACCCGGCCCCTGCGCAACCCGCACTTCCGTCGACTCTGGCTGGCCAACATCGTCACGGTGGTCGGAGCCCAGGTCACGGTCGTCGCGGTTCCTGCCCAGATCTATGCCGCGACCGGCTCCTCGGCGTACGTCGGCCTGACCGGTGTCTTCGGCCTGGTCCCGCTCGTCGTCTTCGGCCTCTGGGGCGGGGCGCTGGCCGACGTCTTCGATCGCCGGACCTTGCTGGTCGTCACCACGCTGGGCCTGATCGTGACCAGCACGCTGTTCTGGTTCCAGGCCTGGGTCGGGGGCACCGACGTGTGGCTGCTGCTCGGGCTGTTCTCGGTGCAACAGGCCTTCTTCGCGGTCAATCAGCCGACCCGCAACGCGATCCTGCCCCGGCTGCTGCCCGACTCCCTGCTCCCCGCTGCTAACTCGCTGAGCATGACCGTGATGCAGGCCGGTGCCATCGGTGGACCGTTGGTGGCAGGAGCGCTGCTCCCGGTCTTCGGGTACTCCTGGCTCTACCTGATCGACACGATCACCCTGGTCCCGACGCTCGGTGCGGTGCTGCTCCTGCCGGCGATGCCCATTATCGGCGCGACCGGGAGCCTGGGTCTCCGCGCCGTGATGGACGGCCTGGGCTACCTGCGTGGGCACCCGGTGCTCCTGATGAGCTTCCTGGTCGACATCATCGCGATGGTCTTCGGGATGCCCCGCGCGCTCTATCCCGAGATCGCACACATCGACTTCGGTGGTCCGCAGAGCGGCGGCTGGGCCTTCGCGCTCCTGTTCGCCGGCATCCCCGCCGGTGCCGTGCTCGGTGGCGTGTTCTCGGGCTGGGTCTCCCGTGTCGAGCGCCATGGCGTGGCGGTCCTGGTCTCAGTGGTGGTGTGGGGCCTGGCCATGCTGGGCTTCGGCGGTGCCGTCGCGCTGGCTGAGACCTGGCGTACGCCGATGTTGCTGCTCGCCGTCGCGATGCTGGTGATCGGTGGCGCCGCCGACATGGCCTCGGCAGCGTTCCGGATCAGCATGTTGCAGTCAGCGGCCTCCGACGAGGTCCGCGGTCGACTCCAGGGCGTGTTCACCGTGGTGGTGGTCGGCGGTCCCCGGATCGCCGACGTGGCTCACGGAGCCGTGGCCGTCTCGATCGGGGCAGCCGCGACCGCCGCCGGGGGCGGAATGCTGGTCGTGGTCGGCACGGTGCTCGCCGCGGTCGCCTTTCCTGCCTTCGTCCGCTACCGGGTGATCAGCGCCGCGCGCTGACCACGAGCCGTGAGATCCGGGCCTTGCGGATCTGCTTGGCGGTGAAGGGGAACTTCACCCACAGCTTGTGGCCGAACAGCTTGGTCTGGTCCTGCGACCACGGCGAACGAGGGTTCTCCGACTGGCCGTAGGTCAAGATCGTGCGCGCGTCGACCGCGCCCCGCTTCAGGAACGAGACCGCCTCGATGTGCGAGGAGCCGTAGGTGACCGGCTTGTAGCTGCCGGAGTTCTGCAGCGGGCCACGCGACGCCAACGCGTTGGCGTTGCCAGCCTGGTCACCGAGGCCACCGCCGAGCGGGATCCTGCTCGCGCCGCGGTCACCGGCGACCTGCAGGGATCCCCAGGTTGCGTTCATCGGGATCTTGCGGGCCCGCAGCGAAGCGATCGCGTCCTTCATCGCAGTGATCACGCCGCTGTTGGTCTCGTCGAGGTCACGCGGGGTGTTCAGTGGATCGGACTCGTCGAACGGCACCTTCCAGTAGGTCTCGGCCCCGGTGAGCGCCTGCTTGGGCAGCCGGGTGACGAACTCCTCGAAGATGTGGTTCCCGCGGCTGCCGATGTTGGAGTGCCGGTCCCACGCAGCGAGCACCGGGCAGGCGTCGCCGCCGTCCGCGGCCTCGCAGACCTTGACCAGGTCGTTGGTGTTTCCCGAGCCGGCGCTCATCACCTCGGCGCCCATCACCCGGTTCTGGTGCTCGAAGCCACGAAGCAGGGCGGGACTGATCCTGCCGACCCGCAACCGATCCATCACGTAGCGGGAGACCATCCTGGTGCGCAGCGTGCGCTGGCACTTCTCGCAGCCGATGATCCGGGCGAAGCCCTCCAGCTTCTGCGCCGGGTTGGGCAGCCAGTAGGAGTCGTTGGCGTTGACCACCCAGTCGCGGCGTACGGCGGCCGGGAGGTTCTTCGGACCGAGGATGCCGGGACGCTGGGCGTCGGCGTCGGTGCCCCACGCGCAGTCGGCCGTGGCCCGGGTGCCGTCGAGACCGGGCAGTCCGGCGACCTGGAAGAGCGCCCGACCGACGGGCGTCATGCACTTCTGCGCCAGCGCGTTGGAGACGTTCGGGACCACCGAGTGGTCGGCGTAGAGCACGTTGCCTGCACGGTCGGCCGCGGTGGTGTTCACCCACGGCATCCCGCCCCCACGGTCCTGCCGGGCGAGCAGGTCACGAACACCGGTGGCGCGGCCCATGTCGAGGAAGGTGTCGATCGTGCGCAGCTGCTCACCGTTGGCGTCGCGGATCGCGAAGAAGCTGACCGGTGTCCAGTTCATCAGGGTCGCCGGGTCGTTGAGGACGTAGCCCTGGTCGGTGCGGTAGAGCGGTCGCGTCACGGTGGAGAGCCTGCCGTCCGCGCCGCGGACGACGACCTTCACGGCGCGCTGGTCGAGCTGCTTGGGCCCGTCGGTCGTCAAGTAGGTCGTGGAGCTGCCCACGGTGCGGTACTCATAGGGCGTGAACCGGTAGGCCGTGGAGACGGTGTGGCTCCAGGCCACGTTGCGGTTCCAGCCGATGTTGACCACGGGAGAGCCGATCAGGCTGGCGCCGGCCACGTCGTAGACACCCGGGATCGTCAGGTGCTGCTGGGTGAACCGGTAGCGCCCGCGCCAGGGGAAGTGCGGATTGCCGAGCAGCATGCCGCTCTTGGTCGTGCTCGCCGCCCCACCCACTGCCGTCGCGTTGGAGCCGAACGGTGATGCCGGGTCCTTGCCCAACGCGGCGAGGAGCTTGTCCCTGTCAGGCAGCTGAGCAGGGGCGGGGGCGAACTTCGCGTCCGCGGCCGAGGTCGGCAGGCCGCCCCCGGGACCAGGGACGGGCGGAGTGGCCTCGGTGATCTGGGGCAGGAAGTGTCCGGTCGAGGCGATCAGGTTGGCCAGGTAGACGCCGTACCAGATGTCGAGCGCGGTGGCGTCGGGCTTGATCCACGCCGCCCCCCGGCACTCGGGGTCGCTGATCTTGCGGGCGCCACCCGTCTTGCGCAGCCAGGCGTTGACCCCAGCGGCATAGCCGGTGACCATCGCCCGCGCGTCGGCGCCCGGCCCGGCCTTCGAGGCGAGCAGGTTCTCGACCACGCGGCGGTCGTGCAGGTCGGTGACCAGGGTGTCGGACTGCAGGTTGGTGCCCGCCATCGAGACCTGGTCGTCGTAGCGGTCGGTGCCCCCGAGGTAGCGCGAGCGCTGGCCACGACTTGTCAGGACGGTGTCGGCCAGCGTGCAGATCGAGGTGGCCGCAGAGGCGTAGCCAGAGCCGAAGCCCAGCGAGCCGAAGTTCTTGGCCACGATGTGCGGGATGCCGTGCCTGGTCCGCGTGATCGTGGCACGGTACGACGCTGCGCGGACCTTGCTCGCTGCCGAGGCAGCCGCACCTGGCGCCGCCTCGGCCTGGGTGGAGGTGACGAGGAGCGCGGGAAGCAGGGCGAGCGTCGCGGTGACCGCGACGAGCTTGCGGGACGAGAGGACCATGCGCAGACAACGCCACGTCGGCCCCCGGAGTTACGGATCAGGTCGTTCCCGGATCAGCCGTCGTGTGCGAGGACCCGCTCGGCGCGGTGGGGACGGAGGCGAGGGGTGAACGCCAGCGTCGCCGTGAGATCGCGCCGCATCGTGGTCAACGAGTCGAGCAGGTAGTTCTGGCGGACCCGCCACGGACCCCGGTCGCCCTGGCGCGGCAGGTCCCCGATCGAGCGCTGGACGTAGCCCGAGCCCAGGTCGAGCAACGGGCGCCCCTGGAGCCTCGCGTCCGCCTCCGGAACGGCCGCAACCAGGTCGTTGTCCTCGAGGTGGCGCAGGACCTTGCAGACCAGCCGGTGGGTGAGGTCGGCTCGCAAGGTCCAGGAGGCGTTGGTGTAGCCGATGCAGAAGGCGAAGTTCGGCATCCCGGTCATCATCGCGCCCTGCCAGACGAACTGCTCGTTGAGCACCACCGGCTCACCGTCGAACGAGACAGTGATGCCGCCGAGCATCTGGAGCTTCAGCCCGGTCGCGGTCACCACCACATCGGCTTCGAGCACGCGTCCGCTGACGAGCCGGATGCCTTCGGGCACGAACGTCTCGATCACATCGGTGACGACGTCGGCCTCGCCACGGCGCAGGGAACCGAACAGGTCACCGTCGGGAACGGCGCACAGCCGCTGGTCCCAGGGGTCGTAGGAGGGCGTGAAGTGCTCGGCGACCAGGTCAGGGTCCTTCAGCAGGCGCTCGTTGACCCCGAGCATCATCTTTCGTGCACGCTTGGGGAAGCGTTGGCAGAACTGGTAGACACCGGTCTGGAACAGGATGTTCTTGGTTCGGATCAGCCGGTGTGCGGCCGCTGCGGGGAGACGCTCGCGCAGCTTGTCGGCCAGCTTGTCGACACCCGGGATCGGGCTGATCCAGGTCGGGCTGCGTTGCAGCATCGTCACCTTGGCGGCGGTCCCCGCCATCGCCGGGACCAGGGTCACGGCCGTGGCACCGCTGCCGATGATCACGACCCGCTTGCCGGCGTACTCGAGCTTCTCGGGCCAGAACTGGGGGTGCACCACGTCGCCCGCGAAGTCCTCGATACCGGGGAAGACCGGGCTGTGGCCCTCGGCGTAGTCGTAGTAGCCGGAGCAGGCGTAGAGGAAGGCGCAGGTGAGCGTCCGTTGGCCGTGCTCGGTCTCCAGGGTGAGGGTCCACCGGGTCTGCGCCGAGGACCAGTCGGCGGCGACCACCCTGGTGCGGTAGCGGATCGACTGGTCGATCCCGAACTCCGCCGCCGTCTCGTGGAGGTAGTCGAGGATCGTGGGGCCGTCGGCGATCGACTTCGCCGCGGTCCACGGCTTGAACTCATAGCCCAGGGTGAACATGTCGGAGTCCGAACGCACTCCGGGATAGCGGAACAGGTCCCAGGTGCCGCCCAGGGAGTCCCGCGCCTCGAGGATCGCCCAGCTCTTCTCGGGGAGCTGCTCGGCGAGCCGGTAGCCGGCGCCGATGCCAGAGAGGCCGGCGCCCACGATGACGACGTCGAGGTGCTCGGTCGCGGTGCTCACGTCGTGAGGTCCGCATGGTCGTCGTGCCGCTCGATCTGCACCTCAGTCATGAGCGCCATCATGGCGGTCCCGTCAAAACACCGGACGCCGGGGCAAGCTGGCTGTTAGCGTGGAAACCAGGCCAAAGCTCGCTTTCTGAGCCAGCCAGGGGGCAGTGCACGAAGTTGCAAGGAGTACGTCCCGGATGTGTCGCACCGTGAAGTGCCGTCAGTGCTCCAAGATCACCTGGGCCGGGTGCGGGATGCACGTCGACGAGGTGATGGCCGGTGTGCCGAGCTCGGCTCGTTGCCCTGGCCACCGCGACGAGCAGGAGCCTTCGGGGATCCGTCTGTGGACCCGCCTCCTGCGACGCTGACCTACCGCCTCAGGAACCCTGCAGCGCCTCGATCTCGGCGATCTCCTTCTCCTGGGCCGCGATGATCGCCCCGGCCAGCTCCTTCGCCGCTCCGAAGTGACCATCGGCCCGCTCGGTGCGCGCCATCATGATCGCCCCGCGGTGGTGCTCGGTCATCATCTGCAGCCACATCGACTCGAACTCCGCACCCCGCATGGCTTCCAGGCCGCCCATGTCGTCGGTCGTCATCATTCCCGGCATGTCCTGGTCGAGGTTGCCGTCATCATGGCCGGAGTTCACGTGGTCTCGGGAGGTTGCGGGCACCTCCTCGCCCCACTCGGTCAGCCACCGGGTCATCTGCTCGATCTCGGGGGCCTGGGCCTCACGGATCTGCTCGGCCAGGCTTCTCAACTCTGGGCTGAGCTCGCGACCGGTCGTGAGGTCGACCATCTCCAGCGCCTGGGCGTGGTGCGGAATCATCTGGGTCGCGAACCTGACATCGGCACCGTTGATCCGGTCGCCGTTCTCACCGGTGCGGACCTTGCTCGCCGCACCGGCGCCAGTGTCCCCCGTGCCGCCGCAGGCGGACAGCGAGAGAGTCAGGAGCAGGGATCCGACCAGCAGCAACAGCACACGCTTCATGCCCCCCATGATGACGACCGGCTCCTACTGCTCAATAGCCGCCCTTCCGGCGCAGCGGCCGCGGGCGACCGTCCGGGTCGTGCAGCAGCAGGTACGCCGGGGTCACGATCGCTCGGGTCAGCCGACTCAGACGGGGCACCGCCAGCTTGCGGAGCCGGCCCGGCGGCCGCTCACCGACCTCGCCGCCCTCGTGCCAGGCATCGAGCCGGCGCGCGGACTCGGCGTACGCCTCGAACATGCCGGGGGCGTCCATGCAGTCGGCCATCGTCTCGAGCAGGGCGTCGGTCTCCGTCTCCGGGCCGGCATCCCGGTCGAGGTGCTCGGCGGCCAGGGACAGCCGCAGCCTGCGCCCGAACGGGCTGTGGTCCTCGGCGCTCTCGTCGACCACCACGGCCGAGAGCTCGGAGTCATGGGTCCACGAACGCCGGTTGAAGTTGTCCGAGCCGATGGTGGCCCACCAGTCGTCGACCACGCAGACCTTGGCGTGGACGTAGACAGGTGTGCCCTGATGGTTCTCGATCCCGTAGACGGCAACGCGGTCGGGCGCCGCCGCCAGCATCTGCTGCATCACCCGAGACCGACCGAGCAGCTGGGGGGTGCGGCCGAAGAGACCCGTCTCGTCGGTGTACCTGGGCACCACGGCGATCACGTGCAGCTCTGGACTGCGGCGCAACGCCTCGGTGAAGACGTCCGCCACGTGGTGACCCCAGAGGTACTGATCCTCGACGTAGACCAGCTGCGTGGCCCGCTCGAGCGCCTTGGTGTAGCCGCGAGCGACGCTGCGCTCACCGCCGCGGGCGAACGGATAGTCGCGGCCGTGCCGCAGGTTGGGGTAGGTGCGCAGCAGCTGCACGGTGTGGGTGGCACCGGGAGGCGACGGCGGAGGAGGCGCCTGCTCAGGCAGCGGATCAGGCGTCATGTCCATGCCGAGCAGCTTGTCCTGCGTCCAGTACACCGGGTGCCGGGTCAGCGCCGTCGGGTCCTCCCAACGCTCCCGGAAGACCGTCTCGGCATCATGTACGGCGGGGCCGCTGATCGCCGCCTGCACGTCGTGCCAGGGCGGCGTCTTGCCGTACTCCTCGGCGATCTCGACCGCTTGCGGGTCACCGAGATGGCGCGCGTCGTCTCGGCGGGAGTGGCACAGGTCGATGCCGCCGATGTAGGCGACGTCGTCCTCGGGCCGGTCCCGGTGCCGGATCACCAGCAGCTTCTGGTGGTGCGACCCACCGGTGCGGACCCTCATGTCGAGCAGCGCCTCGGCTCCCCGCTCCTGGAGTCGCTCGCCCATGATCCGGTTGTCCTCGGCGTTGAAGTTGAGCTTGTCCATGTGCGAGCGCCAGATCAGGCCGCGCACGTCGACACCGCGCTCGTCGGCGCGGGCGAGCACGTCGGCGACCTCGCTGCCCGGCTCACCGGTGAGCCGCTCGTCGGGGTCACCCTGCCAATCGGTGAAGAAGACCAGGTCTCCCTCCTTGGTGGCCTCGAGCCGCTCGAAGAGCTCGGCGAAGTAGGTCGCCCCGTGGATCAGCGGACGGACCAGGTTGCCGCTTGACCAGGCGGTCCCGTCCTCGTGCCGGGCGTCGAGACGGGTCTGGGCGTTTGCGCGCTCGGCGGCCGTGAGCAGCCAGTCGGTGTGCACCATCGCCGTCCCCGTCCTCTCCTGCCCGCGCCGGGCTGTCACCCTCGTTCCAGGACCGTACCGCTGCCATCATGTCCGCCATGGATCACTCCTTGACCACTCGGGCGCGCAAGGCGATGGCGGACTACCGCGCCAGCGGTGCCGACCTGCCCTTCGGTGACCCGCTCCCGGCCCACGGCGTGGCGATGGAGGGCTACTTCTGGCGGTTCACCGACCCGCTCACCGGGCGGGTGCTGATCGCCCTGGCCGGAGTGAACCGCTCGGGTCCCGGCGAGCACTGGTCCACCCTCGGGCTGGCCTCGCACCCCAACGGGTTCGTGCGCACCGTGGCCCACCCGGAGGGCGTCGCCTCCACGACCGGACTCGGTGTCTACGCCGGGCACGCCTTCGCCGGGACCAGCGACCGCCTCAACGTCCAGCTGGGAAGGGACGCCCTGCTGAGCGCGACGATCACCGACGCGGTTCCCTGGCCGCGCTCGGTCGTCGGCGGGTCGAGCCTCTTCCAGTCCGTCCCGGGACTCAACCAGTATTGGCATCCCTGGCTGCTCGGCGGCTCTGCCCACGGCCGGGCCGTGGTCGGTGACGAGGTGTGGAACCTGGACGGCTGGTCGGTCTACGCGGAGAAGAACTGGGGCAAGGGCGGGTTCCCCGACTCCTGGTGGTGGGGGCAGGCCCAGGGTTTCAAGGACCCGAAGGTGTGTGTGGCCTTCGCAGGGGGCCAGGTCTCCGCCGGTCGACTGCACGCGGAGGTCACCGCCCTGGTGGTGCTGCTGCCCGGCGGCAGACTGCTGCGCCTCGGCGACCCGGCCCTCTCGCCGGTCCGCGCGGAGGTCACCGACGAACGTTGGGTGCTGCACGGACGCAGCGCGCAGTGGCAGGTCGACGTCGAGGGCCAGGGCGCCCTGGACCAGGCCCACGTCCTCCCGGTCCCGCTGCCGGCCGAGCGTCGCAACGTGCCCGGCGCCATCGAGCATCTGTGCGCCACCATGGCCGTGACCGTGCGGCGTCGAGGCCAGCTGGTCTGGCAGGGGACCTCGAAGCTCGCGGCGCTGGAGCATGGGGGGATCGAGCGAGCCAGAGCCGAGATCGCACGCCGAGGCGGCTCCTCCGAGGACCCCGACGCGTCCCCATCGCGGCTCAGGAAGTAGCCGGCTCCAAGG
This sequence comes from Marmoricola sp., assembly GCA_039921445.1. GTDB lineage: Bacteria > Actinomycetota > Actinomycetes > Propionibacteriales > Nocardioidaceae > Marmoricola. The sequence continues at coordinate 743 of JBDSBU010000177.1, read as the reverse complement.
CGATCGCCTTCCGGCACCAGTGCCACATCTGGTCACGCTCGACGTTGGTGCTGCGGGTCTTGCGGAGCATGTGGGTCGGGCGAGCGCGCCGGTCGTGCCACAACCTGCCCGGGGCCGGTTGGGGTCGCACGGCCGAGAGCCACACCGTGGTGTCGGCACCGCAGGCAGCGTCGCGCAGGAACGGGCCGGTCAGCTTGTGGAAGGTCGGCAACGAGTCCACCACTCCGGGGGTGTCGGCCCAACCCGGGTGGGTGGCGTGCACGCCTATTCCGGAGCTGGTCCAGCGCTGGGCGAGGAGCGGCAGCAGCTCGATCTGGGCACGCTTGCTGCGCGCGTAGGCGGTGGTGCCGGAGTAGTCGCCGCGACGGTACTCCGGGTCGTCGGCGCGCAGCCGCTGGCCGTACATCCCGCCCGAGGTCACGAAGATCACTCTCGCGTCGTGCCCGGTGAGCACCGGCAGCAACAGCTCGGTCATCAGCACCGGCCCGAGCAGGTGCAGCGCCATCGTCAGCTCGTGGCCCTGCGCGGACTCGGTGCGCTCGGGCGGCATCGCGCCCGCGTTGTGCACGAGTACGTCGAGCCGCTTCACGTCGAGCTCGGCGGCGAAGCGACGCACGTCGTCGAGGTCCCCGATGTCGCAGCGGTCGATCCCGACCTTCGCGCCCGGGATGTCGCGCAGGATCTTGTCGCGGACCGCCTGGGCCTTCTCGGTGTCGCGCACCACCAGACGAACCTCGGCGCCG
>JBDSBU010000176.1:0-13973 GCA_039921445.1 Marmoricola sp. | reverse complement strand
GAAGCTGGATCGATTGAGCTACGGGACGGCCGCTCCGGTTGGCTTCGACACCACCGAGGCCGACCGTAGCTTCGAGTACTCCATCGGTCGGCGTCCCGGCTTCGTCAACGGTCGCCCCGGTCTGTGGTGGAGCGTCAACGGGCACCTCTATCCGAACATGCCGATGTTCGTGGTCAGCGAGGGCGACGTCGTGCACGTGCGGATCTCCAACCACAGCGGCGAGGTCCACCCGATGCACCTGCACGGTCACCATGGCGTCGTACTCGCTCGCAACGGGGTGCGAGCCACCGGCAGCCCGTGGTGGTTCGACTCGCTCGACGTCGAGAACGGCGCGACCTACGACGTCGTCTTTCTCGCCGACAACCCAGGCATCTGGATGGACCACTGCCACAACCTCCAGCACGCGCGCGAGGGTCTGGTCACCCACCTGATGTACGCCGGCGTCACCACGCCCTACCGGATGGGCAGCGACTCCGGGAACGCCCCGGAGTGAGCGCCGAAATGTGTGGGCGGGAGACCGGCTAGTTTGAGGGCGTGAGCGAGCCGACCGACGACCGCACCGTGGATCTTGGCTATGCCCGCGTCGACGTCGACCGGGCACAGCGCACCGGGGACCCCGAGGTCGTCTACGGCGCGGGCAAGACTCCCGAGCAGGTGGTCGGCATCCTGACCGCGCTGCACCGCAAGCACCCCGACCGCGCGGTCCTGGCCACCCGGTTGGCGCCGGAGGCGATCGCCCTGGTGCGCGCCGAGCTCCCGCACGCGCAGGTCGACGACGTCGCGCGTGCGGTCACCCTCGGCGCCCCGCCGACTGCTCGGGGGCTCGTGGCCGTGATCAGCGCCGGCACCTCCGATGCTCCGGTGGCGGCCGAGGCTGCGCTGAGCGCGACGGTGCACGGCGCAGGCGTCACCCGGATCGAGGACGTCGGCGTCGCCGGGCTGCACCGGTTGCTCGCGGTGCGCGACCGCTTCGCCGAGGCCGACTGCCTGATCGTGGTGGCTGGGATGGAGGGCGCGCTGCCCAGCGTGGTCGGTGGCCTCAGCGGCGTACCGCTCGTCGCGGTGCCCACCAGCGTGGGGTACGGCGCCGCCTTCGGCGGCCTCGCTGCCCTGCTCGGCATGCTGAACTCGTGCGCCCCCGGGGTCACGGTCGTGAACATCGACAACGGCTACGGAGCCGGCGTCTTCGCCGCGCGCGTGGCCCGAAACGCCCACGGGAGGGCTCAATGACGATCGCCTGGCTCGATGCTTCCTCCGGTGCCAGCGGGGACATGTTCCTCGGCGCCCTCGTCGACGCGGGCGTCCCGGTCGGGGTGATCGGCGACGCGGTCGACAAGGTCGCACCCGGCCAGGTCGAGCTGCGCACCGAGCGGGTCTCTCGCGGGGGGTTCACCGCGGTCCGCTGCCACGTCGAGGTCGCCGACTCGGTGGAGCACCGCACCTGGCGCGACGTCGAGATCCTGCTCGCGGGCGCCGGGCTGCACGAGGACGTCCGCTCTCTGGCCCACGACGTCTTCGCGCGCCTGGCCGAGGCGGAGGCGCACGTGCACGGCACCGCGGCCGAGGACGTGCACTTCCACGAGGTGGGGGCACTCGACGCGATCGCGGACGTGGTCGGCGCCTGCGCCGGGGTGATCCACCTCGGGTTGGAGCACGTCGTGGTCTCGCGAGTGTCGGTGGGCGGTGGCAGCGTGCGCAGCGAGCACGGTCACCTGCCGGTGCCGCCGCCGGCGGTGGTCGAGCTGCTCCGCGGTGTGCCCACCAGCGGAGGGCCGGTCGAGCTCGAGCTGTGCACGCCGACAGGTGCCGCGCTGCTCGCGACGCTGGCCGATTCGTGGGGTCCCCAGCCCGCGATGTCGGTCGACCGGGTCGGCGTCGGCGCCGGTGGGCGTGACGCCGAAGGTCACGCCAACGTGCTGCGACTGCTGCTGGGCCGGCGCGAGGTCGCCCTTCCCAGTGGCGCGCCGGGGCCGTGGCTGCTGGAGAGCAACATCGACGACCTCGACCCGCGGATCTGGCCGGTGGTGATCGCGGCCCTGCTCGAGGCGGGAGCCTGCGACGCCTGGCTGACGCCGATCCTGATGAAGAAGGGCCGGCCTGCCCACACCCTGAGCGTGCTGGTGTCGGCCGAGTCCCGTGACGCCGTACGCCGTGAGGTCTATCGGCAGACCACGACCATCGGGATGCGTGAGACCACCGTCGGCAAGCACCATCTCGAGCGCGAGCTGGTCGGCGTCGAGGTCGAGGGGCAACAGGTCGCGATCAAGATGGCCCGACTCGACGGCGAAGTGGTCACGGCGCAGCCCGAGTTCGAGGACGTGGCCGCGGCCGCGCGCGCGCTTGGTCTGCCGGTCAAGACCGTGATGGCCCAGGCGGTCGCCGCCGTGGCTGGGATCGCCTGATGTCGCTGACGGTCATCGCGATCGTCTTCGGTGCGATCTTCGTCGTCGAGCTGCCCGACAAGACCTTCATCGCGGCGCTGGTGCTCTCGACCCGCTACAAGCCGCTCGCAGTGTGGGTCGGTGTCGGTCTCGCGTTCTTCGTGCAGACCCTGATCGCCGTGCTCGCAGGGCATTTCGCCACCTATCTGCCCGAGACGTTGATCAGGAGCGTCGCGCTGGCGATCTTCCTGCTCGGTGCCGTCGTGCTGTTCCGTTCTGCCCCGGGCGCGGAGGCCGAGGAGCTGCACCAGGAGGAGGAGTTCGCCGCGCAGGCAACCGAGTCCCGCACCGGGCTGCAGGCCGTGGTGACCTCATTCGTGGTGCTCTTCGCCGCCGAGTGGGGCGACCTCTCCCAGCTGCTGACGATCTCGATGATCGCTCGCTACGGACACCCGCTCAGCGTCTTCGTCGGTGCCTGGGGCGCGTTGTTGGTGGTCTCCGGGCTGGCCGTGCTCTCGGGTCGCTTCCTGCTCCGCAAGATCCGGCTCTCACTGATCCACTACCTCGGTGCCGGGGTCTGTCTGCTGCTGGCCACCATCACTGCGGTGGAGCTGCTCGTTGGGCTCTAGGCTGGCCCGATGAGTGACGCAGCGCAGACGCGCGACAGCCTTTCTCCGCGGGTCCGACCCGGTGTATCGACAGAGGTCGGCCGACTGCGCACGGTGATGCTGCACCGGCCCGGCCCGGAGCTGCAACGCCTGACTCCGCGCAACAACGACAAGCTTCTCTTCGACGGGATCCCGTGGGTCAGCCGCGCGCAGGAGGAGCACGACGCCTTCGCCGAGGCGCTGACCAGTCGCGGAGTCGAGGTGCTCTACCTGACCGAGCTTCTGGTCGAGACCCTCGCCGAGGAGAGCGCCCGTGAGCACGCCATCGCCGGGGTGCTGGAGTCGCTGCACCTGGGCGACAGCCTTCGCGACTACCTCCGTCAGGCGCTGGGTGACCTCGACCCCGAGCGCCTCAAGAACGTGCTCACCGCGGGACTGCGCAACGACGAGGTCCGTGGCGGCTTCGGCCTGGTCACCAGCCTGCTGTCCAGCGACGACTTTCTGATCGACCCGCTGCCCAACCTGCTGTTCACCCGCGACTCCAGCGTCTGGATCGGCGGAAAGGTGGCGATCACCTCGCTGGCGATGCCGGCCCGCGAGCGGGAGAGCCAGCTGACCGAGCTGATCTACACCGACCACCCGCGGTTCGCTGGCTCGACGAAGATCCACGGCTGGCACCAGGAGCACGTCGAGGGCGGTGACGTGCTGCTGATGTCGGCGGGCGTGATCGCCGTCGGCGTCGGGGAGCGCACGACGCCTGCCGGTGCCGAGCGGCTGGCCCGCCAGCTGCTTGCGGACGGGAGCGCGCACACCGTGCTCGCCGTACCCATCGCGCAGGAGCGGGCCACCATGCACCTCGACACCGTGTGCACGATGGTCGACGTCGACAAGATCGTGATGTACCCCAACGTCGCCGACCACCTGACCGCGCACGCTGTCACCGCCGACGAGGACGGGTCCCTGCGCGTGGCCGGCTCCGAACCGTTCCTGGTCGCGGCGGCCAAGGCGATGGGGATCGACACGCTGCACCAGATCGACACCGGCCTCGACCCGGTCACCGCCGAGCGTGAGCAGTGGGACGACGGCAACAACACCCTGGCCGTGGCGCCGCGGGTGGCTGTGGCCTACGAGCGCAACGTGGAGACCAACAGCCGACTCGAGGAGTCCGGCATCGAGGTGATCGCGATCGCTGGCTCCGAGCTGGGGTCTGGCCGTGGCGGGCCGCGCTGCATGTCCTGCCCGATCGCGCGCGACGAGCCCTGAAACCCCGCCCCGACTCGTTTGTGAAGCACCCCTGGGACAGATCCAGAGGGGGTCCAGCTCGGGTTGTGAAGCACCCCTGGGACAGATACCGAGGGGGTCCCGATTCGTTTGTGATGCACCCGTGCGTCACGAACGCTTTCGGGCACCCGCGGGAACTGGTGCACCTCTGTTGCACAAAAAAGGTGCCCGGCCGACGTTGACGGGGGGGACAACATCGACCGGGCACCGAGAATCTAATGCATGTCTCAACCACCGACAAGTTGTGGTCTGCCCCGGAAGGTGCTCAGCGGATCGTGACCTGCCGACTGGTCAGTCCGGCCCGCGCGGAGCGCTGCTCGGTGGTCAGCGGAGTGGGATCGGCGATCGCTGCAGCCAGCCTCTCGCCCAGCCCCGGGGCGGCCGCGGCAACCCCTGCGGCGCCGGTGCCGGGGGGCAGGTCCCAGACCGGGACGACCACGCCGTGGACGCGGAACATCCCGATCAGACGGTCGCCCTCGACGAGCTGGTGGTTGCCGGCAACATGAAGGCGGGCGAGGCCGTCGAGAACGCGGTCCTCGTCGTCGGCCTGCACCCAGCGGAGGTACTCGCGCTCCCCGATCTCGGTCCAGTAGGCCGCCTCCACGCCCTCGATCCGTTCGCTGGGCGCGGCGGAGTCGTTGGCTGCCTGGAGCGCCGCAGCCATGCTGCCGTCGCTGTCCTCGAGGTCGGCGATCCAGAAGTCGAAGCCCTGGTGCACGGTGAAGTGGAGCGGCTCGTCCACGACCAGGTCCTGCAGCCGCGGGCCCTCTCCGGGCGGGGTGGTCAGGCCGACCGTGGTGCCGTGCTCGGCCTCGAGTGCGGCCACCAGCACGGCACCGAGATCACGACTCGGGTCGCCGTACCCGTGCTGGACCTGCAGCCCGAGCCAGATCGTCCCGTCCTCGCGGACCATGGCCGGCACGGCACCAGGCAGGAGCGAGCAGAGCAGCACGGTTCGATCGGAGTCGCGCAGGGTGAGAGGGGCGGTGGCGGCGGGCACGAACTCCCGGACGGCGATGATGTCGGCCTCCGAGGTCAGGCCGGCGAAGGGCCTGGCGGTGTACACCGGCACGGCGCCGGCCGCAGAGCCGTGGCAGGCCTTGTACCTGCGCCCGGAGCCGCACGGGCACGGTTGACGCGGCCCCACGGCCGGTGCGTCGGCTGGTCCGTCGGCTGGTCCGTCGGCGGCGGCCGGAGCGGACTGGAGGGAACGATTGCGGTCACGTGACTTCTTGCCCATGTGCTGAGCCTAGGCAGCCGCCTCAGGTGAGTGCGAGGTGGGCGTGCACGGTCGTCTGCGTGTGCCCGGTCTCGACCCACCAGCCGGACGCGACCGTCTCCACGATGGACAGGCCACGCCCCCCCAAGTCGGAGACCCCGGCCCGGCGGGCTCGCGGCGCAGTGTGTGAGCCCCCGTCGGTGACAGCAATGTGCAAGGTGTCGCCGGTGGTGCACCAGGCGATCCGCACGGTGCCGTCCGCGAGCGGCTGGCCGTGTCTCACCGAGTTGCCCACAAGCTCACTGACCACGAGCCGCGCGTCGTCTCGGTGCGCATCATCGAGATGGTCGCGCAGCGACTCCATCAGACGGGCACGCGCCACACGCGCACTCTTGGGCGCGAAGGGGAGGTCGAGGCGACAGGCCTCACTCCCGGACAGGCATAGATCCGGTTGCGTCATACACGCCTCCGTGGTCTCAGGTCGGGTCTCGGGGCACGAGATATCTAGATGCTGCCCCCAGAATCAGTCCGTAAACTCAGGCCTGGTGCTGGGAGAGGTACTCCAGGGCCTTCGCGGGCCGGTCGGTGATCACGGCGTCGACGCCCAGGCGCAGGCAGAGCTCGAAGTCCGCGGTCGTGTTGGCCGTCCAGCAGTGCAGACGGGTGCCGGTGCGGGCGATCCGGCGGATGAAATCGGGGTGCTCACGCAGCACCTCGATCCCAGGCCCAGCGATCCAGTCCTTCTCCGCGAACGGGCGGGATCGGTACCACTGCTGCGGCGAGTCGATCAGCAGCACCAGCTCGAGGTCTGGGGCGATCCGCTGGATCCGCCGCAGGGCCACCCAGGAGAACGACATCACCCGCGCTGGGGAGTCCTTGCCGGCCCAGCCGAACTCGTCCAGCAGCTGCACCAGCCGTCTTTCGACCAGTCCGGCATAGCGAGTGGGGTGCTTGGTCTCGATGGCCAGCCCCACCTGGCGTGGGTAGGTCGCCACCGTCTCCAGCAGCCGACGCAAGGTGAGCACCTTGTTGAGCTCGGGGTCGGAGTCGGGTGCCTCGTCATCGAGGTCGGCCCACGGCCGCTTCCAGGACGCCACGTCGATGTCCTGGAGGTCGGCCAGCTCCATCGTGGACACGACACCCTCGCGGTACGCCGTACGCCGCAGGTCCCGGTCGTGGACGCACACCAGGTGCCCGTCGGCAGTGAGCCGGACATCGCACTCCAGCGCTTCGGCGCCCTCGTCGAGCGCCGCCTTGTAGGCGCCGAGCGTGTGCTCGGGGTTGGCCGCACTAGAACCGCGATGGGCCACCACCTGGGGCCGAGCCTGCGCCATGCACCCATTCTGCACACCTTCGACCCTGCCGTGCGCGGCGGCGTGCCCGAGGAGTTGGCCGGTCTAGCGCTGACTGCGCAGGAACTTGCCGAAGTGCGGGACGGTGAAGGCCACCGTGCCGCGTTCGCCGGAGAAGACCAGGCCCTTCTTGATCAGTCCGTCTCGTGCTGGCGAGAGCGACTGCGGCCTGCGCGCGAGCAGCCTGGCGATGTCGGCGGTGCTCACCGCCTGATCGTCGTTGCCCTCGCCCAGGTCGGCCATCGCGACCATGTAGTCGCGCTCGGCCGGCGTGGCCCGGTCGTAGCGGGCGCCGAAGAAGCCGACTGCGAGCTCCGACTCGGCCTCGGGGGCAGCAGTACGGACGTCCTCGGCCCGGATCGGGGCCTGCAGTGCGGCGTCCCAGGTGACCTTCCCGTAGGCCTGGACGAAGTAGGGGTAGCCGTCGGTGAGCCGGTAGAGCTCCTCGAGAGCGGCCGGCTCGAAGGTGACGTCCTCGGTTCCGGCCGGCAGTGTCCAGGCGCGCTCGGCCATCTCGCGGGGCAGGCGGTCCACCGAGACGTAGCGGAAGAGTCGCTCGGCGTAGGACTTCGAGGCCGACAGCGCGACGGGTAGATGCGGCAGGCCCGCACCGACCACGATCAGCGGCGCCCCCTGCTGACTGATCTCATGGCAGGCGCCGCACAGGGCCGCCAGCTCAGGGGCTGGGATGTCCTGCATCTCGTCGATGAACAGCGCGATCCCGACGCCGAGGTCACCTGCCAGCGTGGCGACATCGGTGAAGAGCTCGATCAGGTCGAGCTCGAGGTCCCCGGAGTCGGCCCGGCCGCGGGCGGCGATCACGTCGATCGGCGGCTGCCAGCGGGTCTGTCGGGCACCGGCCTTGCGGTCCTTGGGCTCGGCCCGGAGCGCGAAGGCCTTCAGGACGCCCGAGACCTCCTCCACTCGCTCGGGATCGCGGTGCCGGTGTGCCACCTCGCGCACCGCAGCATGCACCGCCTGGGCAAGGGGCAGCCGCAGTGACTGGTCGGGCCGCGCCTCGATCTTGCCCGTGCCCCAGGCCCGCTTGACCGCGAGACTGCGCAGCGAGTTCAGCAGCACCGTCTTGCCCACACCGCGCAGCCCGGAGAGCACCATGCTGCGGTCGGGTCTCCCTGCGGCGACCCGTTCCAAGGTCACCTCGAACTGGGCGAGCTCACGGTCGCGGCCGGCCAGCTCGGGTGGTCGCTGGCCGGCGCCGGGGGCGTAGGGGTTCCTGATCGGGTCCACGATCAGAAGATATCTGGACGTCTAGGGAAACCAGTAGATTTCGCTAGCGAGTCGCAGAATGGACCGGCTGAGCACAGAACGGGTCAGGAGGCGGGGCTCAGGAGGCGCAGCCGCCGACACCCACCACGTCGCCATTGCTCAGCCAGCGCTTGCCTGAGCGGAAGCGGTAGGCCGAGCAGTAGTAGAAGCTCAGCTGGTCGGCACGCCGCAGCGTGATCGGCTGCCACCGGCCGGCACCAACCGGCTCGAGATAGCGCATCCTGGTCGCGGTCAAGGCTCGGTCGTTTCGTCGGTGCTTGAGGTAGCGGTCCAACCAGGCCTGCGTGTAGTAGCTGGAGAGTGCCTGGCCGTAGCGGCTGGCGGGCAGCACCAGCGGGATGTCGGTGTACTCCAGGTGGGTGGAGGCGCGCGGAACCACGACCATGCTGTCGATCCCGGCGCGCTGCCAGGCGTCGTAGCCGGTACGTCGTTCCCGGCGCGGGTCCGGTCCGTCCGGGCTGGGTCCGGGGGTCAGCGACGAACCACCGCTGGCAAACCAGGGCGAGACGCTGAAGCCGTACTCCGACTGCAGGCCCAGGGCCGGCACCACCGGGGTGTTGCCGCTCCCGTCCAGCGGCCCTTCACTGCCCGGGCCGGTCAGCTTGTCCAGCGCCACGACGGCCATCACCCGGCGATCGGTGGACTGGATCTTCGAGACGGCGGCGGCACCCATCGAGTGCCCGATGATCGCGATCCGGGTGGTCCGGCCGCGAGTCGCCGTACGCCGGTCGCGACTGCGGTCGAAGGAGCGCCAGAACGGGTTGTGCGCGGTGACCGGCGCGCCGGCAGCACCCGGGTTGGGGTAGCGCCGTGACGGGGTGGAGGTGAAGAAGGACAATGCGTCGCGGGTGCCGACCACGAAGTTCGAGAGCTGCTGGGCGGGTACGCCGGGACAGCCGTAGGCCTCGCCGTCCAGTGGCGGAGCGAACGGATTGCAGAAGGGGAGCTCGTTGGCCTCGCCCGCGGGGGAGGAGCCGTGCGGAAGGGTCTCGCTGCTGCCCTGGCCCTGGACGTCGTAGGTGAGCACCACGTAGCCGCGCTCGGCCAGGTCCTGGGCCAACCAGCGGTACATGCCTTCGCTGCCCTGGACCGAGCCCGGGGTGATCACGACGCCGGGGAACGGGCCACGCAGCCGCGCGCCCGTGTAGGGATCGCGGCGACCGGGCTTGGGGCGGTAGACGGTGCCGCGAAGCAGAGCGCCGTACTTGTTGGTGAAGGCGATCCGTCGGCTCCGGCCGCGGGTGCCGTTCCAGCCAGCACGCAGCGGGTTGCCGACGTTCCAGCCGGGGACGATCGTTCCCGGTGTCACGGCCGGCCGATTGGGTGCCGCTGCCTGCTCGAGGAGCTGCGCAGCCTGGGCTGCGGTGCTCTCGGCGACCAGCGCCGGCAGAAAGGCCGGGTTCTGCAGCTGACCGTTGGGCCCGGTGATCCGGCCATAGGCGTCGGCGAGGTTGGTCAGGTCGCGCTGCACGTAGGCAGGGGTGCCCGGAGCAGGGGTGGTGGAGGACCCTGCCTGGGCCGGGGAGGCGAGCGTCGTGCCTGCCAGGACGAGCAGGAGTGAACCGACCAGCGTGGAACGGGTGCGCATGGGAGCCTTTCGAAGACGTCGCAGGGTCAACGCGCGAGACCCTCGGGAGTTATCCACCCAGCCTCGGTGGCCGAGCGTACTAACGTGGCCCCGTGCCCGAGCTGCCCGAGGTCGAAGCCCTGGTCCAGGACCTGTCCCGGAGGCTCCAGGGGCGTGCCGTCGTACGCGTCGACATCGCCGCCTTCAGCTGCCTGAAGACCTACGACCCGCCGATCACGGCCCTCGCGGGTGGACTGGTCGACGGCGTCACCCGGCACGGCAAGTTCCTCGACCTCGACATCGGCGGGACCCACCTCGTGCTGCATCTGGCCCGCGCCGGCTGGATCAGGTTCAAGGAGCAGGTGCCTGAGACCCCGCCGCGGCCGAGCAACAAGTCGCCCCTGGCAGCCCGGATCGTGCTCGACGACGGGTCCGGGCTCGACATCACCGAGGCCGGCACCCGCAAGAGCCTGGCCCTCTATGTGGTGCGTGACCCGTCCACGATCGAGGGGATCGCCCGGCTCGGCCCGGACCCGCTCGGCAGCGAGTTCACTCTCGACGTGCTCAGTGACATCCTCGAGCGGGCCGGGAGGGCGCAGATCAAGGGAGTGCTGCGCTACCAGAGCAACATCGCGGGGATCGGCAACGCCTACAGCGACGAGCTCCTGCACGCGGCCAGGCTCTCGCCGTTCAAGGCTTCGAACAGCCTCAACGAGATCGAGCTGCAGACGTTGTACGACGCCATCCGTACCGTCCTGGGCGATGCCGTCGCCCGGTCCAGCGGGCTCGCGGCCAGCGAGCTCAAGGGGGAGAAGAAGAGTCACCTCGCGGTGCACGGCCGCACCGGCGAGACCTGCCCGGTGTGCGGCGACGTGGTGCGCGAGGTCAGCTTCGCCGACTCCAGCCTGCAGTACTGCGCGACCTGCCAGACCGGCGGCAAGCCGCTCGCCGACCGACGGACATCGAAGTTCCTCAAGTAGCCCCGATAGCCTTCGGCCATGAACGAGATCCCTTCCATCGAGGTCGCCCAGGTGCCCGACCCGCTTCCCGCCGGGCTCACCGTGCTCGACGTGCGCGAGCCCGTGGAGTGGCAGCACGGCCACATCGACGGAGCGGTGCACATCCCGCTCGCACAGGTGCCGGAGCGCCGGGCTGAGCTTCCCGTCGATCAGCAGGTGCTCGTGGTCTGCAAGGTCGGCGGCCGCTCGGCGCAGGCCACGGCCTACTTGGCGCACGTGGGGGTCCAGGCGGTGAACCTCGACGGCGGCATGCTCGAGTGGGCCGCCGCGGGTCGGCCGATGGTCGCCGAGGGGTCCGGCGAGCCTCAGGTCGTCTGAGCCTCAATCGCCGCCGGCGAAGGCCGCGGGGAGTGGGAGGGTCAGGGCATCGGAGAGACGGGCGAGGTAGTCGCGCCGGGCGATCTCGACGACGCCGAGCGTGGCCAGGTGCGGTGTCTGCCACTGGGTGTCGAGCAGCCGCCGGCCGGCGTACTCGTCGCTGAGCAGGTCGATCAGGCCGAGGAGGGCGACCTTGGAGGCGTCCCGGCCCCGACTGAACATGGACTCACCGGCGAACAGCCCGCCGATCGCAACCCCGTAGAGCCCCCCGACGAGCTCGCCGTCGCGCCACGCCTCCACCGAGTGGGCCCAGCCGAGCTCGTGCAGGTTCAGATAGGCGGCCGCGATCGAGCTGTCGATCCAGCCCCCGTCGCGGCCCGGGTCCGCACAGCCGGCGACCACGTCGCGAAAGGCGGTGTCGACCGTGACGGTGTGGTGCCTGGCCGACTGGCGCAGCGAACGGGTGACCCGGAGCCCGTCGAGCGGAAGCACGCCGCGGTCGCTGGGGGACCACCAGGCCATCTCGCTGGGGACGTCGTCGACGCGCATCGGGAACAGCCCCTGGCGATAGGCCGCGAGCAGGGTTCCCGGCTCCAGGTCACCGCCCAGTGCCACGAGGTCACCGCGCGCGGACTCGGGATGCGGGAACGTCCACGGCGTCGGGGACGGTTCGAGCGGCACCGGTCCATGGTGGCTCATGCCCGTCTGGTTTGTACTCTGGGGCCATGAGTATGTCGAAGCGTCTCGGCCACGCGTTGGCTCCCAGGATCACCGAGCTCGCTCCCAACGTCACGGCGGGGTTCGTCCAGCAGGCGCTGCATCGGGCGATCAGCGGGGTCGGTCCGCTCGACGGGGCGGCGATGTCGGCCGAGAAGGCGCTCGACTCCCACAAGGGCGACGTCGAGGCCGCGATCAAGCAGCTGATCGAGACCCACGTCCGGCTCGCGGGTGCCCAGGGGTTCCTCACCAACATCGGCGGACTGGTGACCATGACGGTGACCGTGCCGGCCAACATCGCCGGGCTCGCCCTGATCCAGTGCCGAATGGTGGCCGCGATCGTGCACCTGCGCGGCTACGACCTCGCCGAGCCCCGCACCCGCAACGCCATCCTGGCCTGCCTGCTCGGTGAGGAGCGGATGCTGGCGATGATCAAGAAGAAGAAGCTGCCCGGCACCCCGATGGCACTGGCCACCGCGCCCGTGCACGACCCGCACATCGACAACGTGATGGCCAACGAGGTCGCCTCCGAGCTGATCACCAAGGTCGCCGGCAAGCGGATCGCGGTCACGGTCGGCCGGCGGGTGCCGGTGGTCGGGGGTGTCGTCGGTGCGGGCACCGACGGCTACTCGACCTGGAAGATCGGCCGCTATGTGGACCGCGAGTTCCTCCCGCGCAACCGGCGATAGACGAACAGTCCGGCCCGCGCGATCGGGTTGGTGCGGGACAGGGCGACCAGCCTCTCCTTGGCCCGGTAGGTGCGGGTGCCGTGGAAGCGGTCGAGCTGGCCCATCAGATCCGCGACCTGGCCGTTGAGCCGCTCCTCGACCTCCAGCAGCCGGGCCGCCTCGCCAGTCATGATCGCGAGTGCCTCGATCGCGGCGTCTGCGACTTCGGCCTCATCGCAGGTGTCCGGATCGACGTACGGCGCGGCGGCAGGTGCCAGCAGGTCGTCGAGATCGCCGATGACGTCGTACCCGCGCAGGGCGAGCTCGCTGACCCAGCGTCGACTCAGATCGCTGGCCCAGGCGTAGGTGTCCTTCGGCAGGGCCAGTCGCGGCGACCCGTGCCGCTGGGAGAGGTTGCGGTGCACCACCAGCTCGCGGACCAGGGTGCGGTAGCGATGGTTGGGGAGTACGTCGTTGAGCTTGCCGTTCAGCTTGCGCACCATCGCCGACTCCGGCACGCCGAGGGAGGCGTTGGCGCGGTCGGTCGGGGCGTAGCGGACGGCGTCAAGGCCGAAGAGAGCGGCGAACCGCTCCCACAACAGCGTCGGGCTCGAGCCTGACGGCGGCACCGTGACCAGGTGGACGCGCTCACGGGGGACCTCGGCTCCCCAACGATCCAGGACGTCGGGCACCTCCTGGACGGCCCAGAACCACTGCGCCACCTGGCTGGTGCGCTGCTCCTCGCGGAGATCCTCCAGGAACGTGGCGAAGGGGGTGGTACGACGGTGCTTGACGTTCTCCTGCCACTCGGCCGGGATCTGGCGGACCAGGTCACGCGCCGACATCACGACGTGGATCTCCGCCTCACCGAGGGAGGCGAGTGCCCGCGCCACGTGCAGCCGCGAGGCGTTGCCGAGGATCTCGTGGCTGATGATCGCCGTGCCGGGCCAGGCACGGACCTGTTCCGCGAGCCGGTCCCAAGCGCCGACTGCCTCGCGCTCGAGCCCGCCCCAGGGCAGGTCCATCAGGTCCAGAGCCGCCAGGAAGTGCGCGTCGTGACGATCTGCGGCGTAGAGGATCCCCTGCTCCCGCAGGCTTTCGCGATGCATGAACAAGATGTCCTGGACGAACGAGGTGCCGGTCTTGGGGGCCCCGACGTGGACGAACACGCGTGCAGCCATCACGTTCCTCCTTGCAGCAGCCAGGCCCGCAGGCAGGCCGTGAGCGCCAGTTCGAGAGTGTCGTCGGGGTGCACGCCTCGCTTGGGGGGCCGATCGTGGGACCGATCGGAGGGCCGGTCGGGTTGCAGGTCGTCGAGGTTGCCGTGCACAGCGTAGCCAGCCGCGCCGAGGTCGCCAGCCATCACTCGGGCGATGTCGGAAGCCCAGTCGCGGGCGGCAGGGGGTGGTGGCGGGTACTCCCCGCCCGCGCCGTGGCCCGGGTCCGGCACGGTGGGGGCCAAGGTGGCGGTCAAGGTGGCGGCCAGGGTCGCGGCCAGCCCAGGCACCTGCTCAGGTCCCTGGGTCAAGGTGAGCAGCCGGTTGAGCCGACGGGTC
>JBDSBU010000175.1:0-12958 GCA_039921445.1 Marmoricola sp. | reverse complement strand
CGGACCCCGCAGAACTCATGCTGGACCTCGAAGGTCGAGCATCCGTGGCGGTGGTCCGGTGGGGACCAGGGGTGCATCGGCAGCCCATCTGGAACTACCGACACAAGGATGGTGCACCAGTGAGCGTTCGCCGGGTGATGGGCACCGAGACCGAGTTCGGGATCTCGGTGCAGGGAAGTCCGCATGCCAACCCGATGGTCGCCAGCACCCGCCTGGTCAACGCCTACGCGACTGCCACCTTGAAGGCGCGGCGTGCCCGCTGGGACTTCGAGGAGGAGTCTCCGTTGCGTGACGCCCGAGGCTTCTCCATGTCCCGCGACCTGGCTGACTCCAGTCAGCTGACCGACGAGGACATGGGCCTGGCCAACGTGATCTTGACGAACGGAGCCAGGCTCTACGTCGACCATGCACATCCGGAGTACTCCTCCCCGGAGTGCACCGACCCGCTCTCGATCGTCACCTGGGACAAGGCCGGCGAACAGGTCGCCCTGGACGCGTGCCGCTTCGCAGCGAACATCAACGAGGGCGACCTGATCCTCTACAAGAACAACACCGACAACAAGGGCGCCTCCTACGGCGCGCACGAGAACTACCTCGTACGCCGCTCCACCCCGTTCGGCGACATTGTGCGACACCTCACGCCGTTCTTCGTCAGCAGGCAGGTGATCTGCGGAGCCGGACGCGTGGGCCTCGGGCAGGATGGGCGCGGGGAGGGCTTCCAGCTCACCCAGCGCGCGGACTTCTTCGAGGTGGAGGTGGGTCTTGAGACCACCCTGAAGCGCCCGATCATCAACACCCGTGACGAACCGCACGCCGATCCCGAGAAGTACCGGCGCCTGCACGTGATCATCGGCGACGCCAATCTCGCGGAGACCTCGACGTACCTGAAGGTGGGCACGACGGCGCTGGTCCTCTCGATGATCGAGGACCGCTACCTGAGCTCGGACCTAGGTGTGTCCCGCCCGGTCACGACCCTCAAGCAGGTCTCGCACGACCACACGCTGACGCACCTGATGGAGCTCAACGACGGCCGCAGGCTGACTGCGGTCCAGCTGCAGTGGGAGTACTTCCACCTGGCCACGCGCTACGTCGCCGAGCGCCAGGGCAACGAGGTCGACTCATCGACGCGCGACCTGCTCGCCTGCTGGGAGTCAGTGCTGACCAAGCTCGAGCGCGATCCGATGGAGTGCGCCGATGAGCTCGACTGGGTGGCCAAGCTCAGGCTGCTCGACTCCTACCGCGACCGGGATGGCTTGTCCTGGTCCGACGCCAAGCTGCACCTGATCGACCTGCAGTACGCCGACCTGCGACCCGAGAAGGGTCTCTACCACCGGCTGGTCAGGCTCGGAAAGATGAAGCGCTTGATCGGCGACGAGGCCGTCGAGCACGCCATGCACGAGCCCCCTGAGGACACTCGTGCCTACTTCCGCGGACGCTGCCTGAGCAAGTACTCCGACAGCATCGCCGCAGCATCCTGGGACTCGGTGATCTTCGACCTTCCTGGCCACGAGTCGCTGCAGCGCGTACCCACCATCGATCCTCTACGGGGCAGCAAGGCCCACGTGGGGGCACTGCTGGATCAGCACGACACAGCCCTGGGACTGTTCGAGGCGCTCACTCGCCGCTAGAGCCCTCAGTTCTCGGTCATGTACTTGTAGATCCCAGAGCCGAACGGGATGTCGCCGTCAGGAGCAGCAGCCACCAATGGGTCCTCGTCGGACGTGACTGCGTTGGGAAGGAGCCGCCCGCTGGTGGTGACCCGCCCGTAGGGCGGCACCTGTGAGGTCCGCTGCTTCCAGGTCTTCTCGAACGTGGCGAGGTAGCGCTGCGCCTGGGACCGGCTGCTGATCCGCTGCATCTGCTCGTCACCGGTGAAGGCGAACGTGCTCCAGTTGGCGGAACCGGTGAACGTGATCCATGCGGAGGTGGACGGTGTCCAGTGCCCGGTGACAGTCATCCACTTGCTGTGGTTGTACTTCACGATGTCGCCGGAGCTGTTGCGGATCACCGACTGACGCATCGGGATGGCGCCGCGACCTGACTTGTTGCGGAGCAGGCTCACGACCGGTCGGCTGCTCACGGAGTAGATGATCTTGACGTCGCAACCGGAGTTCCACAGCGAGCGCAGCTTCTTGGCGATCCACACGCCGCGTTCGCCGTACATCGCGTACTGGATCACCCGGATCTTGGTGCGTCCGTTGGTCCCTCCAGAAGTCGCTCCGGCGCAGACGGTGCGATTGAGGATCTGCATCACAGGGTCGTCGCTGGCATCCGCGTTGTACAACGGGAAGAAGATGTTCTGATAGGCACCGATCGTCTTGACGTGGTACGGGTTTCGAACCGAGCCACCCTTCCTGGTCTGCCGGAAGATGCTCATGAAGTCGGCGTGCACCGCAGCGTTCTTGACGACCTGAGCCTGGTTCCACTGCCCCGTGTAGGCGAAGCGGGTCAGGTTCATCGAGGTGTTGAACACCACACCACGGGCCTTGCCGCGGCCGACCTGGTCGAAGAGGAAGTACTTCGAGTGCGCCGTGCCACCCTTGCCTCGGCACGAGCCTCCGCAGGAGCGCGCGAAGCTGACCCGCTCCTGGCGGGAGGCGTTGTTGGGAAGGCGGCTGCCGAGGCGCTTCTTCAGGAACCTCCAGGGACCGCTTTCCTTGTTGGCGCCCTTGGCGGCCACGACCTGCACGCTCACCCCGCGGTTGCGAGCGGCCACCAGGGCCTTGGCGATGGCCCAGTCGTTGAAGGACCAGGTGGCGATCCGGATGGTGCCGTTTCCGGGGCTGACAAGGTTGCGGCGGGTCTTCGGGCCACCCCAGGTGCTCTTGGCCGTCTTCAGAACGCGGTCCCTAATGGTCATCGCAGCGGACGCGGACCTGTTGGGGTAGCTGAAGTAGGCGCGAGCCCCCGGTGTGTACCTCAGCGGAGGAGCACCGACCGCGCGGCGGGCGTTGACCATGGTCGATGCGTGCGCGGACGCCGTCACCGATGTGGGCGCGGCCGCGGGTGCAGCGGCAGCGGCAGCGGCAGCGGCAGATCCTGCTGAGAGCAGGCTCACGGACAGGGCAAGTGTGACGACGTGGGTCGTCCACGTGCGACGGTCGGACATGACGTCTCCCGAATTGTGAAGGCGGCTGTGTTCCCCCCTCGCGGCGTCCCCAATGTAACTCCACCGGTTCTCGAAATCGGCATCCGCCGCGATCGGCAACCCGTGTCCACTCCTCGAGTGCGTCCACGTACGGGTCTGTGGATGAGTCGATAGGCTCGACTCATCCACATACGAGGAGGTCGTCATGGCGCAGGAGCACAAGCAACCGCGCAAGTCGCACGACGAGCAGGAGCCGACTGATCCTGCGCCGGCTTCTGCGGAGACCGTCAGCGAGCGCAAGGAACAGCTCGACGACGACATCGACGCGATCCTCGAGGACATCGACGACGTGCTCGAGACCAACGCCGAGGACTTTGTGAAGTCGTTCATCCAGAAGGGTGGGCAGTGACCCGAGATGTCTGACGCCCGCCTGCCAGACGCCTATCTGAGACCCGGCTCCTCCTCGTTCGCCGACTTCATCACCGCGGTCTCACCCGAGCTCCTGCCTTCGCGGCGGCCGCTGCCTGCCGGCAGCGCCGCAGAGCTGGCGCCCCACGGCACCACGATCGTTGCCGCCACGTTCGCCGGCGGAGTGGTGATGGCGGGGGACCGTCGAGCCACGATGGGCAACATCATCGCGCAGCGCGACATCGAGAAGGTGTTTCCCGCCGACGAGTACTCCTGCGTCGGGATCGCGGGGACGGCCGGGCTGGCCGTCGAGATGGTCCGGCTCTTCCAGGTCGAGCTCGAGCACTACGAGAAGATCGAGGGCACCACGCTCTCGATGGATGGCAAGGCCAACCGGTTGTCCGCCCTGATCCGCGGCAACCTGGGGATGGCGATGCAGGGTCTGTCCGTCGTTCCGCTCTTCGCCGGCTTCGACCTGCGAGCCGGCCAGGGTCGGATCTTCTCCTACGACGTCACCGGCGGCCGCTACGAAGAGACGGCCTTCCACTCCGTCGGGTCGGGCTCGCTTTTCGCCCGTGGGGCGCTGAAGAAGCTCTACCGCGACGACCTCGACGAGACAGGTGTCGTCACAGCAGTCATCCAGGCTTTGTACGACGCCGCAGACGATGACTCGGCCACCGGTGGTCCGGACCTCGCGCGCCGGATCTTCCCGGTCGTCCAGGTCGTGACAGCACAAGGCCAGCGACGGATGCCCCATGCGGACGTCGCCGCGATCGCCGACCTCGTGGTGGCGGCGAGGATGCAACGTCCTGACGGCCCAGCGGCCCCCCTCACCTAGGAGCTTGAACAGATGAGCATGCCGTTCTACGTCTCGCCCGAGCAGCTGATGAAGGACCGCGCCGACTTCGCCCGCAAAGGCGTTGCCCGGGGTCGGTCCGTAGCCGTCGTCCGCTACAGCGACGGCGTGCTGTTCGTCTCGGAGAACCCTTCGGCCGCGCTGCACAAGGTCAGTGAGATCTACGACCGGATCGCCTTCGCAGCGGTCGGACGCTACAACGAGTTCGAGAACCTCCGCATCGCCGGCGTACGGCTGGCGGACATGCGTGGCTATTCCTACGACAGGAGCGACGTCTCGGGACGCGGGCTGGCCAACGCCTACGCCCAGACTCTCGGCACGATCTTCTCCAGCGGTGGCGAGAAGCCCTATGAGATCGAGCTCTTCGTCGCAGAGGTGGGTGACACGCCCGAGGATGACCAGATCTTCCGGCTCACCTTCGACGGGCAGATCGTCGAGGAGCACGACTTCGCCG
The DNA here is from genome assembly GCA_039921445.1 of Marmoricola sp. Taxonomy (GTDB): domain Bacteria; phylum Actinomycetota; class Actinomycetes; order Propionibacteriales; family Nocardioidaceae; genus Marmoricola. The sequence continues at coordinate 8,152 of JBDSBU010000175.1, read as the reverse complement.
TGATGGGTGGCGTCGCCGAGTCGGTGACCGCCTACCTCGAGGAGCGCTACACCCCCGGGCTCTCCCGCGACGAGGCGCTCACCTTGGCCGCCGCCGCGTTGGGGCACAGTGATACCGGTCATCGCGATATTCCACCCGGTGACCTCGAGGTGGCCGTGCTTGACCGCACCCGTACCCAGGACCGCAAGTTCCGCCGGTTCCAAGAAACGGCGCTGAGGGAGATCCTGGGTGAGCCGACGGGCTCGGTGACACCTCCCACGGCACCCGACCAGCCTGGGGCCGACGAGCCACCGGTCGCGCCTGCCTGACCGCTGACCGTCCGACCCCTAGGCTGGCAACGTGGACAGGCGAATCTTCGGCATCGAGAACGAGTACGGCGTCACGTGCACGTTCAAGGGTCAGCGCCGCCTTTCCCCCGACGAGGTCGCGCGCTACCTGTTCCGCAAGGTGGTCAGCTGGGGTCGCAGCAGCAATGTCTTCCTGGCCAACGGCGCCCGGCTCTATCTCGACGTCGGCAGCCACCCCGAGTACGCGACCCCCGAGTGCGACGATCTGATCGATCTGGTCACCCACGACAAGGCGGGGGAGCGGATCCTCGAGGGTCTCCTCATGGACGCAGAGGCTCGCCTGCGGGACGAGGGCATTGCTGGCGACGTCTACCTGTTCAAGAACAACACCGACTCCGCAGGGAACTCCTACGGCTGCCACGAGAACTACCTGGTCAGCCGACACGGTGAGTTCAGCAAGCTCGCCGATGTGCTGATCCCATTCCTGGTCACCCGCCAGATCATCTGCGGTGCAGGCAAGGTCAACCAGACCCCGCGCGGCGCGTCGTACTCGGTCAGCCAGCGGGCCGAGCACATCTGGGAGGGTGTCTCCAGCGCCACCACCCGCTCCCGGCCGATCATCAACACCCGGGACGAGCCGCACGCGGACGCCGAGCGCTTCCGCCGGCTGCACGTCATCGTCGGCGACTCGAACATGAGTGAGACCACCACGTTGCTCAAGGTCGCCAGCTGCGACCTGGTCCTTCGGATGATCGAGGAGGGCGTGGTGATGCGTGACCTGACCATGGAGAACCCCATCCGTGCCATCCGCGAGATCTCCCACGACCTCACCGGGCAGCGCAAGGTGCGACTGGCCAACGGACGTGAGGCAAGCGCCTTGGAGATCCAGGGGGAGTACCTCAGCCGGGTGCGCGACTTCGTGGACCGCCGCGAGCTGCACACCCCGGTCATCGAGCAGTCGCTGGACCTCTGGGAGCGCACGTTGAAGGCCATGGACTCCGGCGATCTCTCCTTGGTCGAACGCGAGATCGACTGGGTGATCAAGTGGAAGCTGATCGAGCGCTACCGGGCCAAGAACGGGCTCCCCCTCGGGCACCCTCGGGTTGCCCAGCTCGACCTGGCCTACCATGACATCCATCGTGAGCGGGGGCTGTACTACCTGCTCGAGAAACGAGGCGCGGTCAAGCGGGTCACCAATGACCTTGCGATCTACCGTGCCAAATCCGTACCGCCGCAGTCGACGCGTGCGCGGTTGCGCGGGAACTTCATCCGCAAGGCCCAGGAACGGCGGCGTGACTTCACTGTCGACTGGGTGCACCTGAAGCTCAATGACCAGGCCCAGCGCACGGTGTTGTGCAAGGACCCCTTCCGCTCGCACGACGAGCGCGTGGAGAGACTGATAGAGGGAATGTGACGAAGCTCAGCCTGAACCTGCTCCTGACGGTATTGCTGGGTCTCACGGCCACTGGCTGCGGTTCGGAGGCTGTGAAGGCGTCCCCCGCACTGCGCGACTCCGTGACGGTCACCGGTGAGTTCGGAGCGAGGCCGGAGCTGAAGCTCAAGGCGCCGGTGGCGGTTCCGGAGACCACCGTGTGGACCGAGACCAAGGGCGACGGCGACAAGGTAGGAGCCACGGCCACCGCGATCTTGCAGCTCACCTTGGCGGACGCTCGCACCGGAAAGACCGCCGTCTCCACCTTCGACGGCGGGCAGCGCCCCTTGGAGGTGCAGTTGGGGGAGTCGGTGTTCCCGGCCCTGACCAAGGCCCTCACCGGAGTGGCTGCTGGAACGCGCGTGGTGGTGGCCTCCACCTCTGACGACGCCTACGGCGATCAGGGCGCACCACAGATCGGTATCAAGGGCGGGGATCCCTTGGTGATAGTGGCAGACATCCTTTCCACCGACCCGACCTCCGTGCTCCCCGGCCCGACGGGAGCCACGCTCGCTCCTTCGCCCAAGGCGCCACGCATGCTGGAGCGTGACGGAGAGCCGATCGGGTTCGACTTCACCGGCCTGCGCAAGCCCAAGAAGCTGGTGGTGGTGCCGCTGCGCGAAGGCACCGGACCGGCGATCGAGAACCCGGACCGGGTGACGGCCAACTACCTCGGTCAGGTCTGGAAGGCCAAGTCACCGTTCGAGTCCTCGTTCACCTCTGGGCCAGCCACGTACTCGGTGGGCCTCGGCGGCACGATCAAAGCCTGGGAGCAGGGGCTTATCGGCGTCAGGGAGGGCAGCCGGGTGCTGCTCCTGTGCCCCCCCGCCTTGGCCTACGGCAAGCGCGAACAGCCAGGGATCCCGTCGAACTCCACGCTGGTCTTCGTCATTGACGTCCTCGGCGTGGGCTGAGCCGAGTCACAACGGGATCCGGGGTCTCACGATGATCGCAGCCAAGTCCGAACGTCTACTCAACCTGGTGATCCTGCTGCTGGTGGCACGCAACTACACCACCAAGGAGCAGATCCGCCAGCTGATGGAGCCCTACCGGGCCAGCAGCGACGAAGCCTTCGACCGGATGTTCGAGCGCGACAAGGACGACCTTCGGTCCTTGGGCATCCCCTTGGAGACCGGCTTCCTTGACAAGTTCTTCGAGGACGAGGTCGGCTACCGGATCAAGCGTGGAGCCTTCGAGCTGCCGGTGCTCGAGTTCACAGCCGAGGAGGTCGCCGTACTCGGCCTCGCAGCGCGGGTGTGGGGCCATGCCGGGCTGGCCGCTGCCACCTCCGACGCACTGGTCAAGCTGAAGGCGGCGGGCCTGAGCTTCGACCGCGAACAGCTCGACACCGTGCAGCCGACGCTCGTCGCCGAGGAGCCGGCGTTCGAGGCGATGTGGCAGGCGACAGTGCAACGCACTCCGGTGCGCTTCGACTACCGCGGCGCCGGACGGGACAACCCCATGACGCGTCACCTGCAGCCCTGGGGAGTGGTCACGGCCCAAGGGCGCTGGTATGTCGTCGGGCTGGACACCGACCGGGGTGAGCCCCGGTTGTTCCGCCTGAGTCGAGTCACCTCCTCGGTCACGTCGACCGGAACCCCGGGCTCCTACGACGTGCCCGAAGGGACCGACGTGAGGGCGCTGTCAGAGTCCCTGGCTCCCGCGACCCCGGATCGAACCGCAGTCCTGCTCCTGCGCCAGGGATCGGTTGAGGCCTTGCGGCGCCGTACGACTCTGCTGGCTGCCGATGTCACCGGCCCGGACGGCACGCGCACCTGGGATCGAGTCGAGCTCGCTTTCGCCTCTCGCGGCGATGCCGCGGGCGAGTTGCTCGGTCACGGACCCATGGTCGTGGTGGAGGAGCCTGCTGACCTGCGCACCACCATGGTCGAGCGGCTGCGCAACGTCGTGGCAGGGGGGACGAGATGAGTGGCGGTGCACGTCAACAGGTCTCGAGGTTGCTCGCGCTCGTGCCCTACCTGCAGAGCAGGCGCGACGTGTCCCTCTCCGATGTGGCCAAGGACTTTGGCGTGGCACCGGACCAGATCCGTCGAGACCTAGGTGTGCTGTGGATGTGCGGACTACCCGGGCTCACCCCCGACAAGATGATCGACGTCGACTTCGAGGCCATTGAGCACGATCCCGACGGTGTGGTGCGCATCGACAACGCTGACTACCTCGCTCGACCGGTTCGTTTGGGCAGCTCGGAGGCCTCGGCGCTGATCGTGGCGCTGCGGGCGCTGCGAGAGGGCAGTCCGACAGCCTCGGTCGAGGTGATCGACCGGGCCCTGACCAAGCTCGAGGAGGCCACCGCCAGCGGCGCGGAGCCTCCGCGGGTCGAGCTGCACCTGCCCAGCGGTGCGGCGAGCAGGGAACATGCCGCAGTGCTGCGGTCGGCGATCGCCGCAGACCGACAGACGCTGCTGGACTACTACGTGCCCACCCGCGACGAGACCACCCGCCGCACGGTCGACCCGCTCGAGCTGTTGGTCAGTGACGGCCGCGACTACCTCGACGCCTGGTGCCACGTGGCCGGGGCCCGCCGACTCTTCCGCCTCGACCGGATGTACGCCGTAGAGCTGCTCGCCGAGCCGCGTGGGGACCACACCGACCTTGAGCCCCGCGACCTGGCGGCAGGCATCTTCGCCCCCGGCCCCGACGACCTCGAGGCCGTCGTACACCTCGAGCAAGCAGCGCGCTGGGTCGCCGACTACTACCCGGTCGAGAGTGTCGAGGAGATGGGGAATGGCCGCCTCACCGTCCATCTGAGGGTGGGCGACCCTCGTTGGCTGGAACGACTGGCCCTGCGGCTGGCGCCCGCGATGGCGGTGGTCGAACCGGCTGACCTGAGGGACTCGGTGATCCGGGCGGCCCGGTCGACACTCGACCTTTATGGGACGGCGTAGCATGCAGGACATGACCACTGGGCACGTCTTCCCCCTCGTCCTCGGCCTCGGCGCGCCCGAGCTGCTGATCATCGTCGGCATCATTGTCCTGCTCTTCGGTGCCAAGAAGCTTCCTGAGCTCGCACGCGGCAGTGGCCGAGCGCTGCGCATCTTCAAGGCCGAGACCAAGGGCTTGCTGGACGACGACGACGACGAGACCAAGACCCCCGAACAGCGCGAGATCGAGGCCCGCAACGCGGCGGCCACGGAGCGTGAGCGCCAGGGTCGCCCTGAGGTCGACGGCACCGGCAAGCCTGGCTCGTTCTGACGTCGGCTCAACCGCTGTGATGTTTGGCGGCGTGGTCCGGCTCCTGAGAGGCTCACCACGCGATCCGATCGGCGCGGACGGACGGATGTCGCTCGGGGACCATTTCCGCGAGCTTCGCGCACGGGTGATGCGCACCCTGCTGGTCTTCGTTCTCGGAACCATCGTCGCGTTCTTCTTCTACGATCGGCTCTTCGACCTGATTTTCCAGCCCTACAACCAGGCTCGCCAGATGTTGGGCAAGGACACCAACACCCAAGCGGTGATCAGTGGTGTAGGCGGTCCGTTGATGCTTCAGGTGAAGCTGTGCAGCATCGCTGGCATCGTGGCGACCAGCCCGTGGTGGCTGGCCGAGATCTGGGGTTTCGTCGTCCCCGGACTGCACTCCAACGAGCGCAAGTGGACCCGGCTCTTCGCCGCAGCGGCAGGCCCGTTGTTCCTGAGCGGTGTCGCGGTCGGTTACTACGTGCTGCCGAAGGGCATCCAGGTGCTGTTGAGCTTCACCCCCAGCTACATCAACAGCCTCGTGGACTTCGGGGAGTACTTCTCCTTCGTCACCCGGATGCTGATCGTCTTCGGCATCGCCTTCGAGATCCCCTTGTTCGTCATCCTGCTCAACCTCGCGGGTGTGGTATCAGGTGCCGCCCTGGGCCGGCACCGACCGTGGATCATCATCGGCACCTTCGTCTTCGCTGCCGTGGCCACCCCGTCGACCGATCCGTTCTCGATGCTGATGCTGGCGCTGCCTCTGCTCGCCCTGCTGATGATCTCCGAGGGAATCGCGAGGCTCGTGGACCGTCGCCGAGGCCGCGCGACACCGGAGACCTGGGACGACGACGCGGTCTCACCGATCTGAGGCTTTCGCGCAGGACGCATCAGGACGCGGCCTCGGCCGATAGGGTGACCGGGTGCCTCCGGAGATAGCCCTGCTGACCAATCCCACCTCCGGGAAGGGCAAGGGTGCCCGCATCGTCGATCAGGTGCTGCCCCGACTGCGTGATGCCGGGTACACCGTGCGCAACCTGATCGGGCGAGACGCTGACGAGGCCCTCGATCTGGCGCATCAGTGCGTGGCGGACGAGGTCGAGACGCTGGTCGTGGTCGGTGGCGACGGCATGGTCCATCTCGCCGTACAGGCCCTTGCCGAGTCGAGCACACGTCTTGGGCTGATCCCGGCCGGGACCGGAAACGACGTGGCGCGGAACTTCGACATCCCCCGCGGCGACCCTGCAGCGGCCGCTGACGTGGTCATCGGCGGCAGGGAGCGGCGGGTCGATCTCGCCCGGATCGGCTCCAAGTACTTCCTCACCGTGCTGGCCGCCGGTTTCGACGCCGTCGTCAACGAGCGTGCCAACGAGATGTCCTGGCCCAAGGGGCAGATGCGCTACAACCTGGCCACGCTCGCCGAGCTGCGCACCTTCAAGCCGATCTCCTACGTGCTGGAGATCGACGGCGAGCAGCACCGTTTTGAGGCGATGATGGTCGCCATCGGCAATGGCCCCTCCTACGGTGGCGGACTGCGGATCACCGAGGGTGCCGTGCTCGACGACGGGCTCCTCGACGTGGTGGTGATCCGGCCGATGCGTATGCGCGAGCTGCTCTGGACCTATCCCAAGCTGTTCAAGGGCACACACGTCCACCACCCGGACTACCGGCACCATTCCGCCCGTTCGGTGACGATCGCGGCAGCCGGCATCACGGCGTACGCAGACGGTGAACGGATCGGTCCGCTGCCGCTGACGGTCGACGTGGCGCCCCTCGCACTAAGCGTCCTGGTGCCCTGAGCCTTGACCACTCCTGCAGAGCCGACCGCTGCGGAGCGCTATGCGCGCTCCCGGCGCAACCGCGCCCACCCCCAGCTCGCCGACTTCGCCTCTCGCCTGGACTTCGAGCTCGACGACTTCCAGATGCGGGCCTGTCGTGAGCTGGAGGATGGTCGCTCGGTCCTGGTTGCGGCCCCGACCGGCTCCGGAAAGACGATCGTCGGTGAGTTCGCGGTCCACCTCGCCCTGGCCAGCGGGCGCAAGGCGTTCTACACCACCCCCATCAAGGCGCTCTCGAACCAGAAGTTCAACGACCTGGCCAAGCGCTACGGCGCGGAGAACGTGGGTCTGCTGACTGGAGACAACAGCATCAACGGCGAGGCCCCGGTCGTGGTGATGACCACTGAGGTGCTGCGCAACATGTTGTACGCCGGCTCGCGGACCCTGATCGACCTGGGGTTCGTGGTGATGGACGAGGTGCACTACCTCGCCGACCGGATGCGCGGTGCAGTCTGGGAGGAGGTCATCATCCATCTCCCGGAGTCGGTCGCTCTTGCCTCGCTCTCGGCCACGGTGAGCAACGCCGAGGAGTTCGGTGAGTGGCTCGGCACGGTGCGCGGCGAGACCACCACCATCGTGGAGGAGCGCCGCCCGGTCCCGCTCTATCAGCACGTGATCGCCGGCCGGCGGATGTACGACCTCTTCGCCGACGACCGGAGCACGGACCCCGCGGACCTCGAGGCGGCGCAGCGCGACGCACAGGTCAACCCCGAGCTGGTCCGAGTGGCAAGGGACGACTGGGCGCGTGGGCGAATGAAGGACCGGCGTCCAGTGCGAGGCGGTCAGCGGCCCAACAAGGGCCCCGGCAACAGCCGGGGTGCCTGGACGCCGAGCCGCAGCGACGTGGTCGCCCAGCTGGACCGGGCCGGGCTGCTGCCAGCCATCGTCTTCATCTTCAGCCGGGTCGGCTGCGACGCGGCCGTGACCCAGTGCCTGAACAGCAACCTGAGACTCACCACACCCGAGGAGCGGGACGAGATCTTCGCGTTCGTGGAGGACAAGTGCCGGGCCCTTCCTGACGAGGACCTCCAGGTTCTCGGCTACCACGAGTTCCTCGACGGGCTCACCCGGGGCATCGCCTCCCACCATGCAGGCATGCTGCCCCGTTTCAAGGAGTGTGTGGAGGAGCTCTACCTACGAGGCCTCTGCAAGGTCGTCTTCGCCACCGAGACACTCGCCCTCGGCATCAACATGCCCGCCCGGACCGTGGTCCTCGAGAAGCTCAGCAAGTGGAACGGTGAGACCCACGCCGACATCACCCCCGGCGAGTACACCCAGCTCACGGGGCGGGCGGGTCGACGAGGCCTGGACGTCGAAGGGCACGGCGTGGTGCTCTGGCAACCGGGGATGAACCCGAAGGAGGTGGCCGGGCTCGCCTCGACCCGCACCTACCCGCTCCG
>JBDSBU010000174.1:0-15136 GCA_039921445.1 Marmoricola sp. | reverse complement strand
CCTCGCCGCAGGCAAGCTCACCCACCCGAATCTCCGATGAGCCCTGTGTGTAGCCCGGGCGGCCTTTTCCCGCCACATCCGAGTGGCCTTTAGCTTTCGCCCCATGCCCCTGCGGAGGGAGTAGGCGGCATTTTCTTGCGCGAGTTCCAAACGATTACGGACACCCTGATCGGTCAGGCCTCGAAGGTCTTGCTCCCACTTGTCGATCATGCGACTCGCGACACGAGGGCAACGCCAATCGAGAACGACGGCGCGTGACGCGCTCCCGTCCGGATCTGTCGCAGGCAGGGTTGCGACAAAATGGATTCGGCGCCCCTCGCCTTCAGCGACTGCTCGACCAGCTCATGCACCCCGACCCTGCTGAGGATGACGTTGGTCAGCTCGTGCCGACCTTTGCGCGCCACTACCCGGCGGCTTGGGTCGTTGATCCACACCTCCTCGACCTCGGGATCGTCGAGGAACCGCTGCAGTGGGCCGAAGCCCGCGACCCGGGCGACAAGCTCGGTGACCACCCCCGCGGCACCCTGGATCGGCGCGACCACGCCGGTCAGGCTGCGCTCGTCGTGCTCGCGGACGACCTGCTCGGCGATCCGTCGCACCCGCGCAGTGTCGTGCTGGGGATCAACCCCTTCACGGCGTACGACGGCGCGCACCTGTCCATCGAGGTCACCGATCAGGTCGGCCGGTGGATTTCCCGAAATCTCCACGGGCATGCACGCTTCCTACCCGCCAATCAGTGGACGCGAACCAGCGGATTCCGAATCTGTGGAAAACCTGACCGCTTCTCGATCTTCCACCCGCAAACATCTGTGGAGAACTAGCCCGGCTCAGGCCAATGCCTCTCGTCGGTCCCGCTGCTGTGGACAGCCCCTTCGTGCGGGTCTATACAAGATCGGAGAAGCAGAAATGAGGTCCACTCGTGCCTGGCTGGTATATCCACCTCGAGACAGCGACGATGGTGGCCAAACGTCTTCAGGCCGCCGACCTACCCGCGGATGCCACCATCACCGCCTTGGACGCGACCGCCCTCGGCGATCTCGCCCACACGTGGCGCAACTACCTCGCGGCCGGCGCCATCGGCCCGGACATCTTCTTCCTGCTCCCCGACTTCAAGGGCGACAAGGGCAATGTCCTGCTCACGGTGACCGACTGGCTGCTGGGCACCTGGGACGTGCTGGACAAGGAGTTCATCTCCAAATGGGAGAAGTGGGCGCAGCCCGCGATCGACGGAGTGGGGGACGTCCTCAACCAGATGAGCGGAGGTCTCCTGGCCCAGCTCGGGCAGGCCCTCCAGGAGATCGCCGCCGCGATCACCGACGCGATCCTCGAGCTGATCACGCAGCTCTACGACTGGTTCGGTCTGCTGACGTCAGGCGTGCCGCAGGGCTACGCCGACTCCGCCTTCTTCTGGTCCGACATGTTCCACTACCGCAGGACGTTCGAGTTCGCCAAGGCGCTCTACGACAACGCCCAGACGCCCCAGCACAAGGCGTTCGCCATCGGCTGGATGAGCCACTGCGCCACCGACGTCACCGGCCACTCCTTCGTCAACTCCAAGGCCGGCGGTCCCTACCGCCTGCACTGGCAGCGTCACCACCTCGTCGAGAACCACATGGACGCCAAGGCCTACGACGCCCAGCACGGTCAGGAACCCTACGGCGAGCTCGACACCTCGGCGCTGCACTTCCGGCTCGCCTTCAGGAAGGGCAAGCAGGCGCCCTACCTGGGCACTACGGACGCGCCCGCCTACGACTACTTCACCGGCTTCCCCAGCTATGACACGTCTGACTCCGCTGCAGGGGCCAAGCAGCGCCACGACTTCTTCGACCTCGACACCAACGAGCTGCCGACCGAGCTCTGTGAGCTGATCATCTCGACCATGGAGCAGGTCTTCGGGGCCGACGATCCCAAGATCCTCAACTGGGACCCTGCCCAGTTCTCCGATCTCGATGCCGCCGGACATCCGACGGGGCGACCCAGCGTGCTGGCGATCCAGAACACCTACAAGCTGCTCTACGCCTACGTCAAGAAGACCTCGACCGGTGGGTACTCCCCTCGCAAGCCCACCGCTCCGCCGGTGTTCAACGACCACAGCCCACCGGCGCCTCCGGGGTCGGACAGCGGTGTCGGTGACGACCCGGCGCGTGGCGGCGACGCGGACGACGACGACTGGAACCTGCTCGACCTCTTCCTCGCCCTGCTCGGCTTCCTGGTCTGGCTCGGCGAGCTCGGGCTGTGGCTTGCCACCCTTCCGATCGCGGTGCTCACCGACCTGCTCACCTATCCCGCCCGCCAGCTGCTCTACGAGTACGCCGTCGTGCCCTTGTGGAGCCTCTACATCGCGGCACGCAAACCACTGGTGATGCAAGGCTTCCTGGTGCCACGCCAGGAGGAGATCATGCAAAGTCTGGTGGAGCTGGGGATCAGCCCGGAAGGGCCACTGGCCGACCTGGCCGCTGCGCTTGCCTCTCCCGATGGCACCGGATCTGCACCGGTCATTTTCGACGAGAAGTCCGGCGGCGCCGACCCGGCGTACCCCCGCGCGATCGTCACCGATCCCAAGTCGACGGCCGAGCAGGTGCTCGGGCTCCTGCTCCCGGACCCCTCATGCGGCCAGCCGGAGGCTCCCAGCGAATATCTGAGGCCCTGGAAGTACCCCGAGCGTGACAACCGTGGCAACACCGTCGGCTGGGAGCCTGGATTGACCTCGGCTGGACCGTGGCGCCAGGGGCAGGATGCGCGTGAGCTGATGAACCACGCGCCCGGGGACCCGACGACTCGGGCCGATTTCGAGACGGCCAGCACCCCGGACAAGACAGACGATGCGGCTCGGGTCCACCTCCCGGCCGGGGAGCACCTCGGCGACCCGGTCGACTACGGGACCTACGTGGTCTCACGGCTGACGGCCGGACCTGGTGCCAAATCGATGCCGGACTTCAACCTCGATGCCGACCGGGGGTATGCCTACCACTGTTGGGACTGGAACCGCTCGGACCAGACGACCATCCCCAAGGTCACCCCCGAGGAGCGGTTCGACAAGGACCACTACCGGTTCAACACGCCGTGCACGGTGCCTGAGGGGTACTGCGCGGACAGCGAGTTCGCGTGGCGGGGTCCGCAGCAGCTCTACGACCCGAGGACTCACCTGGGCATCCACTACCTGAGTGACCAGGACCCAGGATGTGGTGACCGCGTCCCGGTGGATCCCTCAGAGATCCAAGAGGCTGGCGGACTTCCTCCCGAGGGACGGCGGGGCTGATGCGCGAAGACCAGAGGGGCAAGCGCAGCCGTCGGAAGCACCCTCGCCTGACGCCCGAAGAGGATGAGCAGCAGCGAGGCGGTGGCCCTGAGCATCCCTCGGACCAGTTGCCGCCGAGGCGTGAGAAGCCAGACCCCGAGGCGGTCGACCGGGTGCGGGACTGGATGCACCGTCACGACCCGCCGTCGCGGCAGGATGGGTTCTGGCCCTACCTGCTGATCCGGGCCTTTCCAGGGGACACCGGCGTACGCCAGCCTCCTGTCGGGTTCTTCTGGGAGAGCCCCGACATCCGGGTCTACGAGGGGGACGTCAGCGACCCGGCGTCTGCGACTCCGACGCTGCATCCGAGGGTGGGTGTCCCGCACACAGTCTTCGTGCACGTGTGGAACCTCGGGCGTCTGGCCGCGCTCGGCACGACGGTTCGGGTCTGGTGGGCCAACCCGTCCTTCAGCTTCGGACCGTCCAGCCCCGAACCCCCACACCTCATCGGCGTGAGCACGGTAAACCTCGACGACCGATCCTCCCCCGGGTGTCACCAGCTGGTCCGGATCCCCACTCCTTGGGTCCCTGTCGATGAGAACGCCGGACACGAGTGCCTGTTGGCGGTCGCCACCCACGTCATGGACCCTGGGGGTGCCGGCTTCGAGGCCAGCACGGACCGCCATGTCGGACAACGCAACGTCACACTGGCCGCACCGTCGACTGACCTGCGCCCCCTCCTGAACCTGCTCGGAAGCGCGTTGTCGGTCGGGTCGGACCTCGCCCTCCTGCACGGAGGCGATCAGGTGATCCCGATCCTGTTGGCCCACAAAGCCAACCTTGGGGTGGGGGTCCGGAAGCCGACCCTGCTCGACATCGTTCACGAGGTGCCGGGAGGAAACGGCATCGGGCATCTCGGAACGGTCATCCGAACCGTCGGCGGACGTGTCGTCGCCGACGGGCACCGCTCCGTCACTGCCATGGCAGGTGGCGAGAATCTGGCCCACTTCGACCGGAGCACGCTGCTCGGGGACGGTGTGGGCCGGCTTCAGCGCACGAAGCACGACATCTCCCCGGCCCGAGCGGTGGTTCAGGCCCTCGGAGTTCGCGACCTCCGCGCAGGCTCGATCGCAGCGGCGATCTCCTCTTCGTCAGGGGCTGGAAATCTCCTTCGGTTCCAAGAGCAACGCGACGGCAACGTGATCGGGGGCTACTCCGTCATCGTCCGGGAGTGACAGCGCACTGCAAAACAGTGGTAAATCAGGCGACCGCGGAGTTCCTCGGCGACTACAACTACGCGGTCGCGACCCGGACCTACGGATCGGCCGTGTGGAACGACGTGCGCAACGCCGCTGACTGCCGCGCCGTTGCGGCCCGGGCCGAACGAAAAGTGTCCGCAGACCTTCGGCAACTCCGACATCTTCGGAGGCACCTTCAGCAACCCCTGATCCCTCAGCGACAGGGCAACCAGATCCTCAACCCACCGGCAACCGGATCGCCGGTGCTGCGGCCACCCAGGGACGCCACGGTCGTGCGCACCTCGTGCATCCGGGAGCGAGCGAAGCGCACCCGGCCGTCGGGCCTTCCTGCGCGCACGTGCACCTGGAGCTGCCCTCCCGAGCCGGTGAGCTCGAGCCGCACGGTCTCGCGGCCATAGCGCAGGAGGTCGTCACGGACCAGGTCGAGGACCTGCTCGACCGGACCGGGCAGCACCTGCAGGTCGACGTCGCCGTCGACCGAGGCCTTGAGGTCGAGACCACGTTGGCCCAGGGCCTTCGACCAGTTCGCAGCAGTGTCTCGCGCGAGCCGGTCCAGGGAGATCTGCGAGTCGGCGAACGTGCCCCTGGTGCGAGCTGCCTCGAAGACTCGCGTGGTCTGCTCCTCGACGCGGCTGAGCTGGCGCAGACCACGTTCGACTCCCTCACTAGCCTCCTCCGGCAGCGACCCGTACAGCTGAAGCTCCTCGAGCTCGAGGCGCAGCCCGGTCAACGGCGTGCGTACGTCGTGGGAGGCCTGCTGCAGCAGCTCCTGCTCGCGACGCAGACCTCGCTCGAGCTGGGAGGCACTTCCCCGCAGCGACGCGGCCAGCTCACGCACCTCGGTGAGCCGCGAGTCAGGCAGGTCGAGGTCGAAACGTCCGCGGCCGAGCGCAGCCGCGGCGCGGGTGAGCTGTTGGAAGGGCGCCACGAAGATCCGGGCTGCCAGATAGCCGATCACGCCCGCGAAGATCATCAGCAGCAGGCCGAGCGCCACCAGCGAGCGCACCGCCGAGCCAACAGCTTCCTGCACGCCCAGCGATGACTGTCGCAACTGCACCGTGAACTGCCCAGCACTCGCGTGAGCGACCAGGGCAGCCGATCCTTCAGCTCCCTCGTCAGCAGTGAACTCAAGACCCTTCACCGTCACCGGCTGGCCCTCACCGATCGTGATGGTGGCCTCGGCCACGCTCGGCAGCAGCCCCATCACCATGTTGCGCTGGAGCGGCAGCCCGTCGGGGTTCAAGGCGTCGAGGGTCGCGGCCAGCTCTCGGGCATCTTGCTGCAGGTGGCTCGACTCCTGGGCACGAAGCAAGTCCCGGAGCGCCAGGGCACGCAGGCCACCGAAGACGGAGATCAGCAGGAAGGTGAGCAGGACGAAGGCGGCGGTCAGCCGGCTACGCATCGACCTTGCCTCGATCGAGGCGGAAGCCGACGCCTCGCACCGTGATGACCGAGTCGGGTACACCGGCCAGCTCGAGCTTCTGGCGAAGCCGGCCGACGGTCACGTCGAGGGTCTTGGTCGAGCCGAACCAGTGCTCGTCCCAGACCTCCGACATCATCGTCTCGCGCGAGACCACCGAGCCCGGGGACTCGGTCAGCATCGCCAGGACGTCGTACTCCTTGTTGGTCAGCGCGATCTCGTTGCCCGCGAAGGTGACGCGGCGGGCGCTGCGGTCGACCGTGACCCCCGGGTCGGGGGGTGGGGTCGAGGACTCGACCCTTGGCGCCGTACGCCGCAGCAGCGCACGCACCCGCGCGTGCAGCTCGGCCAACCCGAACGGTTTTGGCAGGTAGTCATCGGCGCCGTAGTCGAGGCCCACCACGCGGTCGAGCTCCTCGCCCCGCGCGGTGCAGATCATGATCCCTCCCGCATAGCCCCTGGCTCGCGAGGAGCGGCAGACCTCGAGCCCGTCGATGTCGGGCAGGCCGAGGTCCAGGATCATCAGGTCGATCTCGTGGTCGTCCAGGTGGTCGAGCCCGGCCTCGCCGGTCTCAACCCAGGTCACGGCGTACCCCTCGCGTTCCAGGGTGCGGACCAGAGGCGCGCCAATCTCGTCTGAGTCCTCGACCACTAAGATATGGAATGTCACAATTTAGGAGCATACGCGTCTCAGAAGTCACTGTCTGCAGATCCGAGTTCGGATATCGGCGTCGTGGACGAGATGGTGCCGGCCAGCGAGCGGACAGCCGCGGTTGGATACCACTTCAGGGTGGCGGTCGCGGTGCTGGACCGGATCACGGTGGTGTTGGCGGCGTTGCCCAAGGTCACCGTGATCACGGTGACGTTGGTTCCACTGATGTTGACCGTGGACGCCGTCATCGTGGAACCGGTGAAGCCGGTGGACCCCGAGCCGGTCACCAGGTTCGCGGTCGTGCTGACCTGACCCAGACCCGAGCCGAGCTCGAAGCGGTCGAAGCCAGCGTTCGTAGCCCCGGCGACCTTGGCGTCCTTGAGGTCGACCGTGACCGACGTGCTGGTCCCGTTCCACCCCGACTTGATCGAGGTCAGGTCCACCAGTGTGGAGTACGTCAGCACCAGGCGGTCACCGGCGTCGGCCTTGCCGTTGGTTCCACCATTGAAACCCTGCACATCCTGGGCCTTCAGCACGTTGTTGTCGACGGTCACGGCGACGATGGCTGAGAAGACGGTTCCGCCGCCCGTCTGGGTCATCACGGCGCGCAGCTCATAGGACCCAGAGGCGCCGGTCGGCCAGGAGCAGGAGTACGGCGCAGTGGTGTCGGTGCACACGGCGGCGAAGGTGCCGCCGACAGGCCGCGCCTCGATCCGCACCGAGGCGACCCCAAGGGCGAAGTTGGCGTCCGCGGTGACCGTGAACGTCCCGGCCACAGTGCTGCCAGCACTCGGGCTGCTGATGCTCACGGTGCCCGCTGAGTTGTCGACCGTCCGCGTCTGGGTGGCACTCGTGGCGGTGTTGCCGGCCAGGTCGGTGGCGATCGCCCGGAACTCGTAGGAGCCGACGAGCAGACCGGCGGTGTTCAGGTTGCAGGTGTACGGAGCAGCGGTCGCCGTCCCGCAGCTGAGCCAGGGCGTGGTGAGGCTCTGGCGGTACTGGAACTGGACGTTGTCCACGCCGGAGAGGTCGTCGGCGGCGGTGGCCGACAGGGTCACGGTGCCGCGCAGGGGGCCGGTCGGCACGCTCAGCGTCACGGTCGGCGCGACGTTGTCGATCGTGACGTCGATGACAACGTCGTAGGCGGTGGTGCCGTTGGCGATCGCGACGGCGCGAAGGTCGTAGTTCTGGCTACCCGAGGTGACCCAGATGCACGAGCGAGTGGTGGTGCTGGTCAGGTTGCCGCAGCCGGGGATCGCCGTGTAGGTGGTCGAGTTGGCGAGGGCGTACTCGATCCGCATCGTGGCGGTGACTCCGGGTGCCGCCTGCAGCTTCGCCGTCAACGGCACCGAACCGCGCAGGTTGTCACCCGGGTCGGTGAGGATGACGCTGACGGTGTTGGTGACGGTGACGCTGACGACTGCGGAGGTCGCCGAGTTGCCGGAGTCGTCGGTGGCGATGGCCCGGAGCTGATAGCTGCCGTCGACGACCTGGGTGGTGTTCCAGGTGCAGGAGTACGGCGAGGCGGCGCTGGTGCACAGGGTGGTGAAGCTCTGGCTGCCGGCGGCGGCGTACTGAAGGACGACTGAGGCCACAACCCCGCGCGCGTCACTTGCCGAGGCGCTGACGGTGGCGGAACCAAAGAGCGTCGATGCGGCCGGGGTGGTCACGGCCACGGTCGGCGGGGTCCAGTCGTTCGCGGCCGTGACCGAGCTGTTGTAGCTCGAGACACCGCTGTACGTCGCCCCCGAGACCTGCGCACCGATGAACGCGATGCCCCCAAGGCACAGCGCGATCACCGAGGCGAGGAGCCGACGACGACGCATGTTCAGCGTCCGACGTGGGTGGGACGGCGAGTGGACTGTCGGGTGGAACGGTTGGCCTGGGCCGGGATCAGCACGGCTGCGCCCGGCACGACGACGGGAGCAGGGGTGGACTCGGGCTCAGTCCCGACCACGGTCGCAGCTGCGTCCTTCGACGGCGTCGACTTCCGACGACGGGTGCCGCCGAGAAGCGTGATCAGGCTGTGCAGGGCGATCAGGGCGGCCGGGACGCCGATGACGGCCATCCGGGTGTTCCGGTCCTGCAGGGCGAGGAAGAGGTAGCCGACACCTGGGACGTGGGCCACTACCCGCGGCTGGGTCCCGGAGGTGAGCTTGAAGGTCCACGGGTCCACGTCGGGGTTGGCGTCGCCCTTGGTCCGGAAGACGTCCGCCTGGATCGAGTGGATCCGGTGGGTCACCAGGTTCTTGATGCTGGAGTCCGCGGGCGGCATGTAGGTGATCACGTCGCCGACGCGGAGGTCCGCGACCGGAACGCTCTCCTCGAAGACCACGGAGCCGCGGCTGATCGAGCCGGTCATCGAGCCGCCGGCAATCGCGTAGCGCTCGAAGCCGAAGGCGGCCGGGACGATGAAGAGCAGGGCGAGCGCCGAGACCATGGCGCAGACGATGTTGAGCAGCAGACCGCTGAGCCGCCGCGAACGGGGGGCGGTCGGGGTGGTGATCTCCACGATGGGCTCCTGGGCTCGAGATGACGGATGCGGACTGATCGGGCGGGAGGGGGTCTCCGGCCGACGTCTGTGGCGGACGTCGGCCGGAGGTACTCCCCCCAGGGAGAGGGGCCCTCAGGCCCCTTGGATCACGGCAGCCAGCTGATGCTGCTGTTGTCGCCAGACTGAGTCGTGACGTACTGGTAGCTGGCGCTGGCGCTCTTGGCCTGGTTCTCGTTGCCCGCTGTCTGCGGCATCGAGATCTTGAAGGTCACCGTCGTCGAGGCGCCGACCGGAAGGGCGCCGAGGTCGACCTTGGTGGTGTTGTCGAGCGCACCGAAGTTGCCCGTGAACAGCGGCGTCGCGACGCCCGCCTGGGTGATCTCCAGCTTCAGGTCGCCCGCGGTGAACGTGCTGGCGTCCGCGGTCTCCTGCAAGGTCAAGGTGGAGTCGAGGGTTCCGTCGTTGGTGATCTTCAGCGAGCCGGTCTGGACGTCACCGGGCTTGAGCTTGACCGCGGTGAGGGTCTGGGCGTTCTTGTCGTTGGCGTGCTTGAGGATGCCGGAGGTCACTGCGACGGCGCTGGCCGACTGCGAGGTGAAGGTGGCACCCGAGCCGACTGCGACGGCGCCTGCGACGAGCATCGTCGCCAGGGGGATCAGGATCTTGCGGCTGGTCTTCTCGGTGTTCTTCATGAGGTTCTCCTGTGGGGGTGTCGGGCTGATGGGTCAACAGTCCCAAGAACCGGACAACACACCTGTTACGGGCAAACCACAGAAGTTCCACAATTAGGCAACAAAGCCTTTGATGACGTGAACCGACACGATCACGGAGTCGGTGATGGGGTGACACGAGGGCTCGTCGGAGTCGCGGAAGGGCTGGTCGACCCAGACTTCGACGGCGCCGGCTGCGACGGCACTGCTGTTCCGCTGGGCGAGGCGCCGCCGGTGCCGGATCCCGACGGCCGGACGCTGGGACTGCCCGTGGGACTGCCCGTGGGGCTGCCCGTGGGGCTGCCCGTGGGTGACGTGCTCCCGGTGGGGGTTCCGGACGGGGTGGCGTCGCCGCTTCCGGGGAGCTTCAGCACACCGTCATCCTTGAGCACGGTGAGCACCTGGACCTCGAAGTCGTCGAGGGCCCGCTGGATCTCGGCGAACGACAGCTCGGTGATCCGCCCCTCGAGTTCCTTGAGCTGCACCCAGAGCTCCTGGATCTGAGCGAGGGCGTCCTCGCTGGGGAGAGCGTCGACCGTGACGAGCAGTTGCTGCGCCAAGGCCACGGTGACGCAGGACAGGCAGTTGTAGTTCACCGCGGCGGAGATGTTCTGCGGGATGATCACGTCAGACTGACCGACGACGAAGACCACCTGGAAGGCCACTGCCACGGTGGTGCACTTCTGGCACGACGCGAGCGCGTAGGCCTCGTTGCGGTTCAACGCGTCGGCCCCGTCATCGACCCAGACCATGGCGAAGGCGACGTCGTAGCGGGTTCCGCCGTCCTCGTAGTTGACCGCCATCGCCTGGTTGTCACCCTCCCCAGGGTCCAGCGGTCGGTTGAACGGAAACACCCAGGTCTGCTCGTCGCTGCCTGCGTTCGGCGCACTCGTGGCGCCGGAACCGATGCCGGTGCCGCGCGGAATCAGCACCAGGGCGAGCTGGGGACGCGCACGGGTCGGACGCGCCTGGCCCTCGGGCCAGTTGACCTGGGCGGAACTGCGATAGCCGACCCGAGGGTTCACCGAGGCGCCCAGGGCAGCAGCCGGCGTGAAGTCCGCCAACGTGCCCCGCTCCCAGGGCTGCACCGGTGCGTAGCGGTCCGGACGCGGCCACCAAGCCGCGACCAGGACGCCGATCAGCAACACAGCCAGGGCTGCGGCACCAGCACGCTTGGCGGGCTTGCCGGACGTGGTGACCCAGGCCCGCTTGCCGAGGGACCACACCAGACGACTGAGCATCAAGGTGATCGCCAGAACGGGGAAGCCGGTTGCCAGCATGGCCACCACACGACCCGAGGCCTCGACGACCGCACCGTTGCCGACGGCGTCGGAGAAGGCCTGCGCGTGCTGTTGGACCCTTTCCCATGAGGTCCCGGCAATCCGGGGGAGCGCGAAGACCAGCGCCAGCAACGAGAACAACAGCATGGGCACGACGACCAGCACCCACAGCGTCACCACGACTCGTACCCAAGGTTTGAGAGCAGCGACCTCAGGTGATTTCCAGTACTTGGGCAAGAAGCTCAACAGCACCGGCTTGATCCGCTGGAACAGGTCGGGGACCCCGGTGGCGTCGCACAAGATGTGGTAGCCGTCGAAGCGCACGAGGGGGGTCAGCTGGCGCACCATGCCGAGCACCTGGGCCGCAATCACGAGCAGCCAGCCGTCCCACCGCGTGGCGGACCAGACCCCGAAGACCGCGACCGAGACCATGGCGTCGAAGTAGAGGCCGCCGAGGTCGGTCCGCAACCGCCCCACGCGGCTGAGTCGGTAGCTGTCGGTGACGTCTGTGTAGAAGGCCGGCCACACCAGGTAGATGCCGGCACCCATGGCGCCGGGGTCCGCTCCCCCACGACGCGCCGCTGCAGCATGCCCGAACTCGTGGAATCCTGCCGAGGTCAGCATCACCGCAACGATGACAAGCAGCAGTCCCGGGTTCCCGAAGGCCTCGTAGGTGGCTGAGGCCAGGCCCTTCTGCAGCAACACCCACCACGCCACCGCGACGAAGCCTGCAGTGACGGCCAGAACCAGCAACGGGTTGAAGAGCACCGCGAACGGTGCGGTCAGCCGCCGGGTGACGGTGGGGTCGGTGATCGCGAACTTCCACCGCAGGCCGAGCAGCGGGTTGCTGCGCTTGACCTCGGGCTCACTGCCGTCGGCCCTCTTCAGCAGTCCCAGCGGACGCAGCTGCGAGTCCACCAAGGTCTCGACGTTGTCGGCCGTGACGGTGCGACCGAGACGGGCAGAGACCCGATCGGCCACCTCCTCGGTGGAACCGCCCGCGGCGATCTCCTCGAGGACGACATACAGCAGCGGTGTCAGCTGGACCGTCTGTCCATCTGCACGACGGACCAGAGCAGGGGGCTCCCGATAGCCCGAACCCTGCATCTGGCCGATCAGCTCGAGGCCTTCGGCCGGGGCAGCGGTCACTGCTGTACGTCGGCCTGCTGGTCAGTGGTGGCCGTGGCCTCACCCTCGATGGACTGGTTGATGATCGCGTCCTGCTGGGAGACGGCGATGGCCTCGGAGTCGTGCGAGCCGATGTTGGCGGCCACCGAGGCATCGATCGGGGCCGCCACGTTGGCGTTGGCTGCGACCGCACCACCGATGGGGGCCGAGATGTCCCCGTCGAGGTCGACGTTGACGTCGACGTTGAGCAGGTTGCCGTTGGAGAGGTCGAGGTTGTCGGTGACCCCTCCCACCGCCCCGCCCGCACCGTCGACCGCGCCACCCACGGCACCGCCCGCACCGTCGACCGCGCCACCCACGGCGCCACCGGCGCTGTCGACCTCACCGCCCACCGTGCCAGCGGTTCCCGTGAGGTCGCCGGGGCCACCGTCCACCGCACCACCGACGGTGCTGCCGGCTGCACCACCGACGGCGTCGCCTGCCGGAGCGGCAGTGCCGGTCACCGCATCGGTGAGCCCGCCGGTCAGGTCCTTGGTGGAGTCGGCGACGCCACCCACGGCACCCTGGACCGCGTCCACGGTGCCGCCGACCACACCGCTGCCTCCGGCGTCGCCCGCGGGGGCTGCAGCAGGAGCAGCTCCGGCGTCGCTGACGTCGTTGCCCTGGTCGACCGACGCGTCCTGGTTGGCCGTGGCCGTCGCGTCGGCGTTGAGGTCCTGGGTGATGGAGACACCCTGGTCGGTCAGTGACTGGGCCGAAGAGCCGTCGGAGAGCACGTTGGCGCTCGCGGCAGCATCGATCGGAGCCGCCACGTTGGCGTTGGCGGCGACAGCGAGATCGATCGGGGCGGCCGCGTCGAGTGCGATGTTCACGTCAGCAGCCAGGTCCAGGATCGAGAAGGCCTCCTTGTCGGGAAGCGCACGGGCGCCCTCGCCGGCAAGCTCTTGCGGGGTGAGTCCTTCGTCGTGCATGGCTGCTGCCTCCAAGAATGTGCGGGTGAGCGGACGGAGGGTGGAGTACCCCCTGCCGGCCCCGGGCAAACCGGCAGGAACTGGCAATTCGCACCTGGGTTCCTATTCCAGCTCGAACAGGTCGCCCAGGTCCCCGATGCGCTCGAGGACCTCCTCGAAGCGCAGGTGCTCCAGCGCGAGCGGGTCCTCGGCCCCCGCCTCGACCTCCAGCCACGTGCGCGGGGCAGCCACCGTCGGCAGGTCCCGCCCACGCAGGGAGTACGGCGAGATGGTGGTCTTCGAGCCGGTGTTCTGTGACCAGTCGAGGAACACCTTCCCGCCGCGACGCGCCTTGGTCATCTGCGAGACCACCAGCTTCGGGGACTGGGTCTCGAGCTCCTCGGCGATCCCGTGGGCGTAGTCGCGCACCTCCTCGTGGGTCCGCTTGCCATCCAGCGCGGCGTAGAGATGCAAGCCCTTGGAGCCGCTGGTCACAGGCACGCACTGGAGACCGTCGGCAGCCAGGCGCTCGCGCACGAGAAGCGCGACCTCGGCGCACTCCCCCAGCCCGGCAGGCTCCCCGGGGTCGAGGTCGATCACCAGCCGGTTCGGGTTGCGCGGCCTCCCCGTGCGGGTCACGGTCCACTGGTGCACATGCAGCTCCAACGCTGCGAGGTTGGCCAACCAGGTCAGGGTCGCAAGCGAGTCGATCACCGGAAACGTGAGCTCGCCGTCCTCCTTGGCTCCGGTCCGCGACCCGGTGGTCGGCACCGTGACGGTGCGCACCCACGACGGCGTGCCCGAGGGCACGTTCTTCTCGAAGAAGGAGCCGTCACCGGTCCCGTGCGGCCAACGGATCCGGGTGACCGCCCGGTCGGCGAGGTGCGGCAGCAGCACCGGTGCGACCTGGGCGTAGTAGTTGAGCACCTCGGCCTTGGTGGTTCCGGTCCGCGGGTACATCACCTTCTCCAGGTTGACCAGCGTCAGGACCCGCCCGTCGACCTCGACGGCCACCTCGGTGCGTTTGGCCGCCATCTCAGTCCTCCTTATCAGTGACCGCACCGAGCAGGTCGGCGATGTCGAGGTCGTCTCGCACGCCGCGATAGGCGGGTTGTCTTAGCCGGCCGTCGCGGGTCAGTGCGAGGTACTGCACGTCGACGACCACCCGCGGGTCGAGCCAGACCGTGCCGCGCTGGTCGAGCCGGGGCAGTACCGCGTCGAAGGGCGAGGACTCGACCACGAGTGGCTCGAGCAGCTCGGTGAGCATTCGCCCGGCCTTGCCTGCGATGCCGCTTCCCACACGACCGACGAAGCGAAGACCTGACCCGGTCGGCTGCCCGACCAGCACGGCACCGATGCGGTGGTCGCTGCCGGTCTCGTGACGGAAGCCGCCGATCACGAAGGAGCCGGTGGAGCGGATCGGGAACTTCAGCCAGTCGCGGCTGCGCTGCCCGGTTCGGTACGGCGAGGCCAGCCGTTTGCTGACGATCCCTTCGAGACCCTGCTGCTCGGCAGCGGCGAGCAGCATCGCCCCGTCGTCGTACGTCGGCGGCACCTGCCAGGCGACGTCGTCGAGACCGAGGCCCTCCAGCAGCGCGCGGCGTTCACGCAGCGGCCGTGAGCGCAGGTCCTCACCATCGAGCCGGAGCAGATCGAAGACGATCAGCGTCACCGGGTTGGTTGTTGCCAGGCGAGCCGCGCGACTGGCGTCGCGCACGTGCATCCGGTCCGCGAGTGCGCCGAAGGAGGGCACTCCCTCTCCCAGCGCCACGACCTCGCCATCGAGCACGAAGTCACGGCCGACGCCTGCAAGGTCACCGAGCTCGGGGAAGGACACCGTGACGTCGTTCTCGTTGCGCGACCAGACCCGCAGACCGGTGGCGTCGCGATCGACGAGCACGCGCATGCCGTCCCACTTGACCTCATGCACCCAGCCCTCGCCGGGCACGCGGTCCCCAGTGGTGGCGAGCATCGGCAGCACCACGCCATCCTTGCAGCCGCGACC
>JBDSBU010000173.1:0-9312 GCA_039921445.1 Marmoricola sp. | reverse complement strand
GCTCTTGTGGATGGCTTCGAAATAGCCCATCGCTACCTTGGCGCGCTTGAACTGGCGCAGCGCGACGGTCCAGGAAATGCCTTCGAAAACCAGGGCCGCGCCGATGACGGCGTAATTGATCGCCGGGCTCTCCATCGGCCCCGGATGGCGCAGATGGTGTACGCCCTCATAGACGGAAATGCCGGCCCCGAAGGCGAAGATCAGCAGCGCCACGACCAGGCTCCAGAAGTAGACTTCCTTGCCGCGACCGAAGGGATAGCGCGCATCGGCGGGCGTCTTGGCACGGTGCATGCCATACAGAAGCAACACCTCGTTGCCGGTGTCGACCAGCGAGTGGAAGCCTTCCGACAGCATGGCGGAGCTGCCGGTGAAGGCGGCGGCAATGAACTTGGTCACGGCAATGAGCAGATTGCCGGCCATGGCCACATAGACGGTTTTTTTCGTGCTGGACGGCATGGCGCTCCTGATCTTGGTCTGGGCAGCGTACACCAGTTCGCCTGCAATCGCCCCGCGCGTAGCGAACGGGCCTTGCAGAGCGGCCGGAGTAACATAAGCATCACAATCACAACATTGGAAATCACATGCCAGTACACCAGCACCGACGCAGTACCGGCCAAGGCCTGCTCTATGACATCAAATACGACAAGGGCGAATACTTCATCTCGCGTGATGGCGTCATGAAGAAATCGGTTCCCGATGCCATCGTCGCCGGCGTCGTGCCCAGCGAAGCGCGGCCCGATCTGATGCTCAGGATGGCGGTTGCCGATATCGAGGCGCTGATCGGGATGGAAGAATAGCGATCACGGCGCTGCCGGCGTGATGACGACATCGACCCGGCGGTTGCGCGCGCGCCCCTGCTCGCTGGCGTTGTCGGCCACCGGCTGCGATTTGCCGTAGCCCTTGACGCCCAGGCCCGCCGCGGGTATCGCTTCGTTCGCCACAAAGTAATCGCGCACGGCATTGGCACGCCGGTCCGACAAGGCCTTGTTGGCCGCCTCGTTGCCGACATTGTCAGTGTGGCCCGAGATCATCACGGCGGCATTCTTGAATTTCTTCACCCGCTCCGCCGCTTCATGCAGGCTTTGTCGTGCTTCGGGCTTCAAGTCCGCCTTGCCGGTATCGAACAGCACGGCCGCATCGAGCGCGATGGTCACTTCCTTGGGCACGGTGAACGGGTCGAAGTCGTAAGGGCCTTCAAATTTCACCAGGTAGTCGACCGTTTCTGCGGACAGGTCGAGGCGCAGGATGACGGGCTGGCGCTTGTCGACCTTGCAGCCCAACACGGCGCGCTTGTCCAGCGTGGTGTTCCCGAGTGACAGATCGCACAGCTTTTCCGAGCGCAGCGTGTACAGGCCGACCTTGAGCGCATCGGTCACGGCGGCCGACAGGTTCTTGGCGTCGGCCGTGAGCGTCAGCTCGCCCGGCCCGGCATTGAAAGCGTAATAGTAGGAAACCGGCTTCTTGACGCCCTCCCCCTTGATGCGATTGCCGCTCATGCGGGTCGGTTCATCGATGTCCTGCGACCCTGCTCCCGCTACCGGTTTGGCACCGCCGGCGGCCTCTGGCGCGGGCAGCTCGACGGGTCCCTCCAGCGCGACCGTGTAGTCGATCGTTTCCTCGCCCAGGTCGAGCCGCAGGACCAGCGGCTGTGCCTTGTCGATCGTGCAGTTGAGCGTGATCGTCTTGTCGCTGTTGGTGTTGCCGTGCGAGTCGAAGCACAGGCGGTTGGCCTTGGCGTCGTACAGGGCGAACTGCAGCGCCTGGGCCGACCCGCTGGGTGCATTCTTGGCTGTCGCCACGATCTTGATAGTACCGGCGCCAGCCTTGAGCCCATAGTAATAGCTGACGGTCTTCTTGGTGCCGACGCCCTTGAGCTGGAGCGCGGGCAAGGCGGTCGGGCTGTCCGGATCGGTTGATGCGGCAGGCAGCGGTCGTCGACAGGTCGAGCAGGCCCGTCGGCTGCTCCGGCTGCCGGTCAAGCGAGGCGAGCTGCCGGCAGGCGTCAACCTCGGCGAGGGCATCGAGACGTGGCGGACCCCCAACAGCCGGTTCTACGTGATCCACACCGCGCTCGCCCCGCCGTCGATCTCGCCCGCCGACTGGGAGCTGCGCATCCAAGGCATGGTCGATCGCGAGATCACCCTGAGCTACCAGGACCTGATCGACCGCGAGCTCACCGAGGCCTGGCTGACCCTGTGCTGCGTCTCGAACGAGGTCGGCGGCGACCTGATCGGCAACGCGTACTGGTCCGGCGTACCCGTGCGTGAGGTGTTGGCCATGGCCGGAGTCAAGGCCAAGGCCAACGCAGTTCTGCAGACCTCGCGGGACGGCTGGAACTGCGGTACGCCGCTCGAGGCGCTGACCGACGACCGCAACGCGCTGCTCGCCGTGGCGATGAACGGCCAGCCGTTGCCGGTGCAGCACGGGTTCCCGGTGCGGATGGTGGTGCCCGGCCTCTACGGCTACGTCTCGGCGACCAAGTGGATCGTCGACCTCGAGGTGACCACCTTCGACAAGATCGACGCCTTCTGGACCCAGCGCGGCTGGTCGGAGAAGGGCCCGGTCAAGACCCAGTCGCGGGTCGACGTACCCCGCAACGGCGACACCGTCGCGTCCGGGAAGGTCCGCGTCGGCGGCAGCGCCTGGGCCCAGCACACCGGGATCGAGAAGGTCGAGTACATGCTCGACGGCGGCCCGTGGGTCGAGGCCGACCTCGGCCGGGTGCCGGACGCCGACACCTGGGTGCAGTGGGCCGGCACCGTGGACGTAGGGCCGGGCGACCACCGGGTCACGGTCCGGGCCACAGACCTGACCGGCTACACCCAGACCGCCGTGCGCACCGACGTCATTCCCGACGGCGCCACCGGATGGCACTCGCACCCGTTCCGGGCGGAGGGCTGACCAGCGGCCGCTGGTTGTCCTCCACGATCGGCATCTCCCGCTAACTTGGGGGAATGGATGACTTTCCCGAGCTCGACGGGGCGGCGCTGGTGGTCGGGGGGTCGGGCGGCATCGGCCGGGCCGTCGTACGACTGCTGGCTCAGCGTGGCAGCGAGGTGGCCTTCACCTGGCTGCGCGGCGAGGATGCCGCCGAGAGGCTGATGCAGGAGGTGGCGACGTACGGCGTCAAGACGAGCGCGCACCACCTCGACGTCACCGACCCCGGCGAGTGCGCGAGCGTCGTGAATGAGATCGCAGAGCGTCACGGCGGCCTGCACACGCTGGTGCACGCAGCCGGCCCGCACGTGCCGATGCGCCACCTCAGCGTGGTCGAGCCAGCCTCGATGACCGAGCAGCTGGCCGCCGACGCGGGTGGCTTCTTCAACGTCGTCAGCCCGGCCCTGCCGCACCTGCGAGCAGCTCGCGGCAGCATCGTCGCGGTCACGACTGCGGCGACGAGGCGATTCCCCGTGCGAGACGGGCTGTCCTCGGCGCCCAAGGCCGCGGTCGAGGCGCTCGTGCGTGGGCTGGCGGTGGAAGAGGGCCGCTACGGCGTACGAGCCAACTGTGTCGGCCCCGGCATGCTCACCGACGGTATGGCCGACCGGTTGATCGCCAGCGGCGAACTCGACGAGCGCGCCCTCGCCGCCGCGCGGGCCAACATCCCGCTGCGCACCTTCGGCCTCGCCCACGACGTCGCCGAGGCGGTCTGCTTCCTCGCCTCCCCCCGCGCCGGCTTCGTCAGCGGCCAGAAGCTGGACGTGGATGGTGGGTACGGGGCGTGAGGCAGCGGTGCGCCGACGGCTTCGCTGACCTACGGACGATCAGTTGGCTGGCGACCACGATCACTGGAGCCTGCAGACGCGCCCCGCGTCGGTGAACTGATCGTCCGACGGGTCGCTGATCTTCCCCCCTCGGACCTGCTTGGTTTCCTACGGCTTGCGCTGACGGAGTTTCAGGAGACCTTGTGAAACCAGCACTTCTCTGCCGTTGCAATGGCAGAGAAGTGCTGGTTTTTCAGGAGAACATGAAAAACCGACAGCGCTACCAGCCACCGCCGGGCACGCGGGCGGGGAGCGGGTGGGCGGCGTCACGTACGACGTAGACCAGGCCACCGGAGCGGCGCTGCCAGACCTTCTCGAACTCGGCGCGGGCATAGGTACGGCGGACCGAGTCGTTGCTCGACGCCGCAGGGTCGTTGACGACCACGCGGCCGGAGCGGGTGAAGCCGGCGATCACCACCAGGTGGCCGTTGGTGGCACCGATCGGGGCACCGGTCAGCTCGCCGCGGCCGAAGCTGATCGAGGCGGCCAGCGGGATGCCGGCCGCGATGAAGCGTTCGGCTTCGGTCAGGTCGCGCAGGCGTGTGACGAAGGCATCGGTCGTGCGGGTCGCGGCGTAGGCGGTGTTGAACGCCCAGTTGCCGGCGCCCTGGTAGCCGTTGTCGTAGACGGCCCGGGCCACGTGATCGACCACCGGGTCGGCGTACCTCTTGTCCACCCAGGCGTACGACGACGCGCTCGGCAGGGCGGCGTAGTAGGCCAGGATCATCGACAGCGAGGTCGGTGAGCACCAGGCCTGGCCGCCACCGCCGTACTGGGGGTACTGGCCGCGGTGCGTCATCTGGGAGTACGCCGGCACGGCCAACGACTTCGCCGGCAGAGCGCGGCGACTGGTCGCGGCAGGGGAGGCGGCGAGCCGGCTGGCCACGGCCTGGACCGACCGCACGACCGGGGTACGCCTGCTGGTCGGCTTCCGCACCAGCAGCGTCCTGAGCTGGTAGCCGGTCAGCGTGACACCGGATGCGGCCTGCACGGTGTCGGTGCTGACCGAGGCCACCGCATCGCCCTGGCGCCCCGAGCTGGTCCGCCGGATCCCGGACTCGCGACTGGTCCAGCTGCCGAGTGTCTTCCAGCTGCTGAGCTTCCCCGTGGTGCTGGTCGCCCGGGCCTGCACCTGCACCCAGGTCCCGCGCGGGGTCCCGGCGTTCCAGGAGGGGATCAGCTCGCTGAACCCGTGGCCGGGACGCACCCAGTCCGAGGTCCAGCGCGAGTACGACCAGCGGCGACCGGCCCAGTCGAGGGTGCCGATGGGCTCACCGATCTTCAGCGAACCGCGGGAGACGCGAGTGCCTTCGGGCGTCCCCACCCGGAAGGCCGCGCCGGTCGTGATCTGGCGCAACGAGTGCTGGGCGGTGCTGGACTCCACCAGCTTGGCCTGCTCGGGCCGCACGGGATCGGTGAGCAGGACCCCGGCGGTGCTCAGGATCGCCAGACCGGCGAGGGCGGCCCGGACACGGGGTTGACGGAGAGGCGACTGCATCGGGCCACAGTAGGCGCTTTCCGCCTCACGAGTCGCTTTTCGTCACATTTGCGGGGACCGGAGGTGGCTGGTACCGCGGTCGGCCTCCTGCCTCCGGAGCCATAGACTCTCCGGGTGACTCTCCGGCTCCACGACACCGCTGCGCGCGCGGTCCGCGACTTCGTCCCCCTCGAGGAGGGCAGGGCGGGCATCTACGTCTGCGGACTCACGGTCCAGTCCGAGCCGCACGTCGGTCACGTCCGCTCCGCGGTCAACTTCGACGTGCTCCGGCGTTGGCTCCTGGCGAACGGCTACGAGGTC
This sequence comes from Marmoricola sp., assembly GCA_039921445.1. Taxonomy (GTDB): domain Bacteria; phylum Actinomycetota; class Actinomycetes; order Propionibacteriales; family Nocardioidaceae; genus Marmoricola. The sequence goes on along the minus strand of JBDSBU010000173.1, from coordinate 3,750 downwards.
ACCTTCATCCGCAACATCACCGACATCGACGACAAGATCCTGGTGAAGTCCGCCGAGCAGGGTCGGGCCTGGTGGAACCTCGCCTACGACATGAAGCGCGAGCTCGACCGCGCCTACGACGCGCTGCACGTGCTGCCGCCGACCTACGAACCGGCCGCCACCGGCCACATCCCCGAGATGCTCGAGCTGATCGAGGTCCTGATCGAGCGCGGCCACGCCTACGCCGCCGCGGACGGCTCGGGTGACGTCTACTTCGACGTCGCCTCCTGGCCGGCGTACGGCGAGCTCACGCGCCAGAAGGTCGACGACATGGAGGCGGCCCAGGATGCTGACCCCAGGGGCAAGCGCGACCCCCGTGACTTCGCCTTGTGGAAGGGCCACAAGGCAGACGAGCCGGTGACCGCCTCCTGGGCCTCGCCCTGGGGTCGTGGCCGTCCGGGCTGGCACATCGAGTGCTCGGCGATGGCTGGCAAGTACCTCGGCGGCGCCTTCGACATCCACGGTGGCGGCGTGGACCTCCGCTTCCCACATCACGAGAACGAGCAGGCCCAGTCGCGTGCGGCCGGCCACGGCTTCGCGTCGTACTGGCTGCACAACGCCTGGATCACCACCAGCGGCGAGAAGATGAGCAAGTCGCTGGGCAACTCGCTGCTGGTGCCCAACGTGCTCGAACGGGTGCGCGGCATCGAGCTCCGCTACTACATGGTCGCAGCGCACTACCGCTCCCACGTGGAGTTCAGCTTCGAGGCGCTCGAGGAGGCTGCGCTCGGCTTCCGTCGGATCGAGGGCTTCCTGGACCGGGCGGCCGCGGTTCTCGGCGAGGTCGCGACGGGCGGAATCTTCTGCGCCGACTTCGTGGCCGCGATGGACGACGATCTGGGCACCCCGGCCGCGATCGCGGCGCTGCACGACGTGGTCCGGGAGGGCAACAAGCTGCTCGCGGGCGGGGACACACCGGCGCTGCGCGGCAACGCGGCCTCGGTCCGGGCCATGTTGGGCGTGCTCGGCCTCGACCCGGCCGACCCGCACTGGACCAGCCACTGGGGCGCGGGTGAAACCGAGGACCTCACCGTCGTGGTCGACGCCCTGGTCAAGGGCATGCTGGAACAACGCGCCGAGGCCCGGGCGCACAAGGACTTTGCCGCCGCCGACGCGATCCGAGACCGGATCAAGGACGCGGGCATCGAGATCGAAGACACCCCGGACGGGCCACGCTGGTCCGTCGCCGGGAACAACATGCAGGGGAACTGATGCCAGGAAACTCCCAGCGCCGCGGCGCCATCAAGAAGACCGGCAAGGGCAACCCCACCGCCGGATCGGGGGGACGCGTCCGACGCGGCCTCGAGGGCAAGGGCCCCACGCCGAAGGCGATCGAGCGGCCCTACCACAAGGCGCACAAGAAGAAGGCCAAGGACGATCGCGATGCTTCGAAGAAGCCGCGTCGCCCGATGGGCAAGGGCGGCGGCGACCACGAGTGGATCGCCGGCCGCAACTCGGTGCTCGAGGCGCTGCGCGCGGAGCTGCCGATCACCTCGGTCTACGTCGCCGAGGGGGCCGAGCGTGACGGACGTCTGCGTGAGGTCTTCGCGATCGCCGCGGACAAGAAGATCTCGCTGCTCGAGGTGCCGCGCGTCGAGCTCGACCGGATGACCGCAGGTGCGGTGCACCAGGGCCTCGCGGCGCGGATCCCGGCCTACGAGTACTCCGACCCGATGGACTTCCTCGACGTCGCGAAGGCCAACAGCGAGCAGGTGCTGATCGTCGCGCTCGACTCGGTGACGGACCCGCGCAACCTCGGTGCCGTCGTACGCTCCGCGGCGGGCTTCGGGGCCCACGGTGTCGTCATCCCCGAGCGTCGCGCGGCGAGCATGACCGCCAGCGCCTGGAAGACCTCGGCCGGCGCGGCCGCCCGGGTCCCGGTCTCGCAGGTGGTCAACCTGACCCGTCAGCTCAAGGCCTACCAGGAAGCAGGATGCATGGTGGTCGGCCTGGCCGCCGACGGTGACGTCTCGCTGCCCGACCTGGACCTGGCCGACGGACCGCTGGTGATCGTCGTCGGCTCCGAGGGCAAGGGCCTCTCCCGCCTGGTCGCCGAAACCTGCGACCAGCTGGTCTCGATCCCGATGGCGAGCTCGTTGGAGTCGCTGAACGCCGGTGTCGCGGCGAGCGTGGCGCTCTACTCCGTCGCCCAGGAGCGGGCCCAGAAGCGGACCTCCTCCCCGGAGTGAGCGCCACCGACCCCGCCTCGCACAGCGTCTCCAAGCGGCGACGGTTGCTGCACCTGCTCGGGTTCGGGCTGGTGTGGGTCCTGGTCGCCGTGCCGACGTGGGTGGTGCTGTTCACGCACTCGCAGACCGAGATGGTGGTGGCCAGCCACGACGCGGTCGTGCGGCCGACCTTCGACGGCTACGTGCGCCTCGAGCTGGGCCCCTACCTGCCGGACGCTCGCTCCAAGACCGGCAGCAGGTTCGGCGTCGACATCGAGCTGGGCAAGACCACCGCCACCAGTGGGGAACAGCTCGCGGTCAGGTACGCCGCCATCGCGGCCCAGCCCGACGCGGAGATCAGCGACGTCCGTGAGGAGATCGCCGACCTCGCCTGGGTCCAGGCCCTCCGAGCGGGCGGGATCGGCCTGCTGCCGATCGCACTGTGGCTTCTGCTCGGTCGGTCGCGGCGTGCCCAGCTGGTGCGTCACCGTGGGCGGTTCGCCCTGGCGACCATCACTGCGCTCAGCCTCGGAGTGCTCGCGTTCCTGCAACCCTGGCGTGCCGAGACCGAACGCGTCGACTCCGCCCAGTGGCTCGGAGTCGCTGCGGCCTTCCCCGAGGTGGACATCCCCGAAGGGCTCGAGGGGTGGCAGATTCGCAACGGGCTGGTGACAGAGGGCACCAGGCGACTGGTGTTCAGCCTCTTCGACACCTACGAGACCAGCAAGGTCTTCTACCGTGACCTGGCGGACAGCGTCCCGGAGATCGCGGACAAGCTGCACCAGCCTGCCGAGGACGAGACCGTGGCGGTGCTGGTCAGCGACCGGCACGACAACATCGGCATGGACCCGGTGGTGCGCGCCGCGGCGGACGCAGCCGGTGCGACGGTGGTGCTCGACGCCGGCGACGACACCTCGACGGGGCAGGCCTGGGAGACCTTCAGCCTGGACTCGCTCAACGACGCCTTCGAGGACTACGACGCACGGGTGGCGGTCGCGGGCAACCACGACCACGGCAGCATCGTGAGCAACCACCTGAAGAAGCTCGGTTGGACCCACCTCGACGGTGATCCGGTGACGCCCTTCGCCGACGTGCGCATCACCGGAGTCGACGACCCACGCTCCAGCGGGCTGGGCAACTGGCGCGACCAGAAGGGCCTGAGCTTCGCCGAGGTGAAGACCACCATCGCCGAGGACGTCTGCAATCTCGACGAGGACGGCGAGCGGATCGCCACCCTGGTCGTCCACGACGCCAACCTCGGAGCCACGGCACTGGCGCGTGGGTGCACCGACCTGGTGGTGTCGGGCCACCTGCACGTGCAGAAGGGCCCGACCCAGGTGGTGGGCGAGAACGGCAAGATCGGCTACACCTACACCAACGGCACGACCGGCGGTGCGGCGTACGCCGTCGCGATCGGGAGCAAGCTGCGCCGTGACGCCCAGTTCACCTTCGTCACCTATCGCGGCGGCCGGCCGGTCGGGATCCAGCCGGTGTCGGTGAAGACCACGGGCGTGCTCGTTGTCGCCGACTATGTCCCGCTCGA